>CBERPN010000203.1:0-7910 GCA_965524675.1 uncultured bacterium
CTAATGCCCGGATTGGCTACCAATCGTGGATGGGTCACGATCGACCCTCATCCGATTTCGCGAACGCCAAGGTCATCTTTTTGATCTCGGCTCACTTGGAGTCGGGCCATTACTTCAACCCGCACGCGCAGCGCATCATGGAAGCCAAAGAACGCGGCGCCAAGATAATCTGCGTCGACCCGCGCCTGTCGAACACGGGCGCAAAGGCCGACTTCTGGTTGCCCACGTGGCCCGGGACCGAACCGTTCCTGCTCCTCGCTATCGCCCGGCTGATGATTGAGGCTGGAACTTGGAACGAGAGTTTTGTTCGTCGTTGGACCAACTGGGAAACCTACCTTGAGAGAACCCGACCCGATTTGGCGGTCGAGTGGGAGTCGGTACAGGGTGCGATGCTCGACGAGTACGCCGAGTACACCCCCGAGGCAGCCGAACAAAAAACTGGTGTCGACGCGGCAACCATTCGTGAGATCGCCGAACTGATTGGCGAGCATCCAACCAAGTTCGCATCTCACAATTGGCGCTCGGCCGGCGCTGGCAACATGGGCGGCTGGCAGGTCGCGCGCTGCCTCTTTTTCTTGAATGTGCTTACGGGTTCGGTCGCAACTAAGGGTGGGACCGCAGGCAACGGGATGAACAAGTTCAAGCCCGCAGCGCCGCTTGGAGCTCCTGGTATCACGAGTTGGAACGAGCTGGAATGGCCTAAGGAGTATCCGCTTAGTTATCACGAAATGTCGATTCTTCTTCCCCACTTCCTAAACGAAGGTCGCGGCAAACTCGACACCTACTTCTCTCGGGTCTACAACCCGATCTGGACCAACCCCGATGGCTTCACATGGATGGAAGCGCTCAAGGACGACTCCAAAGTGGGGTGCCATGTCGCACTAACCCCGACTTGGTCAGAAACATCGTGGTTCGCCGACTACGTATTGCCAATGGGCGTTAGCGCTGAGCGTCACGACATTGTCAGCTACGAGACCCACGCCTCGAAATGGATCAGTTTTCGCCAGTCAGTATTTCGCCGCTATGCCGAGATAAAGAAGGGTGAGCAGTTACCTCCCGAGACGCGTAGCTACGAATACAACCCTGGCGAAGTCTGGGAAGAGAACGAGTTCTGGATCGACTTGTCGTGGCGCATCGATCCGGATGGTTCGATGGGCATACGGAAATGGTTCGAGAGCGAGGAGCGCCCTGGCGAACCGATCGGTATCGACGAGTACTACGCCAAAGTGTTCTCCGAGAATGTACCCGGCCTCGCCGATGCTGCTGCGGCGGCAGGGCAGGAACCGCTCGAGTACATGCGCGACCGGGCAGCATTCGAGATCCCGGCCGATCCATACGAGCCTTATGAGCGTCTGGTCGATGAGGTGCTTGTCGAGGATTGCGAAAAGGACGCTTCGGGAGTCTTCCGTAAGCCGGGGACGCCGGGCACCTGGTCGGGCTCTCTCGACGATGTCGACGATCTCAAGCTTTCCCCTTTGGGCGACGGATCTCCGGCAATTGAAATTGACGGCGAGATCAAAGAGGGCTTTCCGACCCCGTCGAAGAAATTGGAACTGTTTTCGACAACGCTCGCCGACTGGGGCTGGCCCGAGTATGCGACCCCGAAATGGATTCCATCGCATGTGCATTGGGAAGACCTCGACATGGAAGGCGACGAACGAATTCTGCTTCCAACCTTTCGGATCCCGACTCTGATCCACACCCGCTCGGCGAACTCAAAATGGCTGAACGAACTGAGCCATCGCCACCCGCTGTGGCTGCACCCCCAGGACGCCGAGAAGCTAGAGATCGAAGAGAATGGCCTCGTGCGGGTCACGACCCGGATCGGTCACTTCATTATCCAAGCATGGAGAACTGAGGGGATTCGCCCGGGCGTCGTTGCGGCGTCTCACCACATGGGGCGCTGGCGCCTGGAGGAGGACAAGGCCAGATCGTGGGGTTCAGGCAAGGCCAACATCTCCAACGAAGGATCTGTGTGGAAGCTCCGGCGTGAGCATGGCGCAGAGGCCTACTCCTCGGACGATCCCGACACCGAGCGAATCTGGTGGAAGGACACCGGAGTTCATCAGAACGCTACCTTCTGTGTGCAGCCCGACCCGATATCGGGGATGCAGTGCTGGCATCAGCGAGTGCGCGTTGGCCCTGCGCAACCCGGCGATGAGTATGGCGACGTTGTGGTCGATACCGCGAAGTCGCGCGAGGCATATCTCGATTGGCTTAGCAAAACACGGCCCTCAACCAATGGTTTGCGACGTCCGTTCTGGTACGCCCGGCCCCTAAAGCCGGCCGCCAGCGCGTATCGCTTACCGGATTGAGGTTGACTAATACTACGAATGTACGTATATTAGGACTTATGATCTGGTTGAAGGCGATTCTACCCATTTTGTCTTGGGGTCCTCAGTACGACCGAGCTGACCTTCGTAGCGATCTCTCCGCTGGTCTGACCGTTGGCGCCATGCTGGTGCCACAAGCAATGGCATACGCTCTACTCGCTGGGCTACCGCCCGAGGTCGGGCTGTACGCGGCCACGATCCCGGTGGTCATTTATGCCTTGTTCGGAACGTCGCGCCAATTGGCGGTTGGCCCGGTAGCAATAGTCTCATTGCTAACAGCTTCGGCGCTCGCCCCGCTGGTAGAAGAAGGAACAGCCGGATATTTGGCCGCTGCCGCCTTGCTGGCTTTCATGGTGGGAGCGGTGCACATCGTGCTCGGCGTTGGGCGCCTCGGGTTTCTTGTGAACTTTTTGTCCCATTCAGTGCTGGTTGGCTTTACCGCGGCGGCAGCGATAATTATCGGCTTCTCGCAGGCCAAGCACATCTTCGGCATCTCAATCGAACGCAAGGACCACTTCTTTGAGACCGTCCTTGAGGTGATCCACAATCTTTCAGAAGCCAACTCCACGACACTTGTCCTGGGAGTTGTTGCACTAGTCGTGCTCTTTATGCTGAAGCGCTTCGCACCGCGCGTGCCCGCGGCTTTGGTTGTTGTTGTCGGATCGATTCTGGCGGTCGAGTTATTCGGTCTGGAAGCTAGAGGTGTCAAGGTCGTTGGCGACATCCCCGACAAGCTGCCAGCCTTTGGCTTGCCAGACTTTGACGGTTCGCTCATGGGAAGTCTCTTCGCCACCGCACTCGTCATCACGATCGTTGGCTTCATGGAATCGATCGCTGTAGCCAAGGTCTACGCTCGCCGCCATCGCTACGAAGTGGACGCCAACCGCGAGCTCATTGGACTAGGGGCCGCCAATCTGGCTTCTGGATTGTTCGGCGGCTACCCGGTCACGGGCGGGTTCTCTCGAACCGCAGTCAACGACACCGCCGGTTCTCGGACTCCGCTCGCATCGCTGATCACTGCCGCAATCGTGCTCATCACCATCGCCTTTCTGACCCCGCTGTTCGCTTCGTTGCCAAACGCGGCGCTAGGGGCGATCATCATCATGGCGGTCATTGGGTTGATCGATATCGCTGAGATGCGACACATCTCGATGATCAAGAAGAGCGATCTGATCGGCCTTGGGGTTGCCTTTTCTGGCACGCTGATCTTGGGGATCGAACTTGGAATACTGGTTGCCGTTGTGGCATCGATGTTGGTGGTCTTCGCCAGGATGTCAATGCCTCATACCGCAGTGCTAGGTCACGTCGAAGGAACTACCAGCTACCGCAACATCGAGCGCTTTCCCGAGGCGAATACAATCGACGGAATTCAGATCGTACGAATTGATGCCGCTCTATCGTTCGTGAACGCCGTGAACGTGAAGAAACTCGTAATACGCCACGCCGATGAACTGACGACTGAGCCGCGGGCGCTGATCCTCGACGCCTCTGGAATCAACGATCTCGACGCCACCGGCGCTGAAATGCTGCACGAGCTACTAACCGAGGTGCGCGAGCGCGATGTTGCCCTTCATCTCTGCGATGTAAAAGGCCCGGTACGCGACGTACTGCGTCGTGCCGGAATATGGGAAGAGTTTCGCGATCGAATCCACTCGTCCACCAACGAGGCGGTAGTCGCCATTGGTCAACATGCTCCGGCTCCCAGTGACCAGCGACGATTCGGCATCGATGAACATGAGCTGAACAACGAATCGTTCGCTTTCGGGGTAGAGGTGAAGTCTGGTGTCTGACACTTGGAACACTCTTCTCAAGGCGCATCGGGCGACCGCTCCTATGCCCACAGACAACGCCCCTCGGCACGAACCCAAAGCAGCCATTCTCGCCTGTTCTGACGCGCGAGTGCCGCCGTCGGTGGTCTTTGGCCAACCCGCCGGCAGCCTGTTCATCGTACGGATCGCTGGGAACACAGCGGTTCCATCAGCCATCGCCAGCCTGGACTACGCGGTAGCTAACCTTGGCGTCGATCTCATCGTCGTCATGGGTCACACCAGTTGTGGCGCAGTTGCTGCCGCTTCTGCCGGAACGTGCGGCGGACACCTCGAGCCCGTCGTGGCGAAGATTTGTGACCTCACCAAGGCATGGCCCAACGCAGAACCCGATCAAATCGCAGCTCTCAATGTTGCAAAGACGATGGAGACGCTCGCCGAGCATCCCGGGCCGGTAGGCCTCGCCTCTCGCGTGGGCCAGCTTGAAATCCAGGGCGCAATCCACAACCTAAGAACCGGGCAGCTCGAAACCGTTGCTCACGAACTACACCAATCCCTACAGCCGTTGGAGGCACTATGACAAGCACAACAATTGGAGCGGCCGACGTTATCGATGCCAGCCGTCTTCGCCAGCTACAGCACGAGGACCCCGACATCAGAATTCTCGATGTACGGACCGGCAGCGAGTTCCAGGGCGCACACATTCCTGGTTCGTACAATGTGCCGCTCGCAACTCTTGGCGAGCACGTTCGCGACCTTGCCGACGTCGATCATCCCGTAGTCCTGGTTTGCCAGACCGGCGGTCGAGCGACTCAGGCCCATGAAAAACTCAGCGGCGCCGGTAAGGAAACGCTTCACATTCTCGAAGGTGGAATGCAAGGCTGGCAGGCTGCCGGAGGCGACGTCGTGCTCGGCGACACCGACCAGTGGGCCATGGATCGCCAGGTTCGCTTGGTAGCTGGGTCGCTGGCACTGGCTGCAGTTACCGTGAGCACAGTTGTGCCTGGGGCAAAGTGGCTGGCCGGAGGAGTTGGGGCTGGGCTCGCCTACTCGGCACTTTCCAATACCTGCGCCATGGCTGCGGTTCTGGCCAAGCTTCCCTATAACCAGACCGAAGATCAGTGCGACATCGCAGGCGTCCTTGACGGACTCAATGCAGAGTCGGTCTAGCGGTGACACATACAGATCATCCCGTAACCGATTATCAAGCAGCACTTGGCGACGACGGTCAGCTAGTCGACGTACGCGAGCCACAAGAGGTTGCCGAAGGAACGCTTCCAAACGCGCTAAACATCCCGTTGGGCGATCTAGCCGACCGGGTCGAAGAGCTGGATCCACAACGCCGAGTCGTCGTCCTGTGTCGTAGCGGTGGCCGCAGCACCAACGCGTCTGAGTATCTCACGTCGGTTGGGTTTACAGATGTGGTGAACCTTGCTGGCGGAATGCTGGCATACGACAGCTAATCGCAATATCCCAACAGAAATCAGTATTTATAGGTTTAGATCTTGAAAGGATCTAGTGATGAAGTTCACGCAGTATTACCTGGATTGTCTCTCTCACGCTTCGTACTTAATCGGCGACGAAACCACCGGTCGTGCGGTTGTAGTGGATCCTCGTCGCGACGTCGACGAGTATGTGGCCGACGCGAAAGCGGCGGGACTAACCATCGAGCTCGTTCTCGAAACTCACTTTCATGCCGACTTTTTGTCGGGCCATCTCGAACTCGCGGAGGCCACCGGTGCCGAGATCGGCTTCTCTTCGGTAGCCGAGACCGAGTTTGCGTCACGCAAGCTCGAGGACGGCGAACGGATAAGTCTCGGAGAGGTCGAGTTAGAGATCCTGCACACTCCCGGGCATACCCCAGAGTCGATCAGCATCGTGATCCACGAGAGCCCCGGTCATGAGGTTCCATACGGAGTGCTCACCGGCGACACCTTGTTCATTGGTGATGTTGGTCGACCGGATCTTCTCTCATCGATCGGGTTCAGCCGCGATGAGCTTGCCAATAGTCTCTACGACAGCCTTCACAACAAGCTGTTGCCGCTTCCCGACGCGACCAAGGTCTATCCCGCGCACGGTGCCGGATCGGCCTGTGGCAAGAACCTATCGACCGATACATGGTCGACAATGGGAGAACAACGGGTGAGCAATTACGCACTGCTTGCCCCAGACAAAAAGACCTTCGTCGAATTGGTCACCGAAGGCCAGCCGCCCGCTCCTGGCTACTTCGTGTATGACGCAATCCTCAATCGGAAGGACCGCGATCTGCTCGACGAAACAGCTGTTCCGACAGCGCTGGATCTTGTTGCTTTCGAGCAAAAGGTTGCCGCTGGGGCCATGATCATCGATGGTCGCGACCCCGAAGAGTTTGCCCTTGGTCATCTGGTCGGTTCCATCAACGTTGGACTCAACGGTCGCTATGCAGAGTTCGCTGGCTCGGTAATTCCGAGCGATGTAGACATCGTGCTCGTAGTTGACGACGGCTTTGCGACCGAAGCAAAGAACCGTTTGGCTCGGATTGGGTTCGATCGAGTGGTCGGCTACCTCGAGGGCCCGCTCGCGGTGATGGCGGCTAACACCAACAAGGTTCAACGCGGTTCGCGTATGACAGCAACCGAGTTCGAAGACCGTAAGGCCGGTATCGAAGGCTTGCAGCTGGTCGATATTCGTAACCCCGGAGAAACTGCTCTCGGTACGATAAATGCGGCGCTAGAGATCCCGGTCGGTCAGCTTCCTGCCCGTATCGAAGAACTAGATCCTGCAGCGCCTACCGTTGTGTTCTGTGCAGGCGGCTACCGATCATCGGTCGGGGCGAGCGTTCTGCGTCAGGCGGGATTCGGCGATGTATCAGACATCATCGGCGGCTACAGCGCCTGGATCGAGATGGTTCCCGCATAATCCGCCCACCAACTGGTCGGGCAGACGGCCCCCCTGGGGGCCACCTGCCCGACCAGAACGTGGTTTTGGCTCAAGCTTTCCCGGCGCTGTGTCGATGTGGTGGCAACTATGACGATGACCGCCGAAATTCAGGACGCGCCAATGGCCGTCGACGTAGCCGACGAAGTAGTTGCGCTCGAACGTAAAGGTCGCCGTTGGCTGATCTGGTCGTTCATTTTTTGCCCTTGCCACCTGCCGATTTCGATGGCCGTTCTGGCCGCCATCTTCGGTGGATCTGCCTTCGGATCGCTGGTGAGCCGTAACACCCTCTGGGTCGGACTCGCATTCGGCACGGTGTACGCCATCGGTGTTGCCATTGGTTTCAAGCATCTGCGAGCGTCGGCCGCGGGCAAGGACTGCAGCAAAGGCAGCTGCGAAATCTAACCGGTGTCAGACACGTCCCTAATGGGCGTCCCTAATCGATCTGACTGCTGAAGGCCCTTCCGGTAAGCATCTTTTGATATGAGCAGTCCGTCGGTGAATGAAAACACGTCGATGCCGTACTCCTTTGATCCACTGTCGAAGTGGTAGGTCCAAGTACGAACGATCCGGTCGCCCGTTTCAATCTCGTCACCAAAGGTAGCGTTTGATCCTGCATCGTGTTGCCACATGATCGAGATGCCGGCGAGCACGTCATCGACCCCGACAAATTGTCCATTGAGTTCTGTAGCCACCGATGGTGAATAGCTGCACTCGCTGTGTAAACACAGGGCAATCGCGTCGAGGTCTCTGGCTTCCCAGGCAGCGCCGAACGAATCCAGAACCTGTCCGTTGATGCTTCTGGTCCGAGTCGGGGATGCTGAACGAAGTGGCGTTGGCAGAGTGAGGCGAATCTTCGGTTGAGCGATCGCTCCGACCCGCTCATAGAACCGAA
>CBERPN010000204.1:0-7893 GCA_965524675.1 uncultured bacterium
ACCAGCAGCGAACCCGAGTGCACAGCCAGGATTAAGGGACGTGTCTGACACCCCCCAACACACCACTACCCAAACTCGCCCCCGCCAGCGCGACGGGACTGCTCACTCTCAAAAACGGTGTCCGATACGTTCGTTATTCCTGGCCCTACCAGCAGCGAACCCGAGTGCACAGCCAGGATTAAGGGACGTGTCTGACACCCCCAACACGCAACCTTGAGCACCAACAACGCTGTAAGGCGAAGGGCGCCAGCCCGCAGCCTGAGACCCCCGGCCTGCGTGACCGGGGAACGCCGGCAAAACAGCCTGCGTGACCGGGGAACGCCGGCAAAACAGCCTGCGTGACCGAGGAACGCCAGCAAACTAGCGCGATCCGTCTAGTGGGGTTGGGGTTGGGACGGCCCAGTCTTGGGGCATTGCGGCAAAGTCAAAGAACGGAGCCTCGTCGCCAGCCGATACGGCATCCTCAATTTGATCATAGAACCCCTTTCCGGTCTCCTCGGCAAAGGTGATCGCAACATCGCTTTCGTCGTCGCCGGGCTCGGGACGCTGCACGTACTCGGGGAAGTTGGTCTCGGCTGCATCACCCTCGCTGTAGCCGCGGGCAAACATCTGCTTGAGAATACCGAATCCGTCGTTTCGAACCAGCGTGTCGCCTCTTGGGGTTCCGCCTAGCGAACCGAGGTGGGTCTTGAACTTCTCTAGGTCATAGGTGTCATACGCCACGTGCTGCACCGAATGGTCGCCGTGGCGATCAACGAACTTGGTCACCTGAGACTTTGCGGCCCGGTCGATACCCTCGATCAGGGCGACACCAAAGGTGCCATAGTCGACGCACCAAATCTTCATGCTGCTATCGGGATCATCGGGTCGAACATCGTCGATGCGGTTGATCAGCGTCCCACCCTCGACTTCGATGTGGAACCAGGCCCACCTTTCGATGGACCCGAGTTCGCACGCGTAGGAGATGTGGTCAACGTTCTTTAGATGTGACATGACTCCAGTTGAACAAACTCGCTACCATTTCGCAATGGAGAAGCACGACTATTCGCAGCAGACCACATTCGTTGAACGTTATGTTCAACTTTGGCGGGGATTGAGCCGAAGTTTATGAACAGCATGAACAGTACCGAAAGGGTCGACGAGACCGACCTGGCTCTCATCCGCACCCTCAGGGCCAGCCGACGCCCCAATGTGGCCGAGGCCGCCAGGCGGCTCGGTGTCGCGAGGGGAACCGTGCACGCACGGATGGCCCGCCTCGAACAGGCCGAAGTCATCACGGGCTACGGTCCTGAAATCGAGCCGCGCCTGGTCGGTTACCCCGTGCTCGCCTTCATCACCCTCGAAACGACCCAGGGCGAGTTCGAAGCCACGGTCGCTTCGCTAGCGGCGATACCGGAGATTCTTGAGGTTCACACCGTGGCAGGAGTTGGCGACTTGTTGTGCCGGGTGGTGGCTCGCTCAAACGATCACCTCCATGAAGTGGTGCAAACCATCACCAAACTCCCCACCGTCGGTCGAAGCCAAACCAACCTGGCCCTCGCCAGTCCACTACAACGAACCCTCGCCGACGTGCTCTGACCTGTCCATTCTGCGGTGTCAGACACGTCCCTAATCATGCCCGATCCAGAGATTTCGTTCGACTCAAGTCAGACGATTAGGGACGTGTCTGACACCATTACTGGTTCTTTGGTAGTTCGCTGAAGGGGGTGGTCTTGTCGGGGCCGGGCTCTTTGGGGAGGCCTAGAACCCGCTCGCCAATGATGTTCTTTTGGATCTGGTTGGTGCCGCCGTAGATCGAGGGAGCCAAGGAGAACAGTGCCAATTCGCTTATGGCCGGATCGGTGCTAGATGACCCACCCATCAACATCCCGTCGGCGCCCGCTATCGAGAGGCCAACCTCACGAAACGCGTGATGGATTTCGGCGTCGTACAGCTTTGCGATGTTTCCCTCGCCGCCGGTGCGTTGACTCTTGTTGCGCGACCGTTGAATATTCATCCGGTTGACTCGCAAGATGGTGTAGAGCTTCATCAGCTCTTGGCGAAAGACGGGGTCGTCGTTGCGGCCGAGATCTGTGGCGAGCAGTCGGTAGCGCTCGAACAGTTTCATCCCGACCCCAGGCGAACCCGCTCCCGACCGACGTTCTTTAGAGCGGGCGATCACATCGCTACAGATCCGGTCGAAGGAGTTCGCCTTTGAACCGGGGTTCAGGGTGGCGAGTCCGGCTGAACCGCCGCCGATGTGGGCTCGCTCGTAGGTCAAAGTGGTGTTGGCCACCCGCCAACCATCGCCCAAGGCTCCAATGACTGATTCTTCACCGGCGCGAGCATCATCCATAAAGACCTCGCTGAAGAAAGACCGGCCGGTCATTTCCTTGAGCGGTCTGACCTCCACACCAGGCTGATCCATCGACAAAGCGAAATAGCTAATGCCGCGGTGCTTTGGCTGATCTGGGTCGGTGCGAGCAATCAGCATCCCCAAGTCGGCGAGGTGGCCCTGAGATGTCCAGACCTTCTGCCCGGTAAATGCCCACTCGTCGCCGTCGTTGCTGGCTTTGGTTTGCAACCCGGCCAAGTCCGAACCCGCGCCAGGTTCAGAGAACAACTGACACCATGCTTCACGACCGTTGAGAATCGACGGAAGGTATCGTTCGATCTGCTCCGGCGTGCCGTGATCGGCAATGGTCGGCGCTGCGAGCATGTAGCCGAGGCCCGGCGGCGGACCCACAACATCGCGGGCGCTCATGATGCGCATCGCGGTCATTTCCATCGACTGACTCCAGCCCTTTCCGCCAGCATGTTCGGGAAGGCTGGGGTGCGAGTAACCGGCATCGGCCAACAATTGCCACCAGTCCCCCACCGTGAGCGATGGGTCCCAATTAGCGTCGAGCCATGAGTTGATCTCAGCCTCGACGTCGATGTCAGCGTTCGTGGTGGCCACTTCAGGCGGCCTTTTCAAGAATGTGAATACCGCACGCCGATCCCAAGCCGATCACGTGTGCCAACCCGACTCTGGCACCCTCGATCTGTCGATCGCCAGCCTCTCCACGAAGGTGGTGACACACCTCCCAGACATTGGCTATTCCGGTCGCCGAAATCGGGTGGCCTTTCGACTGAAGCCCGCCCGACACGTTTACTGGCCTTTCACCATCTCGAAACGGCTTGCCCGATTCGAAGAAATCTACGGCGCCGCCCTCTTCGCAAAGCATGAGGTTGTCGTAGTGAACCAACTCGGCGGTTGCGAAACAGTCGTGCAACTCGACCAGATCGAGATCTTCGGGGCCAACCCCAGCCGATTCATACGCTTGGGTGGCGGCAGCGCGGGTAAGGGTGTTGACATCGGGCAACACCTGGCAGCCATCGACCCAAGGATCGCTGGTTAGAACCGACGCCGAAACCTTCACCGCACGTTGTTGTTGGGTATCGGACAGTGCAGCAAGTCGCTCGCCCGAGATAAGCACCGCTGCTGCTCCGCCATCGCAATTTGCCGAGCACATTGGCCGGGTGTTGGGGTATGCGATCATCATGTCGCCCATGATCTGTTCGAGCGACATCGCCTTGCTGTATGCGGCTAGTGGATTGAATACAGAATGGCCGTGGTTCTTCTCGCTGATGCGAGCGAAGAGTTCGGCGCTAGCGCCTCCGTATTTGTGGCCGTATTCCATACCGACCTGAGCGAATACGCCCGGCATGGTCTGGGTACCGATCCTGCCATCGACCGAGGCAACCGCTCCGTAGCGCCCGTGGGGTTGCCAGGTGTCGTCGTCGGACTTGGCTCGGCCACCACCGCCGAGCAGGCCCGCCCCCGAAAGCTTTTCGACGCCAACCGCTAAGCCCATATCGCATTCGCCGGCCTTTATCGCCATGATTGCCGTACGCAGCGCGGTGGCCCCAGTCGCGCAGGCATTGGCCACGTTGTAAACGGGTATTCCGGTTTGACCGATCTGCTTCTGGAGCTGCTGGCCAAACCCCGGGCTACCGAGCAGGTTTCCAGCGGCGAGGATTCCCATGTCGGCCATGGTTACTCCCCCGTCGGCCAGCGCGGCCATAGCTGCCTGGGCCCCGAGGTCGACGGCGTCGAGGTCGGGGTGCTTCCCGAACTTCGTCATGTTGATGCCAAGAATGTAGATATCGTCGCTGGCCATTTCTCTGCTTTCGCTAAGTGTTGTGGTGGGGCTATTTGAGGTTTGTGATGGTTGAGTCAGGCCGGTTCGAACCCGAAGGCGATGGCCTCGGTTCCGGCACTATCGGTACCCATTGAGTAGGTGGCAAGCGATACTGCCATTCCGAGCGAAACGTGCTCGGGATCGGGCTCGCAGTTGATTATGTTGCCCGACACCGAAGTGCCCCCGCAATCGACAACCGCCGCCACGAAGGGGGTCTCGACACCCGGAGCCGCAAAGGCAACGATGCTAAATGAGGTGACCTCTCCACTGGTCGAAACCGGCACCGACGTAAATTCGGTACCGAAGCACGAGGCACAGCCATTGCGACGATCGAAGTAGCGGGCACCGCACCCAGTGCATTCGTTAGCGACGAGATGTGGGTCGTCTCCGAGCACTAGATAGTCGACCAGTGGCACCTGTTCAGGGTTCATGGTTACCCACCTTAGAACTACGAACGCCAACAAGGCAGATCGACACATCGCCCGCCGAACTTCTAGAGTCTGGAACATGTACGAGCACACAGCTGTAGACGTTGGCCTGGGGACCATGATCGGAACCCGCACAAAACTCACGCCGAACCGGGCGGCCCTTACCTTTGAGGGCAGCACCTGGACATACGCAGAGTTTCTTGAACGAATCGACCGATTCGCCGGAGCCTTGATCGCTGGCGGCGTAGCGAAGGGCGACCGCGTCGCCTATATCGGGCTAAACCATCCCGCGTTTTTCGTTACCCTATTCGCGGCGTCGCGAGTTGGGGCAACCTTTGTCCCTCTCAATTTTCGACTCACTGGCCCCGAGCTCACATTCATCGTCGGCGACGCTGGCGCCACGGTCATGGTGGCCGACGCCATGCACAAAGACCTGATCGACAGCGTCCGCGACGATTTACCCTGCAACCGCTACTTCGGGGTTGAGGCGGCTGGCGAGGGTTGGGAAGCGTTCGACGAGGTACTCGACGCAGCGACAGCGATCGACGAGCCGGTGCCGACTTCGGGTGATGACATTGCACTCATCATGTACACCTCTGGCACCACCGGGCAGCCAAAGGGGGCGATGCTCACCCATCACAACCTGGCCTGGAACAACATCAATGCGCTTCACGCCATCGATCTTGGCACCGACGAGATTGGGCTGGTTGTCGCGCCGCTGTTTCACATCGGCGGCCTCAACGTCACGACCCTGGTGGTGTGGCACAAGGGCGGCGAAATAGTGCTTCACCGAGGCTTCGACCCTGTGGCGGTACTCGAAGCGATCCCTGCTCACGGAATCACCAACATGTTCGGCGTGCCCGCAATGTTCTTGTTCATGAGCCAATTGCCTCAGTTCGAGACCACAGACTTCAGCAGTATTAGGGTCGTAGTTGTAGGAGGGGCCCCGGTGCCCGAACCGCTAACGAAGCTATACCTAGCCAAGGGTGTGCCGTTCGCTCAGGGCTACGGACTCACCGAGACAGCACCGATGGCTACCTTTTTGCTCCCTGACTACGCGCTGACCAAAGTCGGGTCGGCCGGATTCGCCCCGATGTATACCCAGGTTAAGACCTTCGATAGCGAGGGTGCCGAGACCCCTACGGGCGAACGCGGCGAAATTTGCATCAAAGGCCCGAATGTTATGGCTGGCTACTGGAACCGCCCCGACGCTACAGCCGAAGCGATCGACTCTGAAGGCTGGTTTCACAGTGGCGATCTCGGCTACTTCGATGACGATGGCTTCCTGTTCGTGGTCGATCGCCTCAAGGACATGGTTATCTCCGGTGGCGAGAACGTCTACCCCGCTGAGGTCGAATCGGCACTCTATGAACACCCGGCAATTCGCGAGGTCGCGGTAATCGGTATGCCCGATGAACGGTGGGGCGAAGCCGTCACCGCCGTGGTAGCACTCGATGAAGGCGCCGAGCTGACCCTCGACGAGCTGCGCGAGTTTGGCGAGCAGCACCTCGCCAAGTTCAAGTTACCGACCCGGTTGCACCTCATCGACGAGCTGCCCCGCAACCCCGCTGGCAAGGTGCTCAAGTTCGAGCTCCGCACGACCTTTGGAGACGCGTAGCCACGATGGAGGGTCTAATTCTTGAAGGCACCACCGAAGACAGCATCAGGTTCTCTAACAGTATCGAGCATGTAGCTGGCCTCGAACCGCGTCAAGTACGGGTCGAAATCTCCGCAGCAGGGGTTTGCGGCAGCGACCTGAGCTGTGTGCACGGCAAGTACTACATGCCAACACCGCTCATTCCCGGCCACGAAGCAGCCGGTGTGGTCGTCGAAATCGGCTCGGCGGTCAGCTACTGCGATGTCGGCGATCACGTGGTGCTGTCGACGTTCGCCAATTGCGGGCATTGCGCAGTCTGCGAAGCAGGCGATCCAGGTAACTGCGGAGCGCTCGGGGGGCTTGCTCAGCCCTACATCGAAGGCGATCAACCGCTCTACAACTTCGCCAACATCGGCGCCTTTGTCCAAGAAACGATCGTTAGCGAGAATCAATGCGTCCCCATCCCGAAAGAAGTACCGCTGACCTCCGCAGCGCTGATTGGCTGTGGGGTGATGACTGGCGCTGGCGCTGTATTCAATCGGGCCAAAGTTCAGATCGGCGACACTTGCGTAGTTATCGGGGCTGGCGGTGTCGGCCTCAACGTCATCCAAACCGCGGCCCTCGCCGGAGCCCTACAAATCATCGTCATCGACCGTGCTCCAGCCAAGGAGCAGTGGGCAATGGACTTTGGTGCGACAGATTTCCTACTAGCCGACAACGATGATTTCGACGCTATCGCCGAGGTAAAGAAACTCACCGGCGGCGGGGTCGACCACGCTTTCGAGGTGGTGGGGAGCACAAAGCTGCTAACCGATGCAATCTCGATGACCAAGGCTGGCGGAAATGTCTGTGCCGTGGGTGTGCCCGACCTTACCGCCGAGGTCACTTATCCGTTTCAGGCTCTGCATCAGAACAAGAATTTGATGGGAATCCGCGCTGGCGGCGGCAAACCCCGACGTGACTTTCGGCTTTTGGCCGACCTCTATCTAGCTGGCAAGATCAAGCTCGACGAGATGATTTCCACCACGGCTGGCCTCGACGGCCTCCAAAGCGCATTCGATGCGCTCAAAGAGGGTGCCGAGGCCCGAACCGTGCTCTTACCTAACGGCTAGCTACCCAACTACCGAGTGGCGGTTTCGACACCGCTGCTAACCAGCGCCGAGTTGGCCGCGCCAGTTGTAGTTACCGACCCGCTTGGCGGATCGCCGAATTCGGGCACACCGAACAAGCAGCTAACGGTGAGGTCGACACTTGTCGTGACCGTTTGCTCTGAATACATCAAGACGTGAACCTCCCAGCGCGCTCGTTCCTCGCTGTAGTAGCGCGAGTGGCTCGCAACCTGCACACCGCTCGCAGGATCAAAGTCGTATCCACCAAGCATCGTCTCAGATCCCTCAGAGTTGCAGTGCGACCACAAAGACTCATAAGAGCCCGCTTGGAACGTAACGTTCTCGAAGTTAGCTTCGGCGGTGATCATGCTGGCCACGGCCCCTCCGCCAAGGCTTATGGCTCGCTCCTTCTTCTTACAGCGCGGTGTTTCGACGGTTAACGATTTCGCCCGCACCTTGCCAGACCGCTTGTTTACACACGCCGAGACATCGTCGCCGCCGCCCATCGCCAAGGCAACGCCGCCCAATGACAGCAGACCCCCCAACATTGCTAACACCAACATGATGGCCAACGGCCGCCGTGGTTTCGCCTTCAT
>CBERPN010000205.1:0-7870 GCA_965524675.1 uncultured bacterium
GGGTATTGCTTGGCGCAAGATCAAAACTAGAGAGCGAGAAGCGAGGGACGAGCGCCGGGTCGGGCGCCAGCATCAGTAGTGCGCATCGAGGCCCGTCAGGGCCGGATTGTGCCTGCGGGTATTAGAGCGCAGTACGCTTTCGTGCCGTGTCCGAAAGCTCTTCCTCATCGCAGCCGCAGGCGGCGGTTATCGGGTTGGGGTTGATCGGTGGTTCGATTGCTTTGGCGCTAAAGGCGCAGGGCTGGTTCGTGGCGGGCGATGATTTGGTGGCCGACCGGGTCGTTGAGGCGTTGGAGCGGGGGATTATCGATGAAGCTGGTCTGGGTGACCCTGCCATAACCTTTGTTGCCTCGCCCGCGGGCTCTATCGCGACCCAAGCTAAGCGTGCGCTCGACGAAACGCAGGGGTTGGTTACCGATGTGGGCGGCGTTAAGGCCGATATTGTCGGTGAGGTTGACGACCCGAGGTTTCTTGGCGGTCATCCTATGGCTGGCTCGGAACAAGTTGGGCTAGCCGGTTCTCTAAGCACAATGTTCGATGGAGCGGTATGGGTGCTGACACCCTCGAGTAGCACTCACGACGAAACAATCTCTGTGGTGCGCCGAGTGATTTCCTCGTTTGGCACCGATTTGGTCGTGCTATCGGCCGAGCGTCACGATGAACTGGTCGCGATGATCTCACACGTGCCGCATCTAACTGCTGCGACGCTGATGCGACTAGCCACCGAACGGTCGTTGGAGCACCGGTCGCTCTTGCGGCTTGCCGCTGGCGGGTTCCGAGATATGACCCGCGTCGCTGCTGGTTTGCCCGAGATTTGGGTCGATATATGCGCCGCTAACCAGACGGCGATAACCGCGGTTCTGGACGATCTCATCGAAGCCCTCACCGATGTTCGTGAAAAGGTGGCGGCTGGTGATGGTGATGCCATCCACTCGCATCTGGCGGAGGCCCGATCGGCTCGCATCAACCTGCCGTCGACTGCGCTCGACCCGAGCGAGATGACCGAGGTAAGGATCCCGATAACCGATCAACCGGGCGAACTTCAGCGCGTGCTCACCCTCGCCGGCGAACTCGATGTCAATGTCTATGACATCGAGATTGCACACACGGCGGAAGGTAGTCGTGGTGTGCTTATCGTCGTGGTCTCTTCGAGTTCGTCACCGTTGATCGAGGGCGGATTGATCGCACTCGGCTATCGACCGCGGACTAGGGCGTTGAGCTGACGTGGGCGCTCGCTCGATAAGGCCCATATTCGAACCGTTTGATTCGGTTGCCCAGCTCCCGGGTTCAAAGAGCATCACCAACCGGGCCCTGTTGATAGCAGGACTCGCCGAAGGTACCTCTACCCTTCGAGGCGTTCTCGATGCCGAGGACACTCGCGCCATGGCTGGAGCGGTCGCAGCGTTTGGTGCCACCATAGACCCAGATTGGGAATCTTGTTCGCTGAGGGTTACCGGCCTGGGCGGCAGGAAAATTACCGGACCGTTGAGGCTCAACGCCGCGCAATCTGGAACCACCGGCCGATTCCTGCTTGCCGCTGCAGCCACCGGCCAAGGTGAAATAGTTATCGACGGTGCCGAGCAGCTACGGGGCCGACCGATGACCCACCTGCTCGACGCGCTCGTTGGTTTGGGTGTGACCGTAGAGTCACTCGAGGAACCTGGCCGGTTGCCTCAGCGGGTTTTGGCAACAGGTATTGATGGCGGAGTAATCGAGCTGCCCGGAAACGTCTCAAGCCAGTTTGCGTCGGCTCTATTGTTGGCAGCGCCGCTCGGCCGTAAGGCGCTGTCGATGACTCTGAGTGGGGAGATTGTATCGAGTCCGTATTTGGAGATGACAGTCGAGGTGATGCGAGCTTTTGGTGCAGAGGTTAAGAGCCTGCCCGGCAACGGCTTCGTAGTGGCACCGAGCGGTTATCAGGCCGCCGATTTCTTGATCGAGCCCGACGCGTCGGCTGCCACATACATGATGGCCGCTGCTGCAATTTCTGCGAGCACGGTTCGGATTGATGGCTTGTCGTCCAGCTCGGTCCAGGGCGATGTCGAGTTCGCCGAGTTTCTTGCCCGCATGGGAGCGACAGTGCGGTATCGCAGCGACGCGATTGAGGTCACCGGCCCAAGCGAGCTACTAGGAGTCGATGTCGATCTAAGAGATATTTCTGACACTGTCCCGACCTTGGCCGTTGTGGCCGCGTTTGCTTCGACCCCCACCATTATTCGCGGTGTTGGCTTTATCCGAGAAAAGGAATCCGATCGAATCGCAGCGACGGTAACCGAACTGCGTCGGACGGGTGTGGCTGCAACCGAGACGCCGGACGGGCTTCGCATCGAACCCTCCGGTCCACAGCCAGCAGAGATCCAAACTTACGATGATCACCGCATTGCGATGGCTTTTTCGATACTCGGACTTCGAGTGCCGGGAACCAGGATCGCCGATCCGAGCTGTGTAAGAAAGACCTTTCCTGGCTTCTATTCTTCGCTAGAGGCCTTGACACCGAATAGCGACCCATTGGTGGTGGTGATCGACGGCCCGGCGGGTGCTGGAAAGTCGACCGTCTCCAAGGCCATCGCTCGGCGACTGGGCCTCGAGGTGCTCGATACCGGCGCTATGTATCGCGCTGTGGCCCACTCTGCCCTAACGCGGGGCATCGACCTTTCTGACTCAGCCGCGGTACGCAAACTTAGCTCCGATATGAGAATCGAAGTGAATGGTTCACAAGTGCAGATCGACGGGGTTGATGTATCCGATGTGATTCGAACCGCAGCGGTATCGCAGGCCGTTTCGGTTGTGGCTGCGAATCCTGGTGTGCGAGCGGTCCTCGTCCGCGAACAAAGAGCCTGGATGATAGGCCAAGGTGGGGGAGTGGCCGAGGGTCGCGATATGGGAACCGTTGTCTTCCCCGATGCGACACTCAAGATCTACATGACCGCATCGATCGAGGAACGAGCGAAGCGACGCGCCGAAGAATCGGTTGACCTGGGCTACGAGGCAGCGTTGGCCGACCTACAGCGTCGTGACAGTGTCGACTCTTCTCGTGAACATGCGCCACTAGCGATCGCAGACAACGCGGTTGTGATCGACACGACGGCTCTTTCGGTTCAGGAAATTGTCGCAGAGGTTGCCGCCATGCTGTGCGCGAAGACTCGGCCAGCAAAGTGAGCATGATGCGATGAACGAAGCGAAATCGACCGAGCCTATCCATGAGGTTGTGGCGACACCGAAGCGCAACGAGATAGTCGGCGATGCTGGCTACGCCTTTGGTAGTGAGATGAGCCGCCTACAGCGGACCGCGTACATGACACTGTGGTACCCGTTCGTGATCCTTGCGAAGTTGTATTTCCGGTTCGAAGTTCATGGTTCGCATAACCTTCCGCCCAGTGGAGCATTTATTCTCTCGCCGGTTCACCGCTCTTATCTCGACACTCCCGTGCTGACCTTGATCAACCGACGAGTGTTTCGGTTTATGGGTAAGGAGTCGCTCTGGAGCAATTCGGTAGGCGCCTGGTTTCTGTCGATGATGGGCGGTTTTCCGGTACAGCGAGGCACAGCCGATCGTTCGGCAATCAACGCTGCACAGACGATCCTCGAGCGGGGTGAGCCGTTGGTGATGTTCCCAGAGGGCACCCGCCGCGAGGGCCCTTTGATCTTGGCCGAGAACATGAACGACGGGCCGTCGTTTGTCGCTGGCCGGATGCAGGTTCCGATTGTGCCGATCGGAATCGGGGGAAGCGACAAGATCATGCCGAAGGGCAAGAAGTTCGTCTACCCCCGCAAGCTCGTGTTCGTCATCGGCGAACCGCTAGCACCGCCCGAGCAGATTCGTGGCCGCGTTCCACGACGGCTGGTACGCGAGCACGCAACGGTTCTCCGAGAGAAGATTCAGGGTTGCTACGACCAAGCTCAGACTCGGGCATCGATCCGTCACCGCTAGGAATCGGGTGTGAGGTTTGATAATGCTTCGCTCGCCGCCAACTGGCGGTCGTTTACCGCCGGGCGACGCTGAAGCGGCCCACCGGTTGTCAACGCGACGAAGGAATCGATAGCGGTGAGTAGGTCGCGAAGGTTTCTTGGCGGTGGAAAGTACTCGTCCTCCTCGGTGATTCGCACCTCCTGCACGCCAGCGGCAGGCGACAAACGTTCGATCACCGCGTTCAGCAGCTCTTCGGGAGCCGACGCTCCGGCCGTCACCCCAATCGTGCCAGCGAGGTCATCGGGAAGTTCGGCGGCATCGTTCACCCGAAATACTCTCTCGCACCCCGATTCTGCCGCCAACTTTGCCAAGGCGACGGTATTCGATGAGTTAGCCGAACCAATAACCACCACGGCGTCACAGCGAGGCGCTATCTCCATCAGCGCCGATTGACGATTGGTGGTGGCGAAACAGAGGTCGCTGCGCCCCGGCATCCACATGTCGGGAAAGCGCTCGTGGGTGGCTTCGAGCACATCGGTCCAGTCGCGGTGACTGAGGGTGGTCTGGGCTAGCAGTGCCACTGGCTCTTCGAATTCGGGTAGTTCTAGGACTTCTGCGCGGTTCTCCACCCTATGAATCGCGTCGGGGGCGACGGCCATTGTGCCAACGGCTTCCTCGTGGCCTTCGTGACCCACGTATACGATGCGGTAGCCCTTCTTAGCTCGGACTTTGACCTCGTGGTGAACTTTGGTCACGAGCGGGCAAACGGCGTCGACGACATAGCCGCCAGCGGCCTCGGCTGCCGCGACGACCTCGGGTGCCGAACCGTGTGCCGACAACATCACCGGCGCGCCGTGAGGTACCTCAGCAATGTCGTCGACAAAGATCACTCCGAGGTCTTCGAAACGCTTCACCACGAGCTGGTTGTGCACGATCTCGTGATAGCAGTAGACGGGCGCCTCGAAGGCTCGCACCATCCAAGCCAATGCCTTGATGGCCATTTCTACCCCAGCACAGAATCCGCGGGGAGCGGCGAGCAGAACTCGATCGACGTTCACGCTGCCAAGGTTACAAGAGCGAACTCGGGTGCAATACGGTCGCCATAGTGGCCAGATTTGTCCCGAGTTGCGATTGCGGAGGGCGTGAGCATCAGAAGTAGTTCACCAATGTGGGGTTGGGGCCGCAGAAGGCAAGTCTGAGAGCCTCGATATCGTCGCGCTCGGCACCTGCTAGCCGTCCGGCGTTGGCTAGAAATCCGGCGTCTGCGAAGCCTGAATAGAGTGCCGCGAAGTCGGTCACGTCGATCGAAACCTCACCAGAACCACCTGGCTCCAGTGAACCCGAGCCGCCTCGTACTGTCAGTACGAAGCGCCCGGCGTTGCGCTCAAGCTGCTCGTCGAAGACGTTGAGCTCAATCGTTGCATCGAGCCCGCTGGGAAAGCCGCGCGCCGCGATCGCGGCGGTCGTGTCGACAAGGCGAAGCATCCACGGCTCATGGCGATGCTCGATCAGCCGCTGGCCATGCGCGATGCTGAGCTGAAGCTCATGTGCTGGGTACAGCAGTTCGATCTTCGACGCCATCGTGTTGTGGCGGCTGAGGAAGGTCAGAGCATCGGCCAAGGCGGCGCCATCGAGCGCGAAGCAGAGCCGAACGTTGAGATCGAATGGCTCATTGGAAGGCTTGCTGTAGCAGTAACCAACAACGGCTACGAGTTCATCGCCTCGCTCGATTCCGTACAACGAACTAGGCATTGGAGTGTTCTTAAAGGAGTGCCAGATCGATTCCCACTGGTAGTCGTTTCGATCGAGCCAGCCGTTGTGTCGCATAGCCGCTTGGTCATAGAGCGGCCGTAGCCGCGAATCGTGCTGATCGAGCTTCACCACATTGGGTGAACCCTCCAGGTCGGCGTCGACCGCCGCGATCTGCGCCCAGCTGTAGAGGCCGGTGAACTCCCAGCCGTAGCTACGATAGAGCGTCGCTGTCGAGGGATATAGAACACTAATGGCATGGCCCATATCGACCATTCTGTGAAGCGATTCGGTTAGCAATCGACCCGCAATGCCCTTGCCGCGCGCCTGGGGAGTGACCGCGACATCGCCTATGCCACCCATCGAGACCGAGCAGCCTCCGAGCCATTGCGAATAGTCGTGAATACTGAGCGTTCCGAGGATCGTGTCGCCCTCGTAGGCACCGATGATGCGGTCGTTTGGAAGCCGCACAGCGCTTGGGTCGTATTGCTTTGTGTCGCCGAACACCAGGCTTGCGAGGTTGTAGGAGGCCGCTTCGTCTCCGTTGCGGAGGGTCTCGATACTGATTGCCACGCCCACGACAGTAGCCGCCATTGTCGCTACGATTAGGACGCAATGTTCAACACTGAGTTTTCATGCAGACCGTAGAACGAACTCTTGTTGTGCTCGCTGCTGTAGCGTCGCGATCCGAAGCGATCAGCCTCGCCGACTTGGCGGAATCAACCGAGCTGTCGCTATCGACCGTACATCGGTACTCGAGTGCCTTGGTCGAGTTGGGTTATCTCCGCCGAGGCGCCGACAAGCGATTCACTCTCGGGGCACGTGGGGTAGCACTCGGGGCTGGCGCGATCGACCCGGAGGCGATTGCATCTCGGGTTCAACAAGTGTTACAAGACCTCCGCTCCGCCACCGGCGAGACCAGCTTCGCTAGTCAGTTGGCTGGTTACGAACCGATTTGTGTCGCAATGGAGCGAGGAACCAATCCGCTGCAATTGTCGGTGCGGGTTGGGCAGACGATTCCGCCGCTGCACGCAGCTTCTGCCCGCGCAATCCTGGCGTTTTCTGAAGAGGACATCGTCGACAAGGCTTTCGCAAACGCTTCAGGTGTGGACGCAGAGCCACTCGATTTCAAGCGTCTCCTGGAGCAGATTCGCAATCGTGGTTTCGACATTTGCGACTCCGAATTCGACGAAGGGGTGTGGGCGGTAGCGGCGCCGGTGCTATCCGGTCGAACTAGTGAGTTATTCGGGTCGATTACCGTCGCTGGTTCCCAAGTAGCGTTTGCCAGCGCGGCGCGCCGTGACGAAGTAATTCAGCTCGTCCTCGCTGCCTCCCGATCACTGTCGGGGTACTCCTGAACTGCTAGCTTTGGCGCGAGCGCGACTGAAAGCTGGGCTATGGAGATGTTGAAATGATGGCTGTCGAAGAACTTTTAGCCGCGACTCGAATGATTCTCGGCAAGCGAGCTGTAACGAAGTTCGAAAAGCCGATCGAACTGGCCTCGGGGCAGATGTCCAGCTACTTCGTCGACGGTAAGGCTGGGCTCTCTCGTGCTGACGATCTGCGAGTTGCCTGCCAGACGATTAGCGGCGTGGTGTTGGCAGCGGGAATCGACTACGACGCGGTCGGTGGGTTGACGTTGGGGGCCGACCACCTATGTGTTGGCACAGCGATGGTTACTGGCAAGGAATGGTTCATAATCCGCAAAGAAGCCAAGAAGCGTGGCACAGCTCGTCGCATCGAGGGTGCACGATTGAACCAAGACTCGCGAGTTCTCGTTGTCGAAGATGTGGTTAGCACCGGTGGGTCTTTGTTCTCTGCTATCGATGCAATCGAGGAGACAGGGGCGACAGTTGTTGCCGCATGCACCTTGCTCGATCGTGGTGATCTCGCCGAGCCCGTGCTGCGCCGACGGGGAGTGCCGTATTTCGCGCTCACGTCATTTCGCGATTTCGACATGCCGCCGGTTTCCGGCCAGTCGTAGTCGCGATCGATTATCTCCTAGACCCCTTTCGATGAACCTACCCAGTCTGCTCGCTAGAGGATTCGAGTCGGTCCCGCCGAGCGATTTAGCACATATCGCAGCCGATACCAAGGATCATTGCTGGGCCACAGGCGACGTTCGATACTGCATCATTGCCGATTGTCTCGAGATCGTGGCCTCTTGCTGGGGCGACGATGGGGCGGTACGAAAAGCCGTCGTCGACGATC
>CBERPN010000206.1:0-7869 GCA_965524675.1 uncultured bacterium
GTAGTTCAAGACGAATTCGCCATCGTCGAGAGCACGTTGGAGGTCGGCCTTGAGTTCGAGACGTTCGATAGCCTCATGATGCATGTCGTGTTCGAAGAACTCGAAACGTCCCTTGCCCCGTGACTTCGATAGGTACATTGCCACATCGGCGTTGCGGAGCAACGTCTCGGTGGTAGTCGAGTCCTCTAGGCACAGCGCGATACCGATGCTGGCTGAGGCTCGAACGTCGCGTACGTCGAGGCTGATTGGATCGCTGAGGGCTTCGAGGGCTCGGCGAGCTACGTTGGCGGCGTCGCGACGGTCGATTGCCGATTCCAAAAGGATGGCGAACTCGTCACCACCGAAGCGGGCAACGGTGTCGTTGGCACCGACGCAGCGCTGGAGTCGGCGCGCCACCTCGGTTAGGAACTGGTCGCCGGACTCGTGACCAAGGCTGTCGTTGATGGTTTTGAAGTCGTCGAGATCGATAAAGAGAACCGCAATGTCACCCGAATCGTCCTTGGCGAGCGCTTCGGCGGTGCGGTCGGTGAAGAGCACGCGGTTGGCTAGCCCGGTCAATGCGTCGTGTTCGGCGTCGTGGCGAAGCCGATCTTGGCCCCGCTCAATCGTGCGCATCAGAGCGAACACCCGGATGAGGATCAGCAAGAACAACAGTGCAGAACCCACGACCGTAACAACACGGTCAGCAGGGGTACCCCAAGCGAGGTCTACTAGCGGCACGCTCAACGTGGCGATGAACATGATTCCAAGCTGAGTTCCCCGCAGCTTGCCGTCCTGGCTAGGTGCCTTTGTCGGAGTGCCGGAGGCGGGATGAAGTGCAGCGGCTCCGAGCCCTGTGTAGAAAGCAAGCCAGAAGGCGTCGGGCCACAGACCGGTACGGAAGGTTCCGAGCGAGAGCAAGATGTTATAGCCGGTGTCAGCGATCGCCAGCGAGATAATCGCCAGAGTTATCAGTGCGAACGGCGGATGTTTGAGGTGAACCGTTACCGCTAGTCGTGCCGCGACCGCTAGCAGGGCAACGTCCATCACCGGATAGGCGACCGATACGACGAGCGCCCAGCTCAGGCCAGAATCGCCTTCGAAGTTGCTGTCGATGAACAACACGTAAAGGATGCCGAACATGGCGATGCCCACGACGGCGGCATCGATCATGGTCGGGAGGTTTCTGCCCGGCGAAACCGAGCGCACCATCTTGGTTAAGCCAACGCTCACCAAGGGGTACATCATCAAGTAGAAGAAGTCGGCCCAGTTAGGGAACGGTGGCTCTTCGGGTGCGCTCTGCAGTTCGAGCACGTAGTAAATGACGTCGGCCACCAGAAACGAGGCAAGACCAGCTGCCAGCCACAACCATGGTGCTGGCGGGCGAATCTTGTTCACCTTGATACCTGTGAGCAGCATTACGAGCGCGAGCAAGCCGAGGCCGTTGTACAACACCAACTTTGAGGTGGGCGTGTTGTTCACGAGGTAGTAGGCGAGGGTGAGCGAGGCGGCGGTACCTAGCCAGAGCTTCCACAAACGATGCATAGGGTCAATATCGGCGCCGTTCGGGCACCAATCAATAGGTCGTTCCGCCTACTTGTTGTTTTGACTCTTTGGTTTTAGCCCCAAGCGCCTTGATCAAAACCGGTCGAGCGCAGCACGACGATGTGGTGTACTCGTGGGTCATGCAGGTTGACACGATTCAGATCGGGACAGCTCGCCCTTCGCGGGGCGAGCATTTCAATACAACGGGAATCTTCAAGGAGCAGGTTGCCTCAGCGATCGTGACCCAGTCGGGGCTAGTAGGCGACACCGTCGTCGACACGAAGAACCATGGTGGTCCAGACCAAGCGGTGTATATCTACACTCGCGATGACTACGAATTTTGGGAGGTCGAACTAGGCCGTCCCTTGGCTGGCGGCGCCTTTGGCGAAAATCTCACCGTGTCGGGGTTTACCTCGGCGGGTGTGAGAACCGGCGATAGGTTCGTGATTGGTGGCGCGACGCTTGAGGCGACGGTTGGTCGAATCCCGTGCCGAGTTTTTCAGGACAAGATGGGCGAAACCGGGTGGGTTAAGACCTTTCGCGAAGCTGGGCGGCCCGGTGTTTACTGTCGGGTTATCGGCGAGGGGGCGATTGTCTCAGGCAACCCGATCACTTATCTGGCCGCCCAGTCCGACAACGTGACCATTGCCGAGACCTTCGAGTTGTACTACGACCGGTCGGCAGGTGCCGCACGACTCGAACGTGCGCTGTCGTCACCGATCGCGATCAGGTTACGCGATGATGTCGAGCGTCGATTGTAGAAGCTCTAACAGAGCGTTAGGTGGCGCCGACAGCCACGAGCGCGAGCGCTCCGCCCGCCAGAGCAAGCCCCACTATCTGAAGCGCAGCTATGCGCTCGTTCAGTACGATTCGAGCTAGCAGAACAGTACTGACTGGATACAACGAACTAATGGCGGCCACCCAGGTGAAGCTGCCCGAGTCGAGCGCCAGCAGATAGAAGCTGTTCGCCCCAAAGTCGAGCAGCCCAGCCACCACGACAACCGGCCAAGCCTTGCGGTTCACTCCGCTCCACGATCGGGAAGCGGTCAGAACAACCGAGAGTGCGGCGATTGAGGCGATGCGGGCGCCGAGTAAAGGAAACAGGCCCGTGTCGCCCGATGTCCGCGACAGCGCAATGAAAAACAGCCCAAAGCCCAGACCTGCGATTATTGCCAGAACCCTTGTTTGATTGGCGCTCGACCGGGCAACGAACTGCTCGCGAGGTGGGAGCAGAATCGATGTACCTTTCGCCCCTATCCCACCAACCGAAACCAATACCGCCGCCGGAATCGCGAGCGCGATCCCGGCGATGGTGATCGCACTTGGCCGATCGCCCAGAGCGAAGCCGGTCAGTACCGGAATCGCAGCGCTTACCAGAGCCGTGATCGATGCTGCCACCGACATTGGGCCAAGGGCAAGCGCCTTGTAGAACGTGGTGAGACCCAACGCTGCGCCCAGTCCGCCAAGCGCTCCCCAAGCCAGATCGGAGCTGCTTGTGCTGGGACGCATGACCAGCAACGCAAGTAGCAGCGCCAGCAAAGAGACGACCTGCATCCACACCGTGACGACCGTGGCGTCGTTGTCCTTGCTTGCGAAGGCCCCAGAGAAGTCAGCTGCCCCATACGACAAGCCTGACAAGGCAGCAAGAACGACGGCGAGCACTCGAATAGGCTAACGGGACAACACCAACACCTCTGGTACTCATTGAATTCGGTTGCCGGCCGAATGAAAGAGGTGGATCCTCATCTTCGCTGGCTGCGCCGCCGAATCGCACGACACTTGCTGTTTAGCTCTGGGCTTGTCGCCGCAGCAGTGAGTGTCGCCATGGGTTCACTATTGTTTGGGGTCTTCGCGTTCGACGTAGGGCAGGCGACATCATGGGCCCTACTCAGCGGCCAGGCTGTTGCGGTTGCTCGACTACTGGCCAGTCTGTGGGCAAACCCGCTCACATTGAAGTACCTCGCATACATCGTTGACTCCCCACCGGAGCTTCGACCAGCGCGACTCGCCCTCGGGACCCATCCCGTTGCAACAGAATTAGCGAAGAGAGGGTTTCTGCCGGTTGTATCTGCGGTCGTCGAGGGTCGACCCGTGTTCGATATCTTCCAGACTTCAAACCGGCTCGTGACTGCCGCAGTCGGCCGAGAAACCGGCTCGCTGACATTGGTTAGCGCACTACCCGACGGCCGTACGATGGTCACTGCCAATATGGTTGTGTTGCCTAGCGAGCCGTTAGTCGTGAACCTCGCTGATACCGGCGACTGCGCTGGCGTAGTCGAGGCACATCGTCTTGGCATGGGTCGCCTTATCGCGAGTGACCTTGCTCCCGTCGCCGCAGCTTCATCGGTTATTGCCGATGTGTTTGCTCTCGAACAGCATGGCTACGGAGCGTTGGGGTGGTTGGGGAGTTTCTTGAACCTGAGGGTCCGCCGCTCCTTCTTCAGTCTGTTGGCCACCGTTTCTCCATTGGAGTTATGGGGGCTGGCGATCGAGGGCGACAAAACTCAGGTCGACTCGGCGCGAACCCCTGACTATCGGGCCGAGGAGATGGAACAGGCTCCGATGGTTGAAGCTGAACCGAGCGAGATCCGTCCAAGCGCCAAGCTACAGGTGGTTGGGTAGGAGAACGACCATGCGACAGCCTGTCGGTTCGTTTGGCTGGGCCTCGATTGACCCGCCGTGGAGTTCTACAACCCAACGCACGATGGCAAGGCCGAGACCGGCGCCGCCCTTCTTCACAGAGCGGTCATCGTCGACACGGTGGAAACGCTCAAAGACCCGGCTTCGTTCCTCCTCAGGGATTCCGGGGCCGAAATCGGCGACGACTAACTCCACTTCGTGGTCGCGGCGCGCCGCCGAGATGATTATCGGCGAGTTCGCAGGCGCGTACCGAATGGCGTTCTCGATGAGGTTTGCGAGCACTTGGTGAAGTCGCTCTGCATCGCCTTCGATCTTGAGCGCTTCATCGATGTCGATCTCGATAGAAGCCGATGATTGATGGAGCCGGAACTCTTCGGCGACCCGGTTAGCTAGTGCCCCTAGTCCGAAGTTGGTCACCTCGATAGGGGTTGCACCGGACTCGAGTTTTGAAAGGTCGAGCAGCTGGCTCACGAGTCGGCCGAGGCGTTCCGTCTGACGAAGCATCACGCCGAGCGATGCCGCGTCGGCGCTGGTGACCCCGTCGATCAGGTTCTCGAGGTTGACTTGCAGTACCGCAATCGGTGTTCTCAGTTCGTGAGATACGTTGGCCACCAACTCACGACGCTGACGCTCGACCTCTTCTAAATCGCCAGCCATAGAATTGAACGCATTGGCGAGCTGGCCAACCTCGTCGGAGGAAGTCGATTCGACCCGTTGGGAGTAATCGCCGGTAGCCATCGCCTTGGTGGCTGTAAGCATTTCGCGCAGTGGCGAGGTCGTCCCGTGAGCGAGTACCTGGACCATCGCCAGCGAGAGGCCAACGGCCACGATGGGTCGAATCCAACCGGGCCAGTCCAGGTCGGCCCCTAGGGTGGCCAGCACAAAGGTGATGATGACAGCGGCGACGATAACGATGCTCAACTTGGCTTTGTGCGACCGAACTCGGGCAAGCGGAGATGACCAACTCGATGCGTAGCGAGTGGCAGGGCTGCGGTTCACGCCGCTTCGTCGTCGCCAATCGCGTACCCGACTCCATGAACCGTACGGATTACGTCGTTGCCAAGTTTTCGTCGTAGCGATCGAATATGGCTATCGACGGTGCGTGCGCCCGAACCGTCCGGATACCCCCAAACACTCATGAGCAGATCTTCGCGAGACAGCACCGAACCGCCAGCCTTTGAAAGCCCGACCAATAGATCGAACTCGGTTGGCGTTAGATGAATAGCAGCACCATCGCGCCTAACCCGGCGAGTGTCGATGTCGATTTCGAGACCGCACCGGTAAACAGTGCCCGCTTGGCTGTTCTGGTCGTTGACCCGGCGAAGTATTGCTTCGACGCGTGCCACTAGCTCGCGTGGGCTGAACGGCTTGGTTACGTAGTCGTCGGCGCCGAGCTTAAGGCCAACGATCTTGTCGGTCTCGTCACCGAGCGCCGTGAGCATAAGGACCGGTGTTCGTCGCTCGGCCTGAACCTGCTTACAGACTTCAAGGCCTGACATTCCCGGGAGCATTAGATCGAGCACGATCAGGTCGGGGTGAAACGAATGGAAGGCCTCGATACCGGTCTTGCCATCATGGGCAAGGTAGACAGAATGACCTTCGCTTCGTAACCGATCGGCTACGGCGTTGGCGATATCTTCTTCGTCTTCGATAATGAGGATTCTTGCTCTTTGCTGCACGCTCTCCAAGAGTAGGGACCAACGGTGCAGAAGTCTCGGACACCATGTGCAGTTTCGGTGCAGATGAGGCTGCGCCGGTTGCTTCTTGCAAGCGCAATCTGGCCCGGATGGTCGAGACCAAATTACTGTTGCAATAACCGGTGAGCGATTACCGGGCCAGTAATTTCGAGTCCTTGATCGTATTTACTGTTGTAATGATCGGTGAGCGGACATTTGGCCAGTAATTTCAGTGAGGCATCTGGGCAGAAACAACCTTGGGCGGCCCGAGCACTGTAGGCGGAGGGCGCTAGCCCGTAGCCTGAGACCGGTGGTCTGCGTGGCCAGGGAACGCTCAGCAAAGAGCAGCCGAAGGCGGAGACGAGCGATTTAGTAGCCCGTCGTCGCCAGCGAGGGCGAGTTCAAAACTTTGTGGGTCATAGCGGAGCGTCGGAGCCGAAGGCGCAGAAAAGGTAATCGCGCGAGTTGGTGAGGCAGTGGTATGGCGCTAGATTTAGTCGCTGGCCCTAACCGCGCCCTGTGCGCAGTTATGGCCATTTATTAGTAATACCACCAGGAGGTTGGCACACTGGCTAAGCCCAAAGAAGATGCGATTGTGCTCGAAGGCGCAGTGGTTGAATCACTGCCGAACGCAATGTTTAGAGTCGAGCTAGAAAATGGCCACAATGTGCTGGCCCACATATCGGGAAAGATGCGGATGCATTACATTCGTATTCTCCCTGGCGATCGCGTCCAAGTTGAGCTGACCCCGTACGACCTCCAACGCGGCCGGATTACCTACCGGTACAAGTAAGTCCCCAGCCCGTTCGCTCTTAGAGTGTCGGGCGCCCCACCCTGTTTGAAGCCCGAACCCGAGAAGTAGCGTGCGATGAAGGTACGACCAAGTGTCAAGAAGATTTGTGACAACTGCAAAGTGATTCGCCGCCACGGCCGTGTGCGGGTCATTTGCACGAATCCCCGCCACAAGCAACGGCAGGGTTGAGGAGTAACCAATAATGGCGCGTATTTCTGGTGTCGATATCCCCCGCGACAAGCGAGTGGAAATCTCACTTACCTACATCTTCGGTATTGGCAAGAAGACGTCGAACGATATTCTCGAAGAGTCGGGCATCGATAAGTCGACCCGCGTCAAGGATCTGACCGACGACGAGATTGTCAAGATCAGGTCTTGGATCGAAGAACACCTCAAGGTCGAAGGCGATCTGCGCCGCGACGTAAGCCAAGATATCAAACGCAAGATGGAAATTGGCTGCTACCAAGGGCTTCGTCACCGCCGAGGTCTACCCGTTCGGGGCCAACGCACTCACACCAATGCTCGAACTCGTAAGGGCCCCAAGAAGACCGTGGCCGGGAAGAAAAAGGTTATTAAGTAATGGCGCAACCGCCTGGAGGTCGCCGACCTCGCAAGAAAGAACGCAAGAACGTAAGCCACGGAGTGGCTCACATCAAAAGTTCGTTTAACAACACCATCATCGCGATTAGCGACCTGCAGGGAAACGTGCTCGCTTGGGCATCGGCTGGCAACGTCGGTTTCAAGGGTTCTCGTAAGTCGACTCCTTTCGCTGCTCAGATGGCTGCCGAAAAGGCCGCTCGTGCCGCTATGGAGCATGGTGTTCGCAAAGTAGATGTGCAGGTGAAGGGTCCGGGTTCGGGCCGCGAAACCGCAATCCGGTCAATCCAGAACGCTGGCATCGAAGTTACCGGAATCAAGGACGTTACGCCGGTGCCTCATAACGGTTGTCGCCCACCGAAGCGCCGGAGGGTCTGACATGTCTCGTTATACCGGACCAAAAGCTCGTGTATCACGGCGCCTCGGAACCAATATCTGGGGAACCAAGGGCGAGAACGCAGCGCTCGAAAAACGGCCCTACCCTCCGGGCGAACATGGTCGCACCCGCCGCAGGGGCAATGTCTCGGAGTACTTGCTCCAGCTCCAAGAGAAGCAAAAGGCTCGCTTTAGCTACGGGCTAACCGAGCGCCAGTTTCGAAATATGTACGCCGAAGCCAACCGCAAAGAAGGCGTGACCGG
>CBERPN010000207.1:0-7857 GCA_965524675.1 uncultured bacterium
GTGGTCGTGTGCAACGTTGGCGTTCGGATCGAAGCAGGTCGGGCCGTCGCCGACATCGACCTCGGCGACCTGGCCCGATTCCACGAAGCTGGCCAGGGCTTTGTAAACCGTGGCGCGCCCGATCTCGGGAAGCACTTCCTGGGCCTGTTCGAGCAGGCCCGCAGCGGTCGCATGGCGATCCTCGCCATCGAGGCATTCTGCGATAATGCGACGTTGCGCGCTCATGCGCACTCCGGCTCTGTCAAGTCGGTTGACCAACGATGTCATCGAAATCAGTATACGCCCGTTCTTGATAGAGAATAGGTCTTGACAGAGAATACGTCTCCGTATATTGTACGTACAAATAGAGGAACTGGAAGTGGCGCTGCGACCCTCGTCGGCCAGCCACGTTTCAATAGGAGAACAATCATGAGCTTGCGACTGGGCGACGTAGCCCCCAATTTCACAGCGGACACCACAGCTGGCCAGATCGATTTTCACCAGTGGAAAGGTGATTCGTGGGTGGTGCTGTTCAGCCACCCCGCTGACTACACGCCGGTTTGCACCACTGAACTCGGCCGTACAGCGGCTCTGAAGTCGGGATTCGACGAGCGCAACACCAAGGTTCTAGCTCTGTCGGTCGATCCGATCGAAGATCATCACGGGTGGGCTCCAGACATCGGTGAAGTGACCGGCACCGCGTTGAATTTTCCAATTATCGCCGACGAAGACCGCACGGTCGCAGAGCTCTACGACATGATTCACCCAGGTGAGGGCGATACTTCCACCGTCCGGTCTGTCTTCGTAATCGATCCAATCAACAAGGTGCGCCTCATACTCACCTATCCAAAGTCCACCGGTCGGAATTTCGACGAGGTGCTAAGGGTGATCGACAGCCTGCAGCTGACCGATGAGTACGAAGTGGCAACTCCAGCGGACTGGCAAAAGGGCGATCGGGTCATCGTGGCAATGGGCGTATCGACCAGCGACGCACGCGAGACGTTCTCGAACGTTGAAGAGGTCAAGCCATATCTGCGGTACGCCGACGATCCTCAGTAAAGATCCCCCCAACGGCAAGGAGATGATGGCGTGGAACACCCGATTCCAGTCATCGTCTTCTCGTCGGGTGTGGGACTTTGGCCCCTGCCTTCGCGCAAGGCAGGACCCTAGGTTGGGTGATATGAGCAAGAGCGATCCTATAACTACGATAATGACAGCCAATCCGACGACGATCGAACGAAGCTGTCCGATCTCTGAGGCTTACCAGCTCTTGAGCGCGGCACCATTTCACCATCTAGTAGTCACCGAGAACGATGCTCCGGTTGGGATGTTGGCTGCATCGGACATTCTTCGATTGGTTTATGATGCCGACGGCTCTGACGAGGAAGCTCTCAAGACCTACATCGATCACCAGTTCACAATCGACGATGCTATGAGTGTCGATTTGCAGTCTCTGCCTAGGACCGCGACCGTTCACGATGCAGCGACAGTTTTCTCCGACGGCATGTTTCACTCGGTCCTCGTCTTGGGAGAATCAGAAGAACTCGTGGGGATCTCAACCACCACGGATCTAGCGCGCTACGTTCGTGACGCCTGATCAGCTTTCTTGGGTTGACGAGAGCGACATAATAGAACAATGGAAATCGACGAACTCTTTGGGCTTCCCGCCCACCCTCTGTTCGTTCATGGCGCGGTGGTGCTGCTTCCTCTAGCGGCGACTGTCACGATCGTCGTCTCACTGTTTCCTCGAACTCGTCGTAGCTACGCTCCGGTTGCCGTCGCTATGGCGATCATGGCGACGATCTTGGTTGGTTTGGCTCAAGGGTCGGGTGAGGAGTTAGAGGATCGAGTGGTCGAAACCGAGCTGGTCGAGGCTCACGCAGACAAGGGCGAAGGCGTGCTGCCCTGGGCCATCGGAGTCACCCTGGCCGCCGTGGCAGTGGTTGCGGTTGCGGCGCTATCGCAGCGCTTTCCGAACACCGGGTTCTCCCGTCGGTCGGTTTCGCTTGCCATTGCGGCGTTCGCTCTCCTCACCGGCATCGCTGCCACTTGGGTCGTCGTCGACGTCGGACACAGTGGTGCTAAGGCCACCTGGGATGACACACCTGCCGAGAACGACGAATACGACGACGACTAGCCCGACATGTCATGGCACTAACTTAGTTCGCGAGAGACGCGGTCGAAGCTGAGTCTGAAATGGACTCTAAGCTCGCTGAACCACCGGACGAATCCGACGCGCCCGTCGATGACACTATTGTTGAAGAGCCGGTAACCGATGAGGCGATCCGAGAAGTCTGGGATCGTATCCATGCTCGGATTGAGGTGCACCTCCAACCGTGCGAGACCGCTATCGCCCGCCTGATGGAGGGGCCGGTCAAAGAGACATCTGCCGCCCGGGTTTTCGAATCACTTGAGAGTCTGGCGGCCTGGTTGGGTGATCTCGGCATGACGGCGGCCGCCCGTCTTGCGCGACAGTTACAGCACGCCCTCGATGATCCGGCTCACCTCGAACAATCCGATCTGACAGCCGCCGTTCGGGCGGCCGGTCTGGTCGAGGATCTCTTGTCATCGGTGGACACAACCGGCGTTGGAGCTGGCCTCTCGGCCACCTCGGATGATCGACTGTTAGTTATTGGTGAGCCGGGCCAGGCCGTAGATAGTTTGATCTGGTACTCGGTCACCCGCGGGTTTACCGTGCAGCACGCTGGGCAGCTGGCCAATTGGCCCGACAGCGCAAACGCAATCTCCATTGTCGCCGATCCACAACAATCCCTCTCGGCGTTGCTGCTGAGCAGCCGATCGGCCGCCGAGCGGTACCCCGGAGTCCCGCTCGTCGTTCTGAGTGGAGCGATCGACCCGCCCGATCGGATCGAGCTCGCCATCCACGCAACGGCCTTGATGGATCTATCGGCCCGGCCGGCCGAGGTTCTCGACGAGATGCGGCGCCATATTCACATCGATCGACACGGAGCGCAGATAGCGGTTCGGGGAGAGGCGAACGAGGAGTTCGCCTCCGAACTTCGCGAGCTGAACTTCGATGCCTGGGCAGCCGCGAACGACCGAGAGGTGCTGTCGGGTCTCGAGAGCGGTAGGGCCTCTGCGGTAGTGCTGATGGCGAGCGACGACAACTCACGTTTCATGAGACTTCTCCGAGCGCAGCCGACAACGCGGCGGTGTGTAGTCGTGGAGCTAGCGGATGACCCAGCAGAACCAAAGGCTCAATCGACCGCTGACCTTAGGGTTGAGAGTTCCGAACCACTCGATTCGTGGAGCGGCGATCTGCGTTGCCTCCTTCGACTAAGGGCCGACGTCGACCCAGATCTTGCGCTGAATTCGAGAACCGGAGGAGTGCCGTGGACCTCAGCCAAGTTTCTGGCCGAACGCCTTCTATTGGGGGTTCATCGGGACGACTCCGTTGCCTCTCTCTGTGTCGTGCAATACGACGAGACCGATTCAGTTGCTGAGATCGACGCAGCGCAGGACCTGTTGATGCGCGAGTTCCGAACCGACGACATCGTGACCCGCAGTGCCGATCGCGAGACGATCTTGGTTCTTGGAGGGGTCGATCGTCACGTAGTAGGCGCCCGGCTCGAACTGATTACAAGGCGCCTGCCAGCGGTGGGGACCCGGGTGGGTATCGCCGAGTTCCCCTACGATGCACAGAGTGTCGCCGACCTCGTGATCGAGGCGAGGAGCACCCTCACTCGGAGCCGTGAAGCCGACGGTCCGCGCGTCGCCACCGCCGACTGGCGTCCCGGTGGCATTGTTACCCACGATGTCATCCTGGCCGACAGTGATCCCGCCGTGGCATGCGTGGTGGGAGAAGCGTTACAACGTTGCGGGCTCACCGTCGACCATGTCCCCGACGGACAGCTGCTTCTCGACCGCTTAGCCGATCCACAGGTTCGGTTACCTAAGCTACTCATCCTCGAGTTCGATCTCGAAGGCATCGATGGATTGACCATCTCGCGGCGACTTCAGCCGCAGGCTGCCTTACGTCGCTTTGATGTTGTGATGTTGTCGGCTCGCACACGCGAAACCGATCTTCAGCAGGCTTATGACCTCGGTGTCACCGAAGTGATCACGAAACCGTTCTCTCCCGGAATCCTGCTCCGTCGCCTGCGGCGAATAATGGCGGTCGCTGAATGACCCTCTTCGCGATCGTGCAGTTTATCTTCTTCGCCACCGCCGTCGCCTTCTGCGTCGTGGGAGCATGGGCTAGTGGCAAGCGGCTTCGACGTCAAAAACGTAGGGCTCTCGCCTACCACCATGCATCCAGCATCATTCTCGATGCCGGTACCGACCTCGACGCGGCCAGCCGAGATCTGGCTCGAGTACCGATTCCGCTGCTCGCCGAAGTTCTTCAACAGCTGGCCGCCGACACGACAGGGGAAGCCCGGCGGCGGCTGCGGGTGGTGGCTCAGCACGCAGGACTAACCCGTCGAATCGAACGATTGAGTCGGCGCCGAACCTGGCATCGCCGCGCCCAAGCCGCCCACCTATTGATGCTTCTCCCGAGCGGGGCGCTCGAGCGCGATCTGTTGCTGCGTGATTCTCACCCAATGGTTCGTGCCCGAGCGATCGAAAGCGTCAGCACTTTGGGTATAGCAACGTTCGTCGATTTGTTCCTGGAAGCACTGTCCGATGAGAGTCCAGCGGTCAGATCGGCAGCACAACACGCACTTTCGCGAGGCGACATTGGTTGTGTCACCGCGATCGTGGAGGCGCTCCACCGAGCCGAGTTGGGTGAACTGGATCCCGAGGTGACGGTGCTGATCACCGAGATCGCAGCCGAGCTTCCTGATCCGCGCCTTGCCGAGTCGCTACTCGGGTTCGCTAGTCACGACGATCCTCGGCTACGCCGCCTGGTAGCGGTTAGCCTTGGTGGCCGAGCCTTCGCTAATGGCAGCGCCAGTCTTGCGACCTTACTGATCGACGATGAAGCCGATGTTCGCGCCGAAGCGGCCAAGGCGATCGGCTCAGGCCAGTTCACCGATCTGGCGCCAAGTCTCGGGCGCATGCTCGGCGACGAACACTGGCAGGTGCGGCGCGAGGCTGGGTCGGCCCTCGCCCAGCTAGGTCCGGCCGGCCGAATTGTTCTGCGCTGCCATCTCGACGACCGCGATTCATTCGCTAGCGATATGGCCAGACACATGCTTGGCGAGTCGAGCGGGCTCGCATCGATCAGCAGGCTCAGGCTCCTAGTGCCATGATCTCGACCGGATTCGACATCGCCATCATCGGACTCGGGGCGGTCGTGTTGCTGACCGCGGCCCTTCAAGCGGGCATCGTGCTCGCTGCAGTGATCGACCTTCGACGATCGCGGTCACGCTCGCGTCATCGGCTTTGGGGGCGCGTAATGAACTCTCCGTTGGCGCCGAAGGTGACCGTCCTGGTGCCCGCCTTTAATGAGGAGGTCACCATACGCGAATCTCTCGGAGGGATTCTCGCGCTCACCTATCAGAACCTCGAAGTTGTGGTGGTGAACGATGGTTCTACCGACGAAACCGAGGCCGTCCTGATCGACGAGTTCGATCTGGTGGAGGTGCATAACATCTACCAGTCGGTTCTGCCGACCGAGGATATTGTCCGGCTCTATCGCTCACGGCTAGACCCTCGGTTGGTCGTCGCTCACAAACTGAACGGCGGGAAGGCCGACGCCTTGAACGCAGCGTTGAATCTGGCCACCGGATCGCTGGTGTGCGCCATCGATGCCGACACGATAATCACCCCCGACTCGCTCCAGAAACTGGTTGCCGCCTTCGTAGATGATCCAGGCGTCGTGGCGGCGGGTGGCTCGGTCAGACTAACCAACGGTGGGCTCGAACGGGGCCCCCATGGCTTGCGGCCCAGTTTCCCCAAACAGGTTTGGGCCGCCTGCCAAGTGGTCGAGTACACCAGGGCATTTCTGATAGGCCGGCTCGGCTGGAATCAGCTCGGCGGAAACCTAATAGTCAGCGGCGCGTTTGGCGTGTTCCGACGCGACAAGGTCATCGAGGCAGCGGGGTATCTGAAGGGCTGTATGGGCGAAGACATGGAACTGATTGTTCGACTGCGGCGCTATGGCTACGAGAACGGAACTCCGGCCAAAGTTGTGTTTAATGCCGACCCGATCGCCTGGACCGAGGCGCCCGAACGTTTGAGCGAACTGCGCCAGCAGCGCAACCGTTGGTACAGGGGGTTGCTCGACGTGTTGAGCCGTCACCGGCGGATGATTTTGCGGCCGAAGTATCGGACTGCAGGGTTGATTGCACTTCCGTACTTCGTCTTGGTTGAAGCCCTCGCACCGGTGGTTGAGGCGGTTGGCTTTGTCACCCTGCTCGTCGGATTGGTCTTGGGGCAGGTCACTTCCGGCCAACTGCTATTTATTGCCAGCACCTATGGCATTGGATTGATGGTGTCGATGGTGGTTCTGCTACTAGATGATGTGGCGTTTGGAATGCTGACCGACATTCGTACGCGATTTCGAATGGTGGCAATCGCTATTTTGGAACACGTCGTATTTCGGCCACTGACGATCTGGTGGAGGCTTGGCGGACTGGTGTTTTACGCGCAGGGACGCAGCGACTGGGGTGTCCAGGTTCGCCGTGGATTCGGGCCGAACTCGATGCCGGGATCGCCACTGCCGAAGCTATGAAGTCGGTATGGCTATTATTCCTACGGCCATGGACTCGACCTTTATTGCTGCCTGACAGTGCCCAACTCTGCACTCGGTGGGCGGCCAATTCAGCGATGGGCGATAGCGCCAACAGGTAGTGGCCACTACGTTGAGCAGCCGATGACCGACTAGTCAAGGAGCTCCATGTCGCGCGAGCAACGCATTCCCATCGTCAACGATTCCGAAGCTAGCCAGGCGCAACTCGACCTTCTCGAACCGCTGCGCCGCGCCGATGGAACCGTGCTCAACATCTTTCGAACTCTGGCTAACCACCCAGACCTCGCACGAAGGTGGCTGGTGTTCGGCAATCATGTTCTCGCGAAGTCGACGCTGTCGCCTCGGGTGCGCGAGTTGGTCATCCTGCGGACGGGATGGCGGTGCAACAGCGAGTACGAGTGGGGCCAGCACGTGCTCATCGCCCAGGGGCTCGGGATCGACGACGACGAGATCGCGCGGCTGATGCTCGATGAGGTTGGCGACGGTTGGGTCGAATCCGAGGCGTGCGCAATTAGGGCGACCGACGAACTTCATGCCGCGCAGGAGATTTCCAGCGACACTTGGAACACACTCAGCCGCCACTATGACCGAGAACAGATGATGGACCTTGTGTTTGCGGTGGGTCAGTACACGTTGGTTTCGATGGCGCTCAATTCGTTCGGAGTTCAGCGTGATTCAGGGGTGGCGGGATTCGAATCATGACCGGTCGACTCGTGGACAAGGTGGCGATTGTTAGTGGCGCCGGACAAACCCCCGGCGACAGCATTGGCAACGGTAAGGCCTGTGCATTGCGCTTTGCCGCCGAAGGGGCCAGCGTCGTTTGTGTCGATCTCGATGAGGGCCGAGCCGAAGCGACTGCCGCGGCGATAACCGCCAAGGGGGGTACCGCGATTGCGTTGGCCGCCGACGTAACCGTCGAGCAGCAGTGTGCCGATTTCGTCGCGGCATCGGTCGAGGCCTTTGGCCGTCTCGACATTCTTCACAACAACGTGGGTATCGGCACTTTCGACGTTAGCGCCGCGAAGATGACCGAGGAGATTTGGGATTCGATTCTCGGCACTAACTTGAAGGGTGCGGTGTTCGCTACCAAGCATGCTCTGCCGGTCATGCGTTCTCAGGAGTCGGGAAGCATCATCAATATCTCGTCGATCGCTGCGGTTTGTGCGGTGGGGATGGCCGCCTACAAGACTTCGAAGGCGGCACTCAACGCCTACACGCACTCG
>CBERPN010000208.1:0-7779 GCA_965524675.1 uncultured bacterium
GCCCCGGGCCGGGTGCCAATCAGGAATGTTCAGCGCCTCGAAGTTGTACCAGGCCGTCTCGACCTCTGGTCCTTCAGCGATGGTGAACCCCATGCCCACGAATACATCTTCAAGACGGTCGCGGGCCTGGGTGACTAGGTGATAGTGCCCGCGCTTCAGCTCGTCGCGTAGTTCGGTGAGATCGAGGCGCTCGGCCTCGATCTGGATCGCTCGGGCTTCGGCCTTTAACGCTGCCCGGCGCGCTTCGATCAGGGCCTCCACCTCGGCACGGGCTGCATTGAGCGCTTGCCCGAACTCGCGGCGGCGCTCGGGTTCGAGCGATCCGAGCTTGCTCTTCATGACGGTGAGAGTCGATTTCTTACCCAGTAGACCCGACGCAACAGGCCCTAGCTCGTCGAGTGTGGAGGTGTCGCCGACCGTCGCCGCAGCGGCGGACGCGACGCTGTTTAGCTCAGCGAGCAGCTCGCTTGAAGGATTGTTCGCATCAGACATAGATAGGTAACGATGCTATGGCGTCGAGTTGGTTGGTGGTGGCAATAAACTCTGATTTCGTTGCCGGAAGACTTCGTACACAACCAACGTGCCCGCCATCGCCACATTCAGAGACTCGGTTCGACCCGACATCGGAATCTGAATCTCACCCGCAAGCAGTTCTGGGGCCAATGCAGTGCCATGAGCCTCGTTGCCAACTATTAGTGCGACCGGCCCTGTGAGGTCTACCGCTGTGAAGGCGGTAGTAGCATCGAGGGCGGCCGAATATGAACGCACCCCGACACTCTGCAGTTCGCGCAACACTGCCTCGGTGTCACGTTCGACGACAGTAGGCATCCGAAAGATCGAGCCGGCCGACGACCGCACGCACTTCGGCCCAAAGAGGTCGACTGTGTCGCCCGCAGCAATGAAGAGATCGACACCCGCTACCTCGCCAGCACGAAGCAGAGTGCCAGCGTTACCGGGGTCAGAAACATCGGCCAGCACGAGAACAACCGGGTCGACCGACCCGGAGAGCCGTGTCGATAGATCGTGTTGGGGAAGCAGCGCCACGGCATAAACAGGTTGCGGTGTAGCGGTGGAACCAATGGCTGTGATGGCCCGGTCGTCGACAACCAGCACCGAAACGCCGTGGCCTCGTGCGACGGCGACCACTTCGGAATCGACTTGGTCGACTCCGACAAAAACTTGCTCGACGGTAAGGTCGCTGGCGAGGGCTTCGAGCACCAGTCCCGGTCCCTCTATGCCAAAACGCCCCTGCGCAACTCGCTCGCGGCGGCGCCGTAGCAGCTTTCGCAACGACTGCACCTGCTGGCTACGCATCCCCAACAGATCAGCTGATCCGCCAAGGCTTGTGTTGGGCGCGTCGGGCATAGTGAAATTCTGCTGGCTAGCGTTGACTACTCTTCCTCGGCCTCCGAGCTAGAGCTTTCGGCCGTGTCATCAACAGTGTCTTCGGCAGTGTTATCGGCAGTGCTGGCTGCGACAGGAATTGCCACCGCCTTCGGCTGACTGCCCGAGGCGGCGTTCGCGGCATCGACCAGGGCCTTGAACGCGTCTGGTTCGTGGACGGCGAGGTCGGCAAGAATCTTACGATCAACCTCGATCTCAGCAATTTTTAGGCCGTTGATGAATTGGCTATAGCTGGTTCCGTGCTGACGGCAAGCGGCGTTGATCCGTTGAATCCAAAGACGACGAAACTGACCTTTGCGAGCGCGACGGTCACGAAAGGCATAGTTGCCAGAATGCATGACCTGTTCGTTGGCTGACCGGTATGACCGGCTTTTGTTGCCGTAGTAGCCCTTTGCCTTCTTGAGGGTTGCCTTGCGGCCTTTCTTGGCGTGTACCGCCCGTTTTACTCTGGCCATCAGAGTCTCCTTAATTCTTGTTCCGGTGCAACACCGGATGGGTTCTATTCCGGGTTCTGATCCGGGTGAATGCGTGTGGTTAGTTCTGTCGGGGACGCAGTAGTGCGCTACCGCTTGCCGAGCAAGCGTTCGATGTTCTTCTTGTCGGCGTCAGAAACAAGAGTGGTCTTGCTTAGATGGCGCTTGCGCTTAGCTGATTTCTTCTCGAGGATGTGACTCTTGTTGGCCTTGCCTCGTTTGAGTTTGCCCGACCCGGTCGTCTTGAAGCGCTTGGCTGCGCCCTTGTGAGTTTTCATCTTTGGCATATTCGTACACCTCTGGTGTTGCTGACGTCGTTCGCTGACGCGTGGATGTGAAATTCGAGACACACAGGGTTTGGCGATCACGGCGCGTGATCGCCAAAGCTATGGTGCTGGAAGCGGATTGATTCGGCGTGACGCCGAACCACGACCTATTCTTCTTCTGTTGATTCTGATGTTTCGGTAGGTTCGACAGAAGGTTCAGCGATCGGTTGTGGCTCGTTTGCTGCCTCTTCAGCGGCGAGAGCTTCAGCCTTTAGGACCTCTTGCTCTGCACGCCAGGTCGCTTGTGCCCTCTTGTCGGGGCCGAGCACCATGATCATGTTTCGCCCATCCTGTTTGGGATAAAGGTCTACGTGTCCGGCGTGCTTCACCGCTTCGGCAACATCGTCAAGAATCTTGCGACCGAGTTCGGGGTGCTGCATCTCGCGGCCCCTAAACATGATTGTCACTTTGACCTTGTTACCGTCGAAGAGAAACTTCTCGACGTTCCTAGTTTTGGTGTCGAAGTCGCCCTTGCCGATTCTCGTTCGGTACTTCATTTCCTTAACGGAAACGTTCGTACTCTTCTTCCGTGATTCTTTAGCTCGCTGAGCCGCTTCGTACTTCCACTTGCCAAAGTCCATGATCCGACACACCGGTGGGCGTGCCTGATCGGCTACTTCGACAAGATCCAAGTCGAGATCCCGGGCGATTGCCAGGGCTTCGGGAAGCGGCTTGATACCGATTTGTTCCCCATCTGGGGATACGAGTCGTACCTCGCGGGCTCGAATTCGGTCGTTGATCCGAGGCTCGTCTGATTGGGCCACCTATCGACGCTCGTTCCGCATGCAGTCATGTCCTTTCGCAGGGTTCTGAAACAATCACCCGTTGAAAACAAACAAGGCGGGTCCCGAAAAGTCGGAACCCGCTGGTACACGAAACATCTGGCTAAGCCAGAGTTGCGAACCTGTTACACGTTGTCCGTGGGCAGGTGAGGCGGGCAGCCTACTTCTCGTTCGATTGTGAGCTTGTCAGCGTAGCAGCACGATGGCGTAGTGCCGCTACTCGTGAGCCAGCTATTCTTCCTCGTCACCGACTGAAGCTTCAGGCTCGGATTCAGCGTGATCCTTGATGTCGACAAATGCCAATCGAATCTGGGCTAGCGCTTCGCGCAGCGTCGGCTCGGCCTCGCCTAGACGACCCGCCATGCCTTCGGTGAGCTTGGACATCGCATCGATTGCGAACGCCGCCTCAACTAGGTTTGGTGGTTGCTGCGACAAATGGATCGCGGCGAGTTCGTAGATTCCCATCGCATGATTCGCCACAACCGTCGAAGCCGGGGCGGCCGCTATCTGACGCTGTACCTCGCTCATGTCTTCGGCCATAGCAGTTGCCTGCTGTTGCTGCTCGGGAGTGAGATCGTCGAAGGCCTCCTGCTCGCCGAGCGGCGTGCTAGCGGGACTTGGCTCGGCTACAGGTGACGGATCTCGGTCTACTTGATGTTCACCATCTGGGGTCCACAAACTCATCGCCTCAGGCTACTCAGCCAGCGAGGTGATCGACCCGCCGGGCCAATCGAGCTAAAAGTCGCAACCGATTCCGTCGCCGTTGCTGTCGAAGTTGTGCGGATCGTCACCCTGGACCACAAAGCCGGTGACGCCGACCTGTTCGCAGGTAAGCAATGGCGGAGGGGACGGAATGCATACTCGCGGCTCCGGATAGCTTGGATCGCAGCTAAATAGGCTATGCGCCGGTTCGCCGAGTTCGTCCTCAGCCTCCTCGGCGTTTGCCGCAGGTGGCTGAGTGCTGTCGACGGTGCGGTCGACGACCGCTGGCTCCTCGACCTTTCCCGCGACCTCGACGCTAGACCGGTCGACCGCAACCACTGTGAGCCCAGGTGCTGGTGATGGGTCGGCGTTTGAGCCAATCAAAACGAGTCCGATTACGGCTACGCCGATGGCCGACATCGCCAGACCAGCCGCAACCCTCCAGCGTCCGGCTGAATCGAACCGTTCGGAGTTGTGGAGTGGAATAGCGCGCCTGTTTAGGGTGCTGCTAGTGGTTGCTCCGACCACGGCTCCGTCGGCAATGTGGGTGCAAGAGCGCGGCCCAAGAACCGAGCCTTCCACCACGCCGTGCACGTCGACGACTCCGCCAAGGTTCTCGACATCGCCGCCAACCTCGCCGAGCACTCTCACATGGCCGCCGACCACATAGAGATTGCCGGTGATAAGACCGCTTACGACCACCGCTCCGGAGGTGACGGTAACGTCGCCGTCGACACGGCGCGCTATCTCGGTGTTACCTCGTATTGTTAGCTCGCCTTGACCACTTTTGGGGTCGACTCGTTGCCGCAAGGCGAACGAATCCTGAGCGCGGGATGGCTGCACGGACGATTCCTCCGCTCAGAGAATTGCACATCTCAGCCCCGCGAATGTGCATTGGGGGCGTCCTTAGCTATCTCTCACCCGAAATCGCGAGGTCGGCGCCAGCTAGTCCTGGCTGATCAGCGCAACTTCGAGGGGTGGGAAACCTATGCGGGCGGCGGGTTGTAGCAGAGCCCGAGATCTTCGAGCCGCGGCACCGCACCTTCGATGACAGTCCCCAAGATGGCGGCAATCGCCTGGAGATCGTCGCGCCGAATCGTTAGAACTCGCCCGTTAAAGTCTTGGCGCTGAACCTGCACCATCAACAAGTAACGATTGAGCATCTCCGAGGCGTGACCGGAAAGCGTTTCCATGCGAGCCAAGTCGATGGTCACAGACTTGGCAGGGCGTCGACTCGGAGTGTCGGTCAGATCGATGGTGCCCTCGGCGGTCTCGATGCCGAAATCTGGGATGTCTACCGGCAACAGTTGATCGATTGGCACGTTGTAAAACAGCGCTAATCGCTGAAGCCGAGGTACCGAAATCGCTCGTTCGCCACGCTCGTACGCACCGAGCACCGATGCCTTGAACTCTTGATCGGATGTGGCCTCGACCTCTTGAAGCGAGAGTCGCTTCTGGCGCCTGATCGCTCGCAAGCGGTCGCCAACCTTGGTGCTGTACGGGTCGGAGTGTTCTTCGTTGTCCATTTGTTGCTTCTACTCCCGGACCAAACTGCAACTCAACGTCTCCGCGCGATGCATTTTGGCCTCGCCTGAAATACGAGCGAAATGCAAATTCCGACACGTAGCGTGGTGTCCCACAATCGTAGGTCAAATGACTCAGAGCGCGCAAAGGCAGACTCAACGTTGTATTTCGTGAAGATTCCACCAGTAACCGAGTCCGATTATCACGCTGCACGATATGGCGTACACGCTCCGTGTCCTTTTCTTAGGGCGAGCTATTGCTCATTAACGCGCAGCGTGGTCGCCAACGGTGCTGCCTGAGCCACCAGGTTTGAGCGAAGCTGGGCGAGTAGCGACCCAGCGACGATTGCTGCGGTCTCAGCTCGCAGAATCTGTGGCGACAGCGAGATGAGGTCGTGACCGGACCCAAGCTCGGCGCTCGACCAGCCACCCTCAGGGCCAATTAGTATCACTTGATCGTCCAGCCGAGCGGGTCGCCCACCCGGCTCAGCGAATCCAACCGGACTGCTATTGGAGCTGGCTTGGTCGAGAATCGCTGACGGCGATAAAACTCCCGATACGTCGGGCAGACGAACCCGTCGTGACTGCATCGCCGCTTCTCGAGCGACCCTTCTGAGTCGAACAAGATTGCGCGCCGACCTATCCGAGTCCCAGCTCACAACGCTGTGCTCGGCCGAGAGAAGCACGATGTTGTCGATGCCAAGCTCGGTAAGTTTCTGAACCACCAACTCGGGTTTCGAGCCCTTCACCAGCGCGAAACCAACGGTGAGCTGGTGTCCGGTTTCTACAACATGGCGCACCTCGCCCGCCTTTGCAGCCGCCGCGGAATCTCCGAATACGCAGTCGCACCATCTTCCTCTTGCATCGGATGCGGTGAAACTATCGCCCGGACGTAGCCGCAATGCCTTGCTGAGATGATGCTGGTCGTCGTCGCTAAGAACTGGATTGTCGATGTCGGAAACAAAGACGTGCGGTCCGCCCGAACCGTCGGGTCCGGCCATAACTCTACTTAAACGCCGAGCGAATCTTGGAAAGTAGTCCGCTCTCGGCGGCAACCTCTTCGCCCCGCGACTCGGCGTACTGCCGTAACAAATCGATCTGTTCGTCGCTGAGATCGGCCGGAACCTCCACCGACACCTGCACCAGCAGATCGCCGCGGCCGCGGCCATCGAGGTGAGGGACGCCTCGCCCGCGAAGTCGAAATACCTTGCCGGTTTGGGTTCCCGGCTTAATCACAAGATCTTCGGCGCCGTCGAGCGTCTCGTACAAGATCGCGGCTCCGAGCGCCGCCTGAGCGATTCCGATATCGAGGACGTCGACTAGATCATAGCCGCTGCGTTCGAATCTTTCGTGCGGCTGGACTCGAAGCCGGACATACAAATCGCCAACTCCCCCGCCGCGCTTTCCGACAGCGCCTCTACCGGTTAGACGAAGAGTCGATCCGTCGCCGACTCCGGCCGGAACATCAACTGCGTAGGTGCGGGTCTCGACGATCCGTCCTTCGCCAGAGCAGACCTCACAAGGGTCGGGGATCTGCTCGCCAGCGCCCTGACAAGTTGGGCACGGCGATGCGCTCACCATCTGGCCCAAAATCGATCGACGCACCTGGCGGATCTGGCCAGCGCCATCGCACTGCGGGCAGCGCTGCGGCTCGGTTCCTGGCTGACAACCCGTCGCCTCGCACGTGTCGCAACCAACAGCGGTCCGAACATCGATCGATTCTTCGCCGCCAAACACCGCTCGCTCGAAGGCCAAATCTAAGACGGTCTCGAGGTCTTCGCCCGCCCGGTAGCTCGAGCCAGCAGTAGCGCCGCCAAACGGGCTGCCACCTTGACCAAAGAATGCCTCGAATAGGTCGCTGATCCCGCCGGAGAACATATCGCCGCCAGCCGCCCCACCCGCGGCGCCCGATCCGAATCGATCGAACTGGGCGCGCTTTTGAGGGTCGCTCAGTATCTCGTACGCGACCGCGATCTCTTTGAACCGGGCTTCGGCGCTGGCGTCACCAGGATTGCGGTCGGGGTGAAACTCGCGCGCAAGCTTGCGGTAGGCCTTCTTAATAGTGTCGTCGTCGGCATCTCGGGAAACACCGAGAAGTTCGTAGTAGTCGTGAGCCATCTCGGCGATAAGCATGCCGTTGCGCGCACCCGATTTCCTACCGGGGCGGCCAGGTTTACCCTGTGCCTAGTCGATCGCCCAATGAAGATCCCACTACCGTCACCGCCGCGAGCGCCTGTGAATAGTCCATTCGGGTTGGGCCAAGAATCGCGATACTGCCCACCGATTCGCCATCGACATCGTAGGGCGCCACCACCAGCGAGCATTCGGCGAGGTCGTCGACTCCGGTCTCGTTGCCGATCGCAACCGATTGGCCGCGGCCCAAAACCTCACGGACCAGCGACACCACAATGAATTGTCGTTCGAGCAATCCGAGAACTTCACGCACGGTTTCGACGGCATCGAAGGACTCGGCGACCCGTGACCTGCCACCGACATAGACCGGATCGTGGGAGTTCTCGACCGCCAGCGCAGCGGTTGCGGTAGCTACAAGGTCATCGACGGCGGTCAC
>CBERPN010000209.1:0-7739 GCA_965524675.1 uncultured bacterium
GAACCAGCTATGACACCAGCAGAACTCGAGGTGCGAGTCGCTTCGCGCGAAATCGAAACCGTTGTGGTGGGCTTCACCGACCACAACGGCCGCTTGATGGGAAAGGTATTCGACGCCGACTTCTTTATCGAAAGCGGCATGACCGACGGCACCCACGCCTGCAACTACCTGCTCACCGTCGACATGGAGATGACTCCGGTTGAAGGTTACGACTACACCAACTGGGAAGGCGGCTACGGCGACTTTCATCTCGTCCCCGATATGAGCACCCTGTGTTCTGCGGGTTGGGCCGACAAGACCGCTCTGGTGCTGTGCGACATCGTCGACGAGGTATCCCACGCCCCGGTACCGGTGGCACCGCGGTCGATCTTGGCCCGCCAGGTGGCGGCTGCAGCCGAGCGCGGATTCGTGGCTCAGGCAGCGTCCGAACTTGAATTTTTCCTGTATCGAACCAGCTATCGCGACGCCAACGCTCAGGGTTACAAGGATCTCGAACCCGCCGGTTGGTATATCGAGGATTATCACCTGCTGCAGGCCGCACGGGTCGACGATTACGTCGGCGCGGCCCGTCGGGTTCTGCGCGACACCGGCATTCCGGTCGAGAACTCCAAGGGCGAGGCGGCGCTCGGCCAACACGAACTCAACATCAAATATGCGCCCATCTCGGAGATGGCAGACCGCCACGTGGTGATGAAGCAGGCCATGAAGGAGTTGGCCGACCAGATGGGCGTCAGTGTTACCTTCATGGCTAAGCCGCACTCGGATCAGCCCGGCAATAGTTGCCACGTGCATCTGAGCTTGTGGAACGACGACGGCAACGCCTTCGCTTCGTCCGAGGCTGCCGACGGTCGCAGCGAGATCTTCCGTTGGTTCCTCGGCGGCTGGATGCATCACACCCCCGACCTAATGGTTTGTTACGCGCCCACCATCAACAGCTACAAGCGCTACCAAGATCAGTCGTGGGCACCCACCCGGATCGCCTGGTCGACCGACAATCGCACCGCTGGCTTTCGTATCGTTGGTTCCGGGCCCAGCTTGCGCATCGAGTGTCGGCTACCAGGCGGCGACACCAACCCCTACCTGGCATTTGCCGCAGCGTTGGCCAGCGGCCTCGACGGCATCGAGAACCAGATCGAGCCGCCCGCAGAGTTCAGCGGCGACGTTTACTCCGCCAGCGAGGTGCCACGCGTTCCGGGCACGCTCGCCGCCGCAAGAGAACGCTTTGCAAACAGCGCCGACGCTCGGCGCCTTCTGGGCGACGACGTGGTCGATCACTACAGTCACTTCTTCGCTACCGAGATCGCAGCTCACAATGCCGCGGTAAGCGATTGGGAGTTAGCGCGTTACTTCGAGCGTATCTAACCCAATTCGCGATTTTGGGTGCCGCGGTGCGGTCGAGTAACGGTGATGGTCGTCGAATCGCTATGGTTAGCGATAGTTAGATACCTCGCCGTAACCGGCGACTAGAGAGGACCATCCATGGCCGAGCCCGTAATTGTCGCAACCGCACGCACCCCGATTGGTCGGGCCAGCAAGGGAAGCATGGTCGATGCTCGTCCCGACGACCTGTCAGCATTCATCATCGACGACGTGTTGGGCAAGATTCCTGAGCTACCGCGTGAACAGGTCGAAGATGTCTTGTGGGGAATTGGTCAACCCGGCGGCGAAGGCGGCTACAACATCGGCCGGGTAGCCGCACTGCTGGCGGGCCTTGAGGCTCCCGGTGTCACCATCAACCGCTACTGCTCGTCGTCGCTTCAGACCATCCGAATGGCGGCTCACGCCATCAAGGCTGGCGAGGGCGACGTGTTTGTATCCGGCGGCGTCGAGACGGTAAGTCGCTACATCCACGGAGCAGCCGACACCGGAACCCACAACGAGAAGTTCGCGGATGCCGAGGCGGTTACCGCCAGTCGTTCGGGCGAGGGTGCTGGCAGCTGGAGCCCCCCCGAGGGGATGCCCGATGTCTACATCGCCATGGGTCAAACCGCCGAGAACGTTGCCCAGATGCTCGACATCTCGCGCGAGCGTCAGGACGAATTCGGTGTGCGCTCGCAGAACCTGGCCGAAGAGTCGCTCAACAACGGCTTCTTCGAGCGCGAGATAACGCCCTACACCCTGCCCGACGGAACCGTTATGACAAGCGACGACGGCATCCGCGCCGGAACAACGATCGAAAAGGTCAGCACGCTAAACCCGGTGTTTCGCCCGGACGGAACCGTAACCGCTGGCAACGCCTGCCCACTCAACGACGGTGCTGCCGCCGTGGTGGTTATGAGCGACAGCCGCGCCGCCGAGTTGGGCCTCAAGCCTTTGGCCCGCATCATCTCCAGTGGTGTTAGCCAACTCAACCCAGAGATCATGGGCCTCGGACCAATCGAAGCGATCCGCCAAGCGCTCGGGCGGGCCGACAAGACGGTCGACGACATCGATCTGTTCGAGATCAACGAAGCCTTCGCAGTTCAGGTAATTGGTTCGGCCGACGAGTTGGGAATCCCGCTCGACAAGCTCAACGTCAACGGCGGCTCAATCGCAGTCGGTCACCCATTTGGTATGACCGGTGCACGCATCATGACCACATTGCTCAACGGTCTCGAAGACGCCGACAAAGAGTTCGGTGTCGAGTCGATGTGTGTAGGCGGCGGCATGGGTATGGCCATGGTCGTACAAAGGCTCTAACAGCAAAACGAATTCGTTCTGCCAGCGTAAACCGGTGCTCTACCACCGAATTACGCTGGCAGAACCGCGTTTTAGGGGCGCTCGAAGACTAGGAGGCCGCTTCGTATGCCTTCGATTCCGAGCGGCGCCAGGTCGATGGTCCTCACGTCACCGGTCGCGGACTCGGCAATCAAGAGGCTGTCGCGACGGAAGGATTCCACCAGATACTTGCTGTCCGGGGTCCAGACGCGAGGCGGCGGTCCGTTGCTCTGGTTATTGATGACACCCGCGTCGATGGTTTCACCGTTGACGAGGTCAATAATAGTGCGTCCCGCTTTTCGGTGGTCTTGGTATTGAAGGTAGCGGCCAGTGGGCGACAGAGATGCCGACCAGATATTGATGAACTGCTCGATGTCGTCATCGAGCAAGACCTCCCGAGAGGACCCTGTTTCAAGATTGGTGAGGCTGTGACCGCAAGCGAGAGATTCATCGCACACCACTGTCAAAAGATGATTGGGGCCGCTTACTACCAGCGTGTCGCTGCTGATCCGCCGGAACCCGTCGGGTACCAACTCATAGACCCCGCCGGGCGCGTTCAAATGTCCAAAGGGATCTGGAATGGCAAACGGATGGACTAGAGCTAAGGGCTCGCCAATCTCGGTACCGGTTTCGTCGAACTGTCGAACACTCAGGAACTCCGAGAAGGAAATGAGGATCAGACGACCCTCGAGCGCCAAGATTCCAGTAGCACCTTGATCGCTAGACACGTTTCCCATGTCGATGGACCCTCCGCCGTCGAGCGGATAAATCACCACACTCGAAGTGCCCTGCACGGCGATCGCGTCGCCCAGCAACGCCATCGTGTTGCCAAATGGTCCGAAATCTTGCGGGGAGGAATCTTGAGCAGAGCTGATCCGGCCAACCGTTCCGGTGTCAGCATCGAGCAGCACGACCTCATCACGAGTGCGAATCACCAGCGTTAGACCAGGTGAACCGGGGAACAGCGGAAAGGCGGTCTCGGCCAATACCCCGACGGGCTCGTCGGCCGGGCCACCGACCGCCTCTTCGGCAAGTTCCTCGGCCGGGCCAGGTGGCGAGCGCAACGGGCCGGTGGTGGGGGGAGCCTCGGGTCTGGCCGGCTCGTCAGGCGCTGCGGCGGGCTCGACCTCCTCGACCTGGTCGTTTTCGAGAGGCGCTCCTGTCGTCTCGTCGGATCCCCCAGCGAGTACCTGCCAAGCGACCAGACCGAGCAGCAGCAGCACCGCCGTTACCAGCGGTGGCCGCCACCTGGCCGCGACCGACCGTTCGATCACCATGCCGTCCTCGACAACGCCGTCCTCGTCGCCTAGAACAATTTCGACGACCTCGACATCGCCTTCGCCGGAGAAGTTCACCAACTCAGAGTAGGTCCAGATGAACGATACCTGACCGCGGCACTCAGATATCCTCGCGAAACTACCGTCTATCCCCGGATCGATCAAAGAGTTGGTGGCGTCACTCACCTATAGTCGACGGTCGAGCACGAGGAGCCAATCACACATGGTCGATGTACCCAACGGTCACTTTTTCCTAGGCGGGAAACAGGGCGACGACGGATCGGCCTCAGCCGCCGATCCACAGTTTCTTGAGGCCTCGGATCTAACCACCCACGGTGTCATCGTCGGAATGACGGGATCGGGTAAGACCGGCCTATCGGTGGTGATGCTTGAAGAAGCTCTTTTGCAGGGCATTCCAACCCTCATCATCGACCCGAAGGGCGACATGGGAAACCTGCTTCTCAGCTTTCCCGAGCTTGCGCCTGCAGATTTTGAACCGTGGGTGAGCCCTAGCGATGCGGAGCACGACGGGCTGAGCGTGAGCGAACACGCGGCCGCGACCGCAAAGCTGTGGAGCGATGGCCTAAGCGGTTGGGGCATCGAGCCGAGTCGAATCGCCGAACTCCGAGCGAAAGCCGACTTCACGATTTACACGCCTGGCTCAAACGCTGGTGTGCCACTCAACATCATCGGCGACCTGAAGGCCCCGGCGGCGGGTACCAACAGCGAAACGATGCAGGACGAGATCGAAGGCTTTGTATCGAGCCTGCTCGGTTTGGTGGGTGTGCAGAGCGACCCAATCTCGGGGCGCGAGCACATTCTGTTAGCCAACATTATCTCTCACTCGTGGACCCAGGGTCGCGACATGGATCTCGCAAGCTTGCTGATGGCGGTGCAAGATCCGCCAATGCGCAAGCTTGGAGTACTCGACCTCGATTCGTTCTTTCCCCCCAAAGACCGCACAGCTCTGGCCATGAAGCTCAACGGTCTATTGGCGTCACCCTCGTTTGCAAGTTGGACCCAAGGCCCGCCGCTCGATATCGATCAGATGCTTAACGGCGGCGGCAAACCCAATGCCGCGATCATCTCGCTCGCACATCTGTCCGACGAGGAGCGCCAGTTCGTGGTGACGCTCGTGCTTTCCAAAGTTGTTACTTGGATGCGAGGCCTTTCCGGAACCTCTGACCTGCGCGCCCTCATATATATGGACGAGGTGTTCGGCTTTGTGCCGCCCACCGCTGCTCCCCCATCGAAGAAGCCGATCCTCACAATCCTCAAACAGGCGCGAGCGTTCGGGGTGGGAATGGTGCTGTCCACTCAGAACCCGGTCGACATCGACTACAAGGCAATCTCGAACGCTGGCACTTGGATGATAGGTCGACTCCAAACCGAACGCGACCGGGCGCGCCTGCTCGACGGCATGAACTCCGGCGGCGATCTCGATATCGGAGCCATCGGCGAGACGATTTCTGGTCTCGACAAACGCCAGTTCGTGATGCACTCGACCAGGTCTGATGCGCCGCAGGTCTTCGGCACCCGCTGGGCAATGTCGTATCTTCCCGGCCCTATTACCGCCAAACAGGTCGCTGCACTGATGGCCGACAACCCCAAGAAGCAGGCCACTCCGGTCGAAGCGGCGACCAGCACTTCTGGGGTCGCGCCGAGCGCCGTAGCATCGACGTCGGTAGCCGACGACGAAACCACCGTTGCGCCAGATGTTGCCGACGGGATCAGCAGCTACTACCTCGACCCGGCCACTCCATGGGCTCGCGAGGTCGGGGCGGTCGCTGGCGGAACCCGGCTCGAACCTGCCGTTGTGGCGCGCGTGAACTTGTTGTTCGATGAGACCAAGGGCGACCTGCGTCATCAGGAAGAATACGAGGCGGTCTGGTTTCCGCTCGAAGGCTCCGGGCTCGATATCGACCGCGCCATTACCGTCGACTACGACGATCGCGACCTTCGCAGCACAGCACCCGAGGGTGCCCGCTATGTGTTGTCGAATTCCAAGATCAACACCAAGGGTTACTTCTCTAAAGCTCGGACCGAACTCAAAGACCACCTTTACCGCAACGAGTTGCTCGAGCTGCTCAAGAACTCCGAACTAAAGCTCATCAGCCGAGTCGACGAATCCCGCGAGGAGTTTGCGGCCCGCTGCGAACGAGCCGCCGACGATGGGGCGGACGCGGAGGCCACCAAGATTCGCGAAGCGCTCGAGAAGAAGCGCGACCGTCTCGAAGCAGCCAGGTCCAAGGCCGAGGACAAGGTCCGCGAAATCGAGCACGACTCCGAAGCAAGATCGCGCGATGCCAAACTCTCGGGCGCACTCGATATTGCAGGCTCGGTTCTCGGCGGGTTGCTCGGCGGCCGCCGCTCCACCCGCGGAATTCTGGGCGGTGTCCGACGAGCATCCTCTAAGAGCCGCACCAGCAATAACGCCAAGGAACGGCTGGAAACCGCCGAGCGACGGCTCGACGAAAAGATCGACGACATCGAGGCGATCGAGGAAGAGATCACCGATTCGCTCTATGAGATCCAAGGCGTGTGGGACGAAAAGGCGGCCGCCATCGAAGACTTCTCGGTGACATTAGAAAAGACCGACATTTCAGTCGACGAGATCGCCCTGGTTTGGATCCCTGTAGAGGGCTGAAGTAGTCCGCCGAAGGCGGAGAAAGGGTGAAACCAGCTAGCGACCTTGTCAGTGGGTGTCTCTATTGTTAGCCGTATTGGCTTCCCCCGCTGATCTCCGGTCAAAGGACCACCCGCATGTCAACTACCTCAACGTTCACCAAATCGCCTATCGCCAACACATCGTTTATCGAGCTGGTTTCTGCTGTTCACGACAAGTGGGCAGCAGGCTGGCTTCCGCGCGATCTCGTCCGGCTCGTCGAGCACGTCGATCGCCCTCCGCTAGTCGAGCTTGTCGTCGATCTAATCGCCGCCGACCAAACCAGCTGGCATGAGCAACCCGCCGAAGTGTGGAGCGAACACACCGAGTACCTCGGCGCCAGAATCTGGTGGGACCGCACACTCGACTACTGGCAACAGTTCATTCTTCGGACCCGATCGTCGCGCGATGATGTCGCGCTGCTCGCCACGTTCGCTGCTGCTCTACTGAACACGGCGAAGCAACATCTTCCACAGTTCGATCCGCCGCCGTGGGAGCCGGGACTAACACGACCAGCCAACGAATCGGGCGACAAAGAGCGTGCCCTTATCAAGGTTAGAGGGCTCTTGGCCAAGGCCGAATCCACCGATTTCCCCGACGAAGCCGAGCTTCTCACAGCCAAAGCACAAGAGCTGATCGCCCGCTACGCGATCGACGTTGCACTGCTGGCCGAGACCAGCGATGTTCCGGGTGGTCGCCGGATCTATGTCGAGCCTCCGTACGCGAAGCCAAAGTTCTTCTTGTTGGCCAGCGTGGCCGAGGCAAACGATTGCCAGGCTGTGTGGAGCGGCAATCTAAAGACCGCAACCTTGTTAGGCCATCAGGGCGATATGGATCTGGTCGATCTTTTGTTCACTTCTCTGCTCGTGCAAGGGACCGGCGCAGTCTTGGCAGCGGGGGCGAGATCGCGATCGGGCCATTCGACGACGAAGTCCTGGCGGAACGCCTTTTGGGCGGGCTACGCCGGTCGGATAGGCGAGCGCTTGCTCGAAGCCAGCCAGAAGGTTCGCGACCAAGCTACCCAAGAACGGTCCGATCTTTTGCCTGTGCTCGCCAGCCGCAGCGAGCTCGAGCGCGGACAGTGGGATCATCTCCAGGAC
>CBERPN010000210.1:0-7731 GCA_965524675.1 uncultured bacterium
GTCAGGGCGACAAAACCGAGGCCACGGTGAGGTTCGGCTCGGTCGGCGAGAAGCGGCTATTGCTAGCGTGGGCACCACTCGAAAAGGTCTAGGCAGGACGGCCTCATTTGATTGATTTGAACTGCTTCAACGCACTGCTCATAGCAGTTCTGTATTCGCCGATCCGGCGAAGTTTCAAGTCTTCGTAGCCGCGAATCTGATCGGGCAGCGAAGCGATCTCGACCGCATGTTCGATGTTGTCGACTGTGAGGCTCGCGATGATGGTAGCGATATCTGCCCGGTACTCGCCCGGAAGCCGCCGCTCTTGCTTGCGTACCTCGGCCCACCGAAAGGGGTCAGCCATCGTGCCGCGTAGTCGTTTGCCCTTGGCTAGCGCCCGAAACATGGGCTCGGTGGGCGGACCAAAGGAAATCTTGCTGTCGAGCCCCAGCGCCTTGAGCATCGGTGGATGCAATCGATAGGAGATCTGGGCTTTTCCGCCAGCGACGTGTTCGGCCTCGGCTCGACCACCGGGATCGGCCATGAGTCGCGCCACCTCGTACTCGTCTTTGTAGGCGAGCAGCTTGTGTAGCTGCACGGCAACCGCCGCGGTGAGCGCACCAGGAGCGCCGGCGACCGCAGTCTCCCGGGCGGCGACCTTTGCGACCTCGTCCAAGAAGTCTGCGGCATAGTCATCGTCCTGGTAATCGATGAGGTCGGCGGCGAGTCGCACCAGGGCCTGTTGCGCGTTGCGATCGAGACCCATTGCTTCGACTCGCTGAGTTAGTCGAGCGGGGAGTTGAGCATCGGGGTGCCGACTATCAGGGAGCAGGGCGTCAACAGCGGTGGGGTCAACAATCGACAGTCGACCGAGGCGAAAGGCCGCCTTATTGCGTTCAATCGCCACTCCGTTGAGCGCAATCGCTTCCTCCAGCGCGCTCGCGTCGATGGGCAAAGCGCCAGCCTGGACAGCCATTCCTACAACATAAATGTTGGCCGAGACGCTATCGCCGAACGCCGCAGCCGTGATGCGTTGAGCATCGGCCCAGAACCGCTTGTCTGTGGTGACCGAACCGATTGTTTCGTCGAGCTGGTCGAGTGAGGGAAGCCCGATTTCGGGGTGAGTGATCATCGAACCTGTGGGCGTCGACGAGCTTGAGCCCACAACCACGGTGCGCTTTGGGTCGGCGGTTAGCAGCCCGCGATCCGATGCCGCCACCAGTTGGTCGAACGCAAGAATCAGGTTGGCCTGCTCAGAACCGAGGCGGTTGGTGAACCCTGGATGAGTCCTACTTAGGCGAAGGTCGCTCACCACCGGACCAGCTTTTTGGCTGAGGCCAATCTGGTCGAGGCCTCGAACCTCAAAGCCGTTGAGCATCGCGGCAGTGCCGAGGATTTGGGCGATCGTTACAACCCCGGTACCACCAACCCCGGTAATTCGCATGGTGAAATCGTCGCCGGGAACAATGAGCGACGGCTCGGGGAAGTCGCGGTCGACCAACACATCGATACCGCTGGTCGCGGCGGGTGACTTTGCCGAGGAGGACCGGCGGTCGAGCAGCTTTGCGAAACGACTGGGATTGGTCTCGACGGTCATGAACGAGGGGCAGTCGCCTTCGAGGCATGAGTAGTCGAGGTTGCAGGTGGTCTGGTTAATCTTGGTTTTGCGGCCCCACTCGGTTTCGAACGGCTCCACCGAAAGGCAGTTGCTTACCTGGCCGCAGTCGCCGCAGCCCTCGCAGATGCGGTGGTTGATGACAATGCGCTGGGTTGGCGTTGGGGCGAGTCCTCGCTTGCGCGCTCGCCGTAACTCGGCGGCGCACGCTTGGTCGTGGATGAGAATGGTTACCCCGGCCACGGTGGCCAGGTATTGCTGTGCCTCGATCAGTCGGTCGCGATCCCAGACGTCGACACCGTCGGGAAGCTCAATGGCTTTGTACTTCGCGGTGTCGTCGGTGGTGACAAGAACCTTTGCCGCACCTTGACGCAACAGGTTGGCCGTGATTGCTTCTACCGGGAGTTGGCCTTGGGGGAGTTGCCCACCGGTCATGGCGACCGCCCCGTTATAGAGCAGCTTGTAGGTGATGTTGATTCCAGCGGCGATCGAGGCCGTGATAGCGAGCTGGCCGCTGTGAAAGAACGTGCCGTCGCCAAGGTTCTGGATGAGGTGATCGCGCTCGATGAACGGCGCCATGCCAATCCACTGGGTTCCTTCATTACCCATGCATGTGATCCCGCTAATTTCGCCGACCCGGTCGGGGTCCATCAGCAGGGTCATCGTGTGACAGCCGATTCCCGCCGCCACCATCGCGCCGTCGGGCACTTGGGTTGAGCGATTGTGTGGGCAGCCCGAGCAGTAGAACGGAGTTCGGTCGACGGCTACCGGGATTCGTTCGCGGGGTGGTGGTGGTTCGGGTACCAACCTGTCGCCAACACGAGACGACAGTCGCTTACGTAGTGCTGGCACGATCGTATCGGCATCGAGACCTGCGTAGCCCTGGATGAGGGTTTGGCCGCTCTCATCGGTTTTGCCGACCACCACTGGTCGCTCTGCAAGGCTATACAAGGCGTCCTTAACCAGGAGTTCGATGTTGGGTGCCTTTTCCTCGATAACGAACAGTTCGTCGAGGCCTCGTGCGAAGTTTCTAATGGTCGCAGGATCGAACGGTATTGGCATCTGCATGCGCAGAATACGAATCCCGGACGAAGCGATTTCGGCGTTGGTCACGAGTCCTAGCCGCGCTAGTGCTTCTCGAACTTCCTCGCTAGTAATCCCCGATGCCACGATGCCGATCCAAGCGTCGGGCGAATCGATCGCGACGTAGTTGAGACGGTTACTAGAGGCGTACTCGATGGCCAGTTTGTATCTGACCTCGTAGATTTCTCGTTCGATATCGACTGTGAGAGGGGTCAGCAGTTGACCCTCTGGGCGGCCTTGGTATCGTTCGCCATCGATGGTGGGAAAGACAGGGTTGACCCGGTCGGGGTCGAGATCGACCGACGCTGTGCCGTCGGCCACATCGGCCACGATTTTAAGTGCTGACCAAAGCCCGGTGCCGCGCGACATTGCTACGGCGTGGCGGCCCAGATCGAGAACCTCTGCCGGGTTGGCCGGGTACAGCATCGGCATGTGGAGGTCGGCGAGCACCCCGGCCGACGACGAGGGAACGGTGGAGCTCTTTGCCTGAGGGTCGTCGCCCACAATGGCCACCGCTCCGCTTAGGGGGGCGACCCCGGTGTAGCCAGCGTGGCGCAGCGCATCGCTGGCACGATCGACCCCTGGCGCTTTTCCGTACCAGATGCCGATTACGCCGTCGTAACGAGCATCGTGCTGGGCAGCGGCGAGCTGCGAGCCCATCACCGCGGTGGCAGCGTATTCTTCATTAAGGCCCCGGCGGTGTTCGATCGGCAGGTCTTTGGCCAGTTTTGCGGCCGCGTCGATTGCGGAATCGAGTCCGCCGAGAGGTGATCCGGGATAGCCCGATACGAAGGCGGCGGTGCGGTGACCCGCGCGACGGTCGGCTCGCAGTTGATCTATCGGAATACGGGCGAGTGCCTGGATGCCGGTAAGAAACACCGTGCCATCCAGCGCGGTATAGCGGTCGCTGAGCGAGTACGAACTAAGCGATGTCATAGGCGCATTCTCTGCTTAATCCTGTGAGGTGTCTAGGGGTCGAATGTCTGGATTTTAGGGGCCTACTTGTCAGCTGAGTGCGATTCTTACTCGTTTGTTGCCCTTACCCTTGTTCTCGGTTTTAGTGATAGCGAAGCTGCCGACCTCACCGGTAGAGGCGACGTGAGTGCCGCCGTCGGCCTGCTTGTCGAGCCCGACAATGTCAACGACCCGAATGTCGATAACCGAGTCGGGTATCAGGTTCACCTTTGTGCGGATTAGATCGTCATCGACCATCGCGATCTCTCTGGGGAGGGTGCTTATTTCGATGGGGCGATCTGCCGTGATCTCGGAGTTAACAAGTTCGGTCACCCGCTCTGCGAAGCCGTCTGGCAAAGGGTTGAACTCGAAGTCCATCCGGCCAGTTAGTGGCTCCATGTTTCCACCGGTAACCGACTTGCCCCACTCGTTGTAGATGACCCCACACAGAATGTGCATGGCCGTGTGGGTCCGCATTAGTTGGTGGCGGCGCTCCCAATCGAGGGTGCCGGTTACCAAAGTTCCAACCGGCGGCACTTGGCCTTCGAGGTGGTGGACGACGTCGCCATCGCGGCTTTTGACAGTGGCGACGGCCGAGGACCCGCCGGGCCAGCGGAGGTCGCCGGTGTCGTGGGGCTGGCCGCCTCCGGTTGGGTAGAACGCGGTGACGTCGAGCACTACGGCGTCGTCGTCAACCTCGGTCACGGTGGCCTCAAATGTTTGGAGGTAGGCATCGTCTAGGTACAGGCGTTTTGTCATCGGCAGTCATTATCGCAGGTGCCGAAGGTCAAGCCTTGCAGGCATGGGCTGCTATGCGCCTACGATCTGCACCATGGAACTTCGACTCGATGGAAAGACTGCGCTCGTAACCGGTGGCTCGCGCGGAATTGGCAAGGCGATTGCCACTACCTATTCGAATGCTGGGGCCCGCGTCATGATCACTAGCCGCAAGGCCGAGGCATGCGAAGAGGCGGCGGCTGAGATCGGCCACGATTGTGTCTGGGAGGCCGGAAACGTGGGTGACCACGACGACGCTGAACGGGTCGTGGCTGCGGCGATGCAACGTTTGGGTGGGATCGACATTCTCGTTAACAACGCGGCAACGAACCCTTATGCCGGGCCGATGATCGATGTCGACATGGCTCGTTGGGACAAGACCCTTGCGGTCAACGTGACCGCGCCCTTGTTCTGGACCCAATTGGTTTGGAACAGCCATATGAAGGACCGAGGCGGTGTCGTGGTGAATATCGCATCGGTTGGTGGATTCTTGACGAGTCCAATTCTTGGCGTATACGACCTCACGAAGGCAGCGCTGATCCACATGACCAAGCAGTTGGCGGGCGAACTGGGCCCGGGTGTTCGGGTGAATGCCTTGTGCCCTGGCCTGGTCAAGACCGATTTTGCGCGTGTGTTGTGGGAGGGCGATCGAGGCGACGAGGTAGCCGAGATATACCCGTTGAAACGACTTGGCGAGGTAGACGATATCGCTGGCGCGGCGCTCTATCTGGCTGCCGACACGGGAGGTTGGATCACGGGCCAAGCAATGGTGCTCGACGGCGGCGGAATGGTCGGCTTCAGCAAGACTTCTTGAGGCTATCGAGATAACGGAGGTCAAGACGTGCCAAACAGCAAGCCCCTTGGAGCGGCGATTGTTGCTGGTGTTGCGTTCTACGCGCTTGCGTATCTTGCCCAGTTCTGGTCTGGCGACCTCAAACCGAGTCCGCTCTGGTTGGCCACTGCTAGCACGCCTGCCCTGGCACTGCTGGCGCCACGAACATGGCGCTGGTTTATCGTCGCCGGCGGAGTCATCGGCGACATCCTCGCCAGCCTTATATTGGTCGACGAAACCCTCCGCTCGATGCTCGGCCCAGTTGCGGGAAACACCGCCGAAGCCATTGTGGTCATCGTCCTGGTCGAGCGACTGCTGACCAAGACCCGTTCGGTTCGTCGCACCAGAGAGTCGTTGCTCATTCTGGCGGTCGTGGTGCTGGCTTCTAGCGTCGGTGGCCTGATCGCCATAATCAGTACTGAATCGGTGATAATCGGCGAGCGATTTGAGTCGTGGTGGCGCTGGACACTTGGAGACTCCGTTGGCGAGCTGCACCTCGTTAGCCTTGCTTTGTCTCTAAGGGCACCAAATCTGCTTCCCGAACACCGCTTCAAGGAGGCAGAAATCGTCGCCAGCCTGGTAACGCTCGTGGCGCTGGGTGTCGCCTCATTCGCACTCGACTCGCCGCTCACCTATCTGGTGGTCCCGACGGTGCTTTGGTTCGCGATTCGCTTCGGCCCTCGGATGGCGGCCCCCGTGGCCTTTTTGACCGCCATTCTTACTACGACGGCAAGCGGTCAGGGCCTAGGCCCTTTCGTCGACTTCGGCTCTGACGCGGTGTTTCAGGTGCAGGCATTCAATATCGCGGTCGGAATGAGCGCCCTTGTCGGCGGTGCGCATTCGGTTCGGGCCTGGAACGATCAACAACGACTAAGGGCCGTTATCTCCTCGTTGCCCGACATTGCGGTGATCGCCAACACTGACGGCGAGATCGTCAATCGTTGGGCACCATCGGGCCACGATCGCTGGGCCGCTGAACTCGCGGGAGCCATCGGCGGGTCTTTGCCGTCACCCATCGATGGTCAGCCCGACCCGGTCGAAGTGACTGTGGTGTCTACCAACGATGGCGAGGTCTTTGAACGGCGCGTGGCCCGCGTCGACGACGAACGAGAGTTGGTCCTATTCCGAGATGTCACCGTGGAGCGCAAAGCGTTGCGCGAGCTGGGACTAAAGCGCGAGGCAGTCGAGGACCTGCGCCTCGCCGAACAGCTCCGTTTGGGCCGAACCCTGCACGACAGCCCCGTGCAACTGCTCTCGGCGGCACTTCTACAATTGGAAGCTGAGTCGCGCAGCGGCGACGAATCGGTTCGGGTAGAAAAGGCCAAGCAGCAGGTGGGTCAGGCGGTAGCAGAACTGCGCCAGTTGCTAAGCGATCTAATCCCCCCGGCCGTCGAAGACGGATTGGTGGCTGCGTCGCTGCAGCACGTAGCGCGCCAGTTGCTAGATCCCGGGGTTGTTGTCGAGGTTAACAAACATGACGACGTCGACGATGTGCAGGCGGCGAGAACCTTGTTTCAAGTGGGCCGTGAAGCGGTCGCCAATGCGGCACTTCACGCACAGCCCACTCGGGTCGAGATCGCGGTCGCGAGATCGTACGACGGTTTTGCGCTCCGAATTCTTGACGACGGGGTCGGCCTGGTATCTGAGAATGGTCGTAGCGGAGTTGGGGTTGAGCTGATGCGTGAACGGGTCGAATCGATGGATGGCACGTTCACGATCGAGAACCGGGACACCGGGGGAGTCGAGGTGACTGCCAAGATTAAGTGTCTGTACCACTAACCCGGTGGAATCTCGATCAAGCCGTTCTGAACTCCGATCACCACGGCTTCGAGTTGCGATCGTGCACTGAGTTTGGTGAGAAGGGCACGAATATGGTTTCGCACCGTGTGGACCGAGATACTGGCATCGACAGCGATGTCATCCACCGAAGAACCCCCAGCCAAGTACTCCAAGATCTGAAGCTCTCGCTCGGTGATTTCGAACCCCCTCGCCTCATGTTGTGCCCGGTTTAGGTGTTGTAAAAGCGTCGCTGGATAGACGGTGGCGCCCCGCGACACAACCGTGATCGCGTCGATGAGATCTTGACCGCTAGCCCCCTTGCTGATTAGACCAGCACAGCCCGAGCCGACGACATGGCTAAGAAGATCCTCGTTAGGAAGACCCGAGATGATCAGGACATAGGAGGCGAGGTTGTTTGCCTCGGCGTCGGCGACCAAGTCGGCGCCCGTTCCGTCGGGCAGTTGGTAGTCGGCGACAACAACGTCGGGTTCTAGCTCGATCAGAAGCTCGCGAGCGCGTTCGACGGTCGTTGCGGTGCCGACAACTTCGACCGTTGGGTCCTCAGCCAATAGCCCAGCGAGGCCCTCGAGGACCATCTCATGATCCTCGACCAAGAGAACTCGAACAGCACCAGCCATACGTTCACCGTAGCTCTATTGGAGAACTACGCCGAATGCAGAGTCCGAGACCGAAAAGTGCCGCTGCAGGCATA
>CBERPN010000211.1:0-7711 GCA_965524675.1 uncultured bacterium
GCTTACCACTCAGCAACTCGCAGAGTTGCCGTCGCCTGCGGCGACGGGCCGTTAGGCCCACGGAGCACGGCGAGTGGGTTGGCTTCGCTCGCCTATTGGCGCGGGTCCTAAGCGCTGGAGCCGAGCTACAGGTAGGTTCCGGGCCGATCTTCGACAGTCGGGGCAGGGCCACCGGGAACTGTGCGACCTGCTGGCGCACCCCCAGGGCCGAGTTGTCCACGCAGCTGTGCGAACTGTTGCTGGGCCATCATCTGTTGCGCGAACAGGGTTGCCTGAATGCCTTGAATGAGTCCTTCTAACCAACCGACAAGTTGGGCTTGGGCAATCTGCAGTTCTGAGCTCGTCGGAACGTCGTCGTCGCTGAATGGCAGCGCAAGGCGACCGAGTTCTTCGCGAAGATCAGGCGATAGGGCAGAACCCAATTCGGTGACCGACGTTTCGTAAATATCGCGAAGGCGGTCACGGCTCGCTTCATCGAGGTCGGCCTCTCGCACCTCTTCGAGCAGTTGCTTCATCATCGTGCCGACCCTCATTACCTTGGCCGGGCTTGCGACGGCTTCGTCCGGAGCGTCGCCGTCGGCGTCCTCTCCTTCGGGTGGGTCGACGACCTCGCTGACCTCCACCACCTCGGGAGTACCTGTTGCTATGGGATCGGCGGCCACTGAGGATGGGTCGGGCGATGATTGATCGGAATCGGCGTTGTCGTCAGTGTTGGACATGGCCGACATCGTACTCAAGAACCCGAAATTATGGCGCTTTGCTCGAACTTGGGTAGCTGTTCTGTCAGCGGCGCTGGTATTCGTAGGCGCCGCGCTCGCTTCGATTGCCGGTTGGTCGCGCGGCTCCATCGAGGTCGATTTTGCCGAGCAGGCCCGACACAGTTTTACTTCCGCGATGCCAACGCCGGGTCAGGTGAAAGTCGCCTTCGCCGGGTGCGCGAAATGGCGGCTTTGCCTTGCTGCGAGACTTCTTTCCTAGTTGATGCGAGGCCTCTGAGTTGGCGAGGTCCGGGTAGTTGAAAAAGCCCTTCACCGCTCGCCCGCTAAAGCTGTTGTGGTGCGCATCGATGCTCCAGTCGGCGATGTTTCCGCGGTAATAGGCCATGACATTGTCGGTGCTGTTGTCGAGGCTTGGATCAACGATCGCGATGTTGTTTATTAGAAGCATTTCCCACGACGATTGCCGCTGAGTGCCCATCATGGTGATCTCGGCTCGTCCAAATGGGTCATATAGCACCGAGGCATCGGTGGCCGACTGCAGGTTGTGGTAGCTGGTGTTGTTGACGATGTGAATTCGCCGGCCCCCGTTGGGTCCGGCATGGATGCCTCGGCCACCGTTTAGGTACGACACGTTGTTGGCCACCAATGCCCACCCGTCGAAAGCGTTGCGTCTTGACCTGCGAACCTGAAGTTGTTCGAAGTCATCGAGGATGATGCCATTGCCGTCGGTGGCGACCGGCTGGCCATACTCGTTGGTGCGATGTTGGCTGGCCACGCGGTTCGAGTTGTGATGTACGACGTTGCCAGCGATCACGATCTGGTAGTCGGTATCGAAGCTGCCGATGGCATCGCTCGGTTGAAACACAGAGATCCCCGACCCTTGTTCGGGTCCCCAGAATGAGTTGTCGTGAACCACATTGCCCAGCAGTTCGAGATTGTTGGAGTGGTTCGCGTTGATCCCCCCGAGTGAGAAGTTGTGCACGTAGTTGTTGGCGATGCGAATGTGGTGCGTGGCGCTGACCGAGATTCCTACCCGAGTTGTGTCCTGGTAGTTATTTGAGGTTGCTCGCCCCGAGATTTCGAGGTTGCAGATCTGTACGAAAGGTTCGCGAACATCAACCGCCGCCCAGCCGGTTCCGACGATTGTTGGGGTGCGACCAGCTGCGGACGCGATTGTGATCCAGTTTCGGGTCCAGCCACCCTTTCCTTGCAGTACTGGTAACGGGTTGAAACTGGCGTCGGAGTTCACTTCAATTCTGTCGCCCGCTCTGCGCGCTCGGACCGCGGCTTGTAGCTGGGAGTCGGTTGTGACTCTTACGATGCGGCCGGGCGATAACGAAAGGTCACAGCCATAGGCGTTGCTTCTTGAAGAGCTTGCTCTCTTAGAAAATTTTGGAGATTGTGCGTGTGCTGGGGATTCGGTAGTTGCGGTGAAACCGGCGACGAGACACAACAGAACTATCAGGATAACTATCTGCCCGAGAGGGCCTGAGCGAGACATGAATCGACCATCTTTGTCGGTCGGGCGGCGTAATGTGTGCTTGGGTGCGCTAGAACCTTCGAGACCACACCCAAAGCCCAAATAGTAAGTGTCCAGTTCCTTCACCCATCTTCATGTTCACACCGAGTACTCGATGCTCGATGGAGCTGCGCGCATTGGCGATCTCGTCGCCGCGGCTGTCGGCGACGGCCAGCCAGCGCTCGGCATTACCGACCACGGCAACATGTACGGAATCCTCGATTTCTACAAGGCATGTCGGGCCGAAGGCATTAAGCCAATCCTTGGCACCGAGGCCTATATGGCCCACGACGACCGCAACGAGAGGCCGTCGCGACGGGGCAGGATCGATGACGCTGGTGGCGACACCGAGGGTGGCCGCAAACTTTATTACCACCTAACCCTGTTGGCCGAGAACAATCAGGGCTACAAGAACCTGATCCAACTGGCGAGCCGAGCCTTCATGGAAGGCTTCTACTACAAGCCGCGCGTCGACTGGGAGGTTCTTGCCGATCACTCCGAGGGCATCATTGCGACCACCGGTTGTTTGGGTGGGCAGGTGCTGCAGTCGCTCATCCACGGCGACGAGGCCGGTGCACTCGATAAGGCTGGCCGATTGCAGGAGATCTTTGGCAGGGACAATCTATTTGTCGAGCTGCAAGATCACGGTATCCCCGAGCAGATTCGCACCAATCCTCAACTCGTGGAGATCGCTAAGAAGATAGGCGCTCCGTTGTTGGCCACCAACGACAGCCACTATGTGCATCGCGGCGATGCGGTCTCGCACGACGCGTTGCTCTGCGTGCAGACGGGTTCGTTACTGTCGGATACCGACCGGTTTAAGTTCCATGGCGACGATCATTACCTGAAGTCGGCGACCGAGATGCGCCACCTCTTTCGCGAGGTAGAGGTTGCTTGTGACAACACTCTGTGGATCGCCGAGCGATGTGATGTCGAGATCGAGTTCGGTAAGCCGTTACTTCCCGAGTTTGAGCTTCCCCCAGGATTCGAAAGCGACGACGCCTACCTAGAACACCTCACGTTCGAAGGGGCAAGAATTCGCTGGGGCGAGCAACTCCCCGACAACGTTGTCGAACGTTTGGCGTTCGAACTCACGACCATCCGCGAGATGGGCTTTTCATCGTATTTTCTTATCACCTGGGATCTCATCAAATTCGCCCGCGACCGCGGGATTCGGGTGGGCCCGGGACGAGGGTCTGCGGCGGGGTGCGCGGTTGCGTACTCGCTGTGGATCACCGACCTCGACCCCATCAAATACGATCTGCTGTTCGAACGATTCCTCAATCCGTCGCGAATCTCGATGCCCGATATCGACATGGATTTCGACTCTCGCTATCGCGACGAGATGATCCGCTATGCAGCCGAACGTTATGGGCGCGATCACGTTGCCCAGATTGTGACTTTCAGCCAGATCAAGGCTCGGGCTGCGGTGCGCGACGCTGCCCGGGTGCTCGGCTATCCGTATTCGGTCGGTGACAAGGTTGCCAAGGCAATGCCGCCGCTCATCATGGGTCGCGATACACCGTTGGCTGCTTGTTTCGAAGAGCAACCGAAGTTCGCCGACGGCTTCAAGATGGCTGGTGAGCTGCGCGATATGTACGAGGCCGACTCCGACGTCAAGCGTGTTGTCGATGTGGCGAAGGGCCTAGAAGGCTTGCGCCGGAGCGATGGTATTCATGCTGCGGCCGTGGTGATTACCAAGAACCCGCTCACCGAGTATTTGCCAATTCAGCGCAAGCCAGAGTCGGGTAAGCCCATCGAGGAGGCACCGGTTGTAACCCAGTACGAGATGAACGGTGTCGAAGAACTGGGCCTGCTCAAGATGGATTTCTTGGGTCTACGAAACCTCGATGTCATCACCGATGCTTTAACGCTGATTCAAAAGACCCGCGGTATCGAAGTCGACATCGATCGAGTCGACTTAGAAGACGAAGAGACATACAACTTGCTCGCGCGCGGCGACAGCATTGGGGTGTTTCAACTCGAGAGCACGCCCATGCGTGCCCTCATGCGTTCGCTGGCACCCAACACTTTTGAGGATGTAGCGGCCTTGGTGGCGCTGTATCGGCCGGGTCCAATGGCGGCGAACATGCACAACGATTACGCCGATCGCAAGAACGCTCGGCAGGAGGTCACCTACATTCACGAGGACGCGCAGGAAATTCTCGAAGACACCTATGGCCTGATGATTTATCAGGAGTCGGTGATGCGCATGGCGCAGAAGTTCGCTGGCTACTCCTTGGCCGAGGCGGACAACCTTCGCAAAGCCTGCGGTAAGAAGATTCGCGAGATGATGGCCCAGGAGCGCGATGCCTTTGTCGACGGCGTCGAGAATACCGGGTACACCCGTGACCTCGGTACCGAGATGTTCGACATCATCGAACAATTCGCTGACTACGCCTTTAACAAGAGTCATTCCTACGGCTACGGGTTTATCGCCTATCAGATCGCTTATCTGAAGGCTCACTATCCGGTCGAGTACCTGGCGGCGCTGCTAACAAGTGTTAAGAGCAGTCTTGAGAAGGCTGCGATCTATCTCAATGAGTGTCGGGTGATGGGTATCGAGGTAGTGGTTCCCGATATCAACACTGCCCGAACCGATTTCGCTCCAATTCCGAACCTTGGGCTTGGCTCGGTGGATCGGTCCTCGGAGGGAGAACAGGTCTCGGTGGATCGGCCCTCGGAGGGAGAACAGGGCCTTGGCACGATCGTGTTTGGTCTGTCGGCCATCCGTAACGTTGGTGAGGGTTTGGTCGAACGTCTACTCGTCGAGCGCGACGCTAACGGACCGTTTGAAGATTTCTACGACATGTGCCAGAGAGTCGATACCGAGGTTCTTAACAAGCGGGCGATCGAGTCGCTGATTCAGGCGGGTTCTTTCGACTCGATGGGGTACGCGCGCCAAGGACTGCTTACCGTTTCGGCCGAGATAATCGATTACACGTTGGCGCGTCGCAAGGAACACGACATGGGCGTAATGTCGTTGTTCGGCGAATCTGATGAAGGGCCAGTTTTCGACGAACGAACTGAGATTCCCGACATCGAGTTCGAGAAAAGCGTCAAGCTACGCCGCGAAAAGGAAATGCTGGGTCTTTACATCTCCGATCATCCATTGCTTGGCTTCGAAGGCGCAGTGCGTCGCAAATCTGACTTCTCGGTGACTGAAGCAATCGATCAGGAGGACGGCACTCGGATCAAGGTCGGAGGTGTTGTCACCAACCTTCAGAAGAAGTGGACTCGCAAGGGCGATCTTATGGCGGTATTCGAGCTCGAGGATCTTGAGGCCTCGATCGAAGTGATGGTGTTTCCTCGGACCATGCAGGAGTATGGGCACAAACTTGTCGACGATGCGATTGTCATCGTCGGGGCCCGCCTCAACGGTTCCGACGATGTTCCAAATCTGTTCTGTTCGACTATCGATGTGCTCGACACCAGCGAACTCGGTGAGGCTCGGCCGCTTAGGATACGCATCAACCCGAACGGCTTGGAGTCTGACACCATCGACAGGCTACGCGATCTGTTTCGGACCCACGGCGGGGAGTCGCCGGTGTTTCTCCACTTGGGTAATCAGGTTCTTGAGCTTCCGGGCGAGCTTTGCGTCGACACCCAGGGCGGGCTGGTGGCAGAACTGAGAGTTCTGTTGGGACCCGATTCAGTTATTCGGTCCAAGCCACAAGAGCAGCCGCCCAGAGCGGCATACGGCTAGAAGCTCGATCGCTACTCGCCGATCGATAGCACCATCTCTACTGCCGGAACCTCGCCGGTGAGGACCATCTTAGAGTCGGCCTCGGCAGATTTAAAGATGCCCTTCGACATCAGAGATGTCTCGCTGGCTACTCTGGACTGGTAGATAGTCGAGCGCGCCTCGTGCACCAAATGAGAGTCGGGGTCGGCTGCGGTGGCAAACTCGATGAGCTGGCACGCTAAGCGATGCTCGCCCATGTTTGACAGTTGGATCGCGCGGTCGATGACGGTTTGGACACCGCCCGCTAGCGCAGCTACCTCGGCACCCAATGCTGCAGGTGCGGGTGGTTTTAGGTGTGCCGGGTCTGCGTCCCACCAGCCCCCGTAGAGTCGCCAGATGTTGCGGATTACGAATTCGGGCTCGTCGTAGAGAGGTTGAAGATAGGGAAGTTCGAGAGTCTCTGTTGGTACCGAGACGCTCTGAGTGATGTCATTGAGAGTGGCCCCGGAGTTCATGGCATCGAGAACTTGAGATACGAGTGTTTCGAGGGTGCTGGCGACGACGTCGAGGCAGAGCCTAATTCGGTCGCTTCCTGTTATCGGCAAACCGTGCGCGGGTACGAATAGCTCTGCTCCTTTGGCCGCCATTGCCCTTAGCGAGTCGGCCCACTCGAGCGGATAGCGCTGCACCTTTTGAGGGTTCCCACAGTTCGGGAAGTGCCAGATGAACTGGTCTCCGGCGCTGATCATCTTGTGCTTGGGGATCCAGGTCCAGGTGTGGTCGTCGGTCTCGCCTCTGCAATGTGTGAACTCGAAATCGATATCGCCGATCTGTTCGTTTAGTTGGTCTTGGTAGGTGGTATCTGGGGCGATAGTGCCGCTGGGAAGAAACGAACGATCGCTGCGCTGGCCCGCCGCCTTGGCGGCTCCGCCAAATTGGCGCATGTTGATTATCTGGTTATAACCGCTGGTGAGTTTGTACCTCTCAAATCGGGCGGTGACCCGTTCGTGGCCAAGCACCCGTGGGGTGGATCGATTATTGTCATCGGCATCAGCGGCAAAGGACCTCGACCCGCCCACGTGATCGGCGTGACCGTGGGTATAGACCAAGGTGTGCACTGGTTCGCCAGACCATGCCCGAAGCGATTTGACCACCGCTGGCCCGGAATTGGCGGCGCTCGAATCGAACGCAACAAGTCCGTCTCCGGTATCGACCACAATCACGTGGCTGAACGACTCGATTATCGCAACCCCGTCGGCCAGTTCGGAGAGTTCTTGGGTTATTCGGTTCGGCGGCGTGTCGGCCACGCCGGAATCGATCAAACGGGTCGATAAATCCAACGGATGTTCGCTCATACCGGCCATGTCTACCGCACGGCGTGCGGCGGCGCACGGATCGGGTTCGGCTGCCGGGGCGTTCTGGCGGCGCGGGTGCACACCCAGGGTGCACCAGCGCCGCAATTTCGGGGGCGGGGCTTGATTACTGCACTCCGTGCAGGCCGTTGGGGCCACGGAGGCCGCCGCTGCGCACTGGAAGCGAGCTTGGGTGGCCCGAGCGCGGTAGGGCGGAGGGCGCTAGCCCGGAGTCTGAGCCGGGCGGCTTGCGTGGCCGGGGAACGCCAGCCAAGTTTGTACCTGGCGGCGTTGAGTGTTGTTTCGGGTCTCCGGGCTTGAGCCTGCCCGCCAGTGTGCGGTCTGTGGTGTTGTGCGTGGCCGCGCCGGGAACCAGTTTGGCCGAACCCGTGATGTGGGCGGGGCCTGATTACTGCACTCCGTGCAGGCCGTTGGG
>CBERPN010000212.1:0-7708 GCA_965524675.1 uncultured bacterium
GCACGCAAGGAGTCGAGTACCCGGTCGGTAACCAGGGCATCGTCGGTCTGCATCTGGGCCTCGCTGAGAAACGGGAGTTCCACATGGCAGGTTGCCGTCACGCCGAGTCGCTCAACTCGACGAGCCACCGTCTCAACCTGTTCGTCGACCGAGCCCTCGGCGGCGATTCGAAAGGCGAACCGGCGAACCCCCGCAGCGGCCAGCCCCTCCAAGGCGGGATGCGAGGGATCGAAGCCTTCCCGAGGGAAGTGCGAGAAGTACCGGCTTGTCGAGTCTGGGTTCTTCCCGATGCGCCCCACCGCGAACTGCGGCCCATCCCAATCCTTCAGCAACGCCTCGAGTTCGACCGTCTCGCCGTCACGAATAACTACCTCCCAACTCGCTTCATGGCCGTGCTCGTGAAGAAGCTCTCGCTGCTCGGTGGTCGGTAGCCCACCTGAAAAGACGTGAGCGGCAACCCCATGGCGTTTCAGCCACTCCAACCGAAAGCGGACATCGGGGTCACGCAGGTCGGCTAACGGAAGCCGGACATGAGACAGGCCGAGGTCGAGCACCTGTAGTAGCGCGGCTTCGTCGCGGGCAACCTTTCGATTCAGGGCATCGAGGTCGCCGTATGGCAACTCGGCACGGCGGCCCAGGCGATGGCGCAGCCATACACCAAGAGGTTTTGGCGCTGCGGGAGGGCCAGGAGTCTCGCTCTGCGTGCGCACGACCTCGAGTCGGTAACCCGATTCGGTGATCGTCAGCTTGCAAACGCCAAGCTGTTCGCGATCGTCTCGCCCGTTCTCGGCGTCGCTGGGAGGAACGGGCCGAAGTGCGCTGTACTCGGGGCGCGTAAACACCACCGATGGCAAGGAGACGAGCTCCACGCCCGAGAGCTCGTTCAGAAAGAACCGATGCACATGACCACTGAACAGCGCCTCGACTTCGTTCTCGACCAGCAGATCTAACAGGCGCGATCGCACGCTCGGTGCCAGATTGTCGTAGTGCTCGTCCTCCTCGGGGTCCACAAGAAACGGGGGGTAGTGGGTGAACACAAAGCATCTGGCCTGATTCGACCGCAGGTCCTTCTCAAGCCATGCCCACTGGGCCTCACCATCGTTGGTCGCCGCGCCGAGCAGGCCGCCATCGATAGTTACAAAGTGAAGGCCTGCCATATCGAAGCTTTGGAATGGAGCACCCCAGGTCTGCATGAAGAATTCTCGGCTGTCGCTAACCAGAACCGGTGCGTAGGCGCTCGCTGCCTTGTCGCCAACATCGTGGTTCCCCGGAACTACCACCATCGGCGCTCCGAGATCGCTATAGATCTCGGTCGCCACTTCAAGTGCGTCGGCGTGAGTGTCCAAGGTTGGAATCGGGTGTACGACATCGCCGAGATGCACTACAAGGTCTGGCTTCATGGCGCGGATGGCCGCGGCCGCCGCCCCGTTGCGATCGTTGTGCGAAGCATCCGAAGCGAAGGCGAGTTGGCCGTCGTCATAATCGGGTCGTACGTGGGTGTCGGTTACTAGAGCGACGATGAGTTCAGGCATCGCTTAACCGGGTGTCACCACGTCGAAGAACCGTTCGAATCGTTCGAGGTGGTCGAAAAGTCCAGCGATCGGTGCGGACCCACCAACGATGACCAACTGACCAGACTCGATCTCTGTGGCGACATCGCTGCGGCCCATCACCAGCGACGCGAGTACCGATCTGCTGCATCGAATTTCGGGCCCCCGCTCGACGGGTTGGTCTGACTGGATGGCGTGAAGGGCACCGTTGGAGACTCCGACAACCCAGCGTTCGCTGTTGTCGCCAGCCTCGATAATCAACGCCAAATCGACTGGATGATCCGACGCCCACTCGCCGTCGAGGCTCATGCCAAGAAAGTCGAACAACATCTCGACGGTCATTGCGGCGGTTATGTCGTCGCTGGGAACATAAGGGCGAGCTAACCCTCGCATGGTGCCATTTCGTAACTCATTCGAACCGGTCAGGTAGAAGTCGCGCCACGGAGCGGACTCACTTTGATAGCCGAGTTGCTCCAACGAGTCGGCCAAGAGTTCCTTGGCCTCGGTGTTGTCTTGGTCGGCGAACACAACATGACTCGCTAGCTCGGCGGCGAACCGGTCGTCGCCATCGTCGTGATATCGCCGGGCCATTTCCAGCGCACGATCGACCCCGCCGAGCGCTTCGACATACCTGGCCCCCAACTGCTCGGGCGGATGGCGATGAAGATGTGCCGGGTTGCCGTCGAACCAGCCGAGGTAGCGCTGATAGATAGCCTTGGCGTTGTGATTGACGGTGCCGTAGTACTCGCGGCACGAACTCTCGTGCTGCAACGCTTCGGGCAACTGGAGGACTTCGGCGATCTCATCCATCGTCAAGCCTCGGTTGGCGAACCGCATCGTTTCGTCGTGTAAGAAGCGATACATGTCGCGCTGAATCTCGAGGTGGTGGACGATCTCCTCCTGGCCCCAGATCGGCCAGTGATGGCAGATGAACATCGTCTCGGCTCGGCCGCCAAACAGATGAACCGCCTCGTTGAGGTACTTGCTCCACGACAGTGCATCTCGCACCACGGCCCCGCGTGGCGTGTAGATGTTGTGCATCGTGCCGACACAGTTCTCGGCCATGCACAGCACTTTGTGATCGGGGAAGTAGAAGTCCATGTCGGCGGGGGCTTCGGCGTCGGGGGTGAAGTGGAACTCGATCGGAACGCCGTCGACCACCAACCTCTGGCCGGTGTGGTCGATTATCTCATTCGGTGCAATGAGGCTCGGCGCTCCCCGCGGCACCCCCTTACCGATTCCAGCATCGAGATGCCCCTTTGGGCCGACCGGCAGAAGCGGGCCGTACATATAGGTGGCTCGGCGCGCCATTGCGTTTCCGGCGATGACGGTCTCGTCGACAGCGGCCTCAAGAAAGCCCAGTGGTGCGATTACTCGAACATCGCCCGATGCTGCGTCGTCGGGATCGATCACCCCGTACACGCCACCGAAATGATCGACGTGGCTATGGGTGTAGATGACCGCCACTACGGGCCGCTCGCCGAGTTCGTCGTTGACGAGTTCTAGAGCTGCCGCGGCTGTTACGGCGGTGGTGAGCGGGTCGATGACGATCCAGCCGGTGTCGCTCTTGACGAAGCTGATGTTGGCGTAGTCGAAGCCGCGCACTTGGTAGATCCCGGGGACGACTTCGAATAGCCCGGCGTTCATGTTGAGCTTGGCTTGTCGCCACAGACTGGGGTTGACGGTTGCTGGAGCGTCGCCTTTGAGGAAGCTGTAAGAGGCCAGGTCCCAAATCGGTTTTTCAGCTGATGGGATCTGCACGCTGGGCCGCGCAGCCAACAGCCCGCGCGTGGCGCGAGCGGTGTCACGCTCGTCGTCGAGTTGAAGCGTTGCGGCAACCTCGGCATTCATCCTGGCGGTGATGTCTGACGCATCGCGTGGGTCCAAGTTCATGGGCTCACCTTAAGCCCCACACCAACCCACTCATATTCCTTCTGCCAGCGAGGATCGCCCCCAGAGGGGCTGTTTTAGGTGGCAGAATGGATTTCTTGGTGCCTAGGGCGAAGAACTGTTCGTCTATGCTGGCCTCGCTCGACCACGATAGGGAGGCGCCGTCGCAGTGACCACCGGACTTGTCGTTTCAGGGCTGCACAAGCGGTTCGGCGATGTCGAGGCATTGCGGGGAGTTGACCTCGAAGTGCAGCGCGGCCAACTGGTTGGGTTTTTGGGTCCGAACGGTGCCGGCAAGACCACCACGATGCGGGGGATCTTGGGCTTACTTGCCATGGACGCAGGATCGGTCACTTGGGATGGAGAGGCGATCACTGAAAGGGACCGTCGTCGGATTGGGTATATGCCTCAGGAACGCGGCCTGTACCCCAGAATGCGGGTGCACGAACACATTGCCTATATCGGAAGGGTTGCCGGTATCGACGCGGCGCTGGCCGATCAGCGCGCCGAGCAATGGGCCGATCGTGTTGGGTTGGCCGATCGTGGCGATGACCCTATTCAAGAACTATCGACGGGCAACCAGCAACGCGTACAGCTTGCGGTCGCGCTAGTACACGAGCCGGATCTGCTGATCCTTGATGAGCCATTCGCCGGGCTCGATCCTGTCGCGGTGGCGATGCTCACGGAGGTCATGGCCGAGCAGGTGCGAAATGGAACCAGCGTGGTCTTTTCGAGCCACCAACTCGACGTTGTTCAGGACTTGGCCGAGCACGTCACCATCGTGGCCGATGGTGTTACCAAAGCTACGGGAACTGTTTCCGAATTGCGAAATCGCTCGCCCCAGCGGTTCTTGGAGATTCAGTGGGCGGGGATAGTTCCGCAATGGAAGCCCGAAGAAAGCGTCGTGCAGAGTGCGCCAGCGGGAGTATCTCGTTTCGTCGTCCCTGCTGAGAGTGACGCCGCGAAGCTGATCGCCGACGCATCGACAGTCGGAGATTTGGCCGCCGTGAGCTACGAACCTCCGGGGCTCGACGATGTCTTCCTCGAACTGGTGAGCATGTGAATCGTAGCCTGGTGCTCGAGGTTGCAGCGCGCGAGATTCGTACCAGGTCGCGCACGAAAGCGTTTCGGATTATCACCGGCATCTTGGTTGTAGCGGCGGTAGTCGGGCCGATCGTCAGCGCGTTGTGGCCAGAGAGCGATGATGAACTTCGCGAAATCACTATCGGCCTAGTCGAAAACGACGAGGTAACGAAACGACAGATCGAGGCCTTCGCCGATGGCTTTTTCGATGTGAAGTTCACACCGATGGCTTCAGCCTCCGAAGAGCGGTTAGCGGAGTCGCTTTCAGATGATGAGGTAGACGTCGTCATTGCGGAAGGCCCGACGTTGGTCTGGGACCGCCTCGCCGACTTCGAGATAGCTGCGCTGCTTCAAGCGTCTCTTCAAAGTCTAGAAGTCTTGGAGCGAGGCCAAGCGATGGGGTTGAGCGACGCGGAAATCAGTGAGTTGCTAACGCCGCTGCGTATCACAGATCAGTTCACCGACAAGCCCAAGGCTTCTAGAGGTTTGACAACAACGGTCGCCTTTATTGGTCTTATGGCGTCGTTCATGCTTCCTCAGATCTATGGGCAGCTAACGATGATGAGCGTGGTCGAAGAGAAGTCCACGCGCGTGATCGAGATCCTTCTGAGCCATATTCGCCCTAAGACTCTGCTGCTCGGAAAGATCGCTGGTATCGGCGCTCTAGCGATCGGCCAACTAGTGGTGGTGGTCGGCGGCCTTGCAGCAGCGCTTCTGGTTACCAACGCAATCGAGGTGCCGACCTCGGTGTGGCAGTTTGTGCCGATCATATTGGTGTCGATAGTCGGCGGCTTGGCGATCTACAACACTCTCTTTGCGCTGCTCGGTTCGCTGATTTCACGTCAAGAAGATGCCGCGCAGGTGATGTTGCCGGTGTTCATCCCACTGATGGCTGGCTACTTTGCTGGCCAGGCAGCGGTATTTGGCAATGCAGAGTCCGCAATCATGAAGGGCCTTACTCTGTTTCCGCTGACCGCTCCGATGCTCTTACCTGTGCGAGTCGCTCGAGAGGCCATCGCTCCGTGGGAGGTTGCGCTATCGCTCGCTCTTCTGGCATTGGGTGTGTGGGCAATGATCCGAATCGCGGGCCGAGTTTACGAGTTCACTCTCCTGCACTCCGGTTCACGTGTGAGCTGGGGTGAACTATTGCGGCTCAGCCGGGGCACGGTCATCGACTGACGTCAGCCCAGCTGTGGAGTTGGTCGCCTCTTTGTGGTCAGATGATGGGCCTATGACCACCCCTCACATTTCTGCGCCCGATGGATCCTTCGCTCCCGACGTGTTGATGCCCGGCGACCCGCTTAGGGCGCGACACATTGCGCAGACATATTTCGACGATCCGCAGTTGATCACCTCGGTACGTGCGATCGAGGGATACACGGGCACTTGGAATGGGAAACCGGTGTCGGTCATGGCGTCAGGGATGGGCATTCCCTCGATGTGTATTTATGCCACCGAGCTGTTCCGCTTCTACGACGTACAACGGATTATTCGGGTCGGAACCTGTGGCAGCCTTCAGCCAGCAATCGGCTTGAACGAGGTGCTAATCGCCAGTTCCGCATCGACCGACAGCAACGTCACAACGAGCTATACCGGTGGACTGGAGGCAGCCAGCAACGCGTCGCCCGACCTGGTGCGATCGGCCAGTGCGGCATCGGACAGCCTCGGCCTTAAATCTCACCTCGGGTCGATTTTCTCGTCCGACCTCTTCTACCACCCCGATGAAACCATCAACGATCGACTCACCAGCCTCGGATTCTTGGGAATTGAGATGGAGGCCGCCGGCCTCTACCACGTGGCTTCTCACGAACGCCGCGAGGCTCTAACGATCGCGACGGTAAGTGATCTATTACAGGGCAGCGGATCGCTTACGCCCGAAGAGCGCGAGACCGGCGTAGGCAAAATGGTAGAGCTCGCTCTACAAACCCTCGCCTAACTCTGCCTCCCTGAACCCGAATTCCCCGAACCGGTGTCAGCTCTGGCGGCTGGGGCAGCCAAAGCTGACACGATTTGCCCGATTTTGAGGCTATATACGTAGAAGTTCTGATACTATATGCGTATGGCAAACCGTACGATTTACCTTCCGGATGAACTCGATGAGATGAGTCGCCAGCTTGGGCTTAATCTTTCCCAGCTCACGCAGAAGGCGATTAAGGACTACGTCTCCTATCACAGCGAGCAAGCCCTTGAAGTTCGTGTCGCAGCGGCCAGTGCTCGATCTCAGGTGCTTGACCTCGCATGGCCAGAGAATGCATTGCAACAACAGCGAGACGAAGCTGGAGAGCGGTGACGATTGTTGTCGATGCCAACATTGCGATTGCTGTGCTCGACCCTCAACACCGATTCCACCGGTTGGCGCTGACTCGCTGCTTCCAGGTGGACGGTATAGCAATCCTCAACCTCACTCGTGCCGAGGCGCTCATCCACCCAACAAGGGTAGGAAAATTCGTGGAGGCTTCGGCTGAACTAGATCGCCTCGGATTCCGAACCGAGCCTCTCGACAATGAGACCGCCGACCGGGCTCGCGAGCTGCGGGCCACGCATGGGAACAAGAACTTCCCGATCGTCGACGCCCTCGTCGTTGCGCTAGGAGTCGAGCGGGGGTGGTCTGTCGTTACCTGCGATGCCAAGTGGCCAGCGATTATGGAAGCCTCTATCGAAGTTCTTACATAGCCAGAACAGGAGTCAATCGTTTCTCCTTCTTCTCAGTGGTGGAAGGTCGACGGCGTATAGAAGCAAATTGGCGTCAATCAACATTGTCGAGCAGGTGCGTTGTCCTCGAGTTAAGGCATACGTTCACGAGAGCGGCGAGATGGGTGCGAAAATCGACGTGGGCGGGGAACCTCTCCTATTGTGGCGGTCGTCACATAACGGGAGACACAAATGGCGACAACTTCGAGCGGAACGAGCACGGACTATCGCCTCACCACGCGGCAGATGGCGGATTTCGTTACCAACGGATTTCTGCAATTCGACGCGCTCGTACCGGCTGATCTGAACACCCGAGCGATCGAGGAGATCTCCCAGCTCAAAGACGAGCGACTCTCGCCCGCCGGGATGAAGCCACCTCACACCGGCACTGCGTTGGACGACTGTTATCCACCGCCATCAGCAATAGGCGAGTACCTTCGCCTTCCGGCGATCCGCGGCATCATCGAGTCGTTGGTAGGGGCAGCGCCAACGTT
>CBERPN010000213.1:0-7707 GCA_965524675.1 uncultured bacterium
GACAGACCCGTCCTAGCCAGGACCGCGACCGCACGCCCGCTCAGGATTACGAGCCCGGAAAGCCGCTCGCGGCGTATGACGACATCGACAAGTTTATTCCGAAATGGCTGAGATACGTGGCCGCTGTCGTCATAGTCGTTGTTGGTGTTCTCTCATATCGACTTCTAACCACAGGGGTGGAAGTTGTTGAAGTGGCTGCGGGTGCGTCACAAGAGCCGGTATTCGATGACGGTGAGTGCTTCGTCGCCGACTCGAGTCTTTGGATCGACACTATTCAACTCGTTCCCTGTGCTGGAGAGCATGACGGCGAGGTATTCGATTCTGTTCAACTGAGTGGCGATGAGTTTGCGAGCTATCCGCAAGAAAGCGATATGCGAAGCCAGGCGCGACAAGCCTGTCGCGGGGCATTCGTTTCCTTCACAGGAGAGTCCAGCATCGTGAGCGACTTCGGTATTGGGATCAGCATTCCGTCGGCCACCGACTGGTTGCGTGGCGGTCGTCTCGCATATTGCAGCGTTATCAACCCTGACGGAAGTCAACTCGTGGGCTCCGCTCGGAAATAGCGTGGTGTTGGTGGGAGAACCATCAGCGCTACTACGTTGACCTCATGGGCAGTTGCGAGGGTCGAGTAGTAATCGTTACCGGAGCGGGCCGGGGACTAGGCCGAGCTCATGCACTCGAGTTTGCTCGAGAAGGAGCCGCGGTCGTCGTCAACGACCTTGGTGTCGGTCGCGAAGGTGGCGAAGCGGACTCGAGTCCGGCTGATGCTGTCGTTGCCGAGATCGAGGCGCTGGGCGGCGTTGCGATTTCGAATGGTTCAGACGTCGCCGATTGGGCCGACTCCCAGTCGCTGATCCAGGACACCATCAAGCTGTTCGGCAAACTCGACACTCTGGTTTGTAACGCCGGGTTTCTGCGCGATCGAATGCTCGCTTCGATGAGTGAAGACGAGTGGGATGCTGTTACTAGAGTCCACCTCAAGGGCCACTTCGCTCCGGCCCGTCACGCGATCGCCTACTGGCGCGAACTGGCGAAGGCAGGCGAACAGGTACAGGCGCGCGTCATCAACACCACGTCGGGCGCCGGCCTGAACGGCAGCATTGGCCAAGGAAACTATGCGGCGGCCAAGGCGGCGATCGCGCTACTGACAATTCAGCAGGCCGCGGAATGGGGTCATTATGGCGTTCTAGTGAACGCTATTGCTCCCGACGCCCGAACCAGAATGACCGCGGGCGTGTTTTATGAAGAGACCCCACCCCAGGGATGGGATCCGAAAGATCCGGCCAATGTGTCACCGCTAACCTGTTGGTTGGGAAGTAACCTCTGTGACGTCACCGGACGGGTGTTTGAGTCAAGCGGCGGCCAACTTAATGTTTGCGACGGTTGGCAGCGCGGCCCAGTCGTCGATGTTGGCGATCGTAGGATGACTGTCGTCGAAGCCGGAGACCTTGTACATAGCTCGATGAGCGGCACACCCGACCCCGCTCCGGTATACGGTGCTAAGTAGTTATTCGACCCGAGCCTAGGAACAACTCGAAAAATGAAATTGGTCACTGCGGTAATCAAACCGTTCAAACTCGACGATGTAAAGGACGCGCTCGCGGCAGTTGGAGTTAATGGTATGACCGTGTCAGAGGTGCAGGGCTTTGGGCGGCAGGGCGGTCATAGCGAGACCTATCGAGGCACCGAGTACAAGGTCTTGTTTACGCCGAAGACGCGAATTGAGGTAGTCATCGATGATGAACTTGCCGACCGCGCAGCTGATGCGATTGTTAGCGCGTCGAGGACCGAAAAAATCGGCGATGGCAAAGTTTGGATTACCAACGTCGAGAGCCTCACTCGAATCCGAACGGGTGAAAAAGGTGCCGACGCGATCTAACGCCCCCCGGGGTAGCGAAGCGTCTATTGTGCGTCGATGCCCGACGAACCAAATCCAGACGAAGAGATCACTTTCCGAGTCGAGAACCATGTCGCTTGGATAACGATTGATCGACCCGGATCTGGCAATTCGCTGACCCCGCAAAACCGCGATCGCATTCGCGATCTTGTTGAATCGTTGAACGGCCAATTTGAGGTTCGTGCAGCCGTAATCACAGCTTCTGGCGAGCGACATTTTTGCACCGGCGCCGATATTTCGGTCACGCGAAAGCAGAGTCCGCGCCCCCAGGGAGCGCCAGCGTCGACGGTTGGCGAGGCGCGGCGGATGATGCTTCGCGGCCAGCACACCCTGATGCCAGCAATTCTCGACTGCGAAGTCCCGATAATCGCGGCGGTAAATGGTACGGCGGCGGGTATGGGAGCTCACCTTGCATTGATGTGCGATTTGGTGATCATGGCCGAGGAGGCGAAGTTCATCGAAGTATTTGCGCGACGTGGGCTGGTTCCCGATGCCCTTGGCGCTTGGATATTGCCTCGCCTAGTCGGTCCTATGAAAGCCAAGGAGTTGATGTTCTTTGCCGAGGATATTCCTGCTAAGCAAGCGCTCGAACTCGGATTGTGCAACAAGCTGGTGCCACGTTCAGATCTCGAAAACTGCGCTCGCGAATGGGCCGAAAAACTCGCAAACGGACCAACGAAGTCCTTCATGTTGACAAAATGGTTGGTCAATCGGTCGTTGGACGTAGATCGACACACGATTAGCGAAGAAGAGTCTTGGGCGGTGGAACTCAATGGTCACACCAGCGACATGGTCGAGGGGATCTTGAGCTTTACCGAAAGGCGCGCACCCGACTGGAAGGGGTATTAGGCCTGGATCCACCGTCCATCCTCGGTGCGGCTGCTTATTAGAACGCACTCTGAATCCTCAGAACGTTGCTGTGGATGCCGATTGGACTATCCCCTATGTTCGCAACGTTTCTCAACCCAGCACGGCTAGGGCCTCTGGGGTTCTCTCAAGTCGCCGAGGAGTACGACACCGGCTCATCATCTGCGACCGCGCTCGTCGTTGGGGGTTTGCTGATACTGGCAATCGGGGTTCTGCTTCTCATTGGTCTCGGCCGCTGGGAGGGTGTGCGCGGACGGCAACGAGAGGTTCGTGCCGCGGCCAGCGCAGCGGGTTTTGACTTCTACGAAGGTGACCCCGACGCGGTGGGTAAGCTTCGCTTCGATACGTTTTTGGCCGGAACCGCTTTCGAGCCGAGTGCCGTTGTGGTGCAGCACAGGCCTGACAAGCGTCGGCTCTTGGCGTTCGACTATCAGCTAATCGTCGAGTACGAAATCTACAAGGCCCCCGATGGCAGCCGGCACCGACGCCGACGGGGTGAGTCGAACACCATCGGTGGCGCCACGGTCGGATTCGAGATCGAAAAACTAGCCGTGCGGGGAAGCGCGGGAACGACGAATGTCGATGCATTCCTGCGCAACGTTGTCGTCTTGCCCCACGGTTGGGACTTCAGCAGCAAATCACGATTACCCGCTAGTTACGAGCGCAATTATGGCCCTTTGGAGTTCTCTGAAAAATTTACCGTCCGGTCCGACGCTCCAGATTTTGCCGAGTGCTTCCTCAGTGTCAAGATGATGGAGTTCATGGTTGCGACCGGAACACGGTTCGGCTTTGAGGTCCGAGGTAATCAGTTGATGGTTTTTGGACCGGACGTCAAGCCCGCCGATCTTCCCGACCTTGGAAGGCTTGCAGGGGTCTTTCACGATCTCATCGACAAAGATCTGTTGCGCGAGTACCCGCAGGTCTCCGGGGTTGATTCGGACGGCAACGCACAGTTAGCCCCAACCGCAGGCGATCCAGTTCCGGGGTTCCCCAGCATTGATTTTGACCACGACGTTCCCGGACCGCTGCTACCGGACACACTTTCGGGGCGCAGTGCACCCGTGCCGATCCTTGAGTCCACGCCCGACTTGTCGCCCGAGCCAACCGACCAAGCTGATGACGACGGACCTATTGAGCCGCCCCAGCCTCCTGCTGAGCCTGAGTCGATGGACTGGTCGTTGTAGCGAGCACAACACGATCCAGTATCTCTGTGTCGGAGACAGGCCGCTAGTCTCCTCTGATGACCGAAGTCACGATCTATCACAACCCTCATTGAGGCTCCTCGAACAATGCCTTGGCGGTCGCCGAGGGTCTTGGCGTTAGTGCCGACGTTGTGCTCTACATGAAAGAGCCCCTCGATCGCCAGGCGCTTGAGCATTTGGTAGCAATTCTTGAGGATCCGGTTGAAGACCTCGTCCGCAAGGACTCCAAGTTCAAAAAGCTTGAGCTCGACGCCGAGGACTACGTCGACAACCCGTCGGCCGTCATCGATCTTCTGGTTGAGCATAAAGCACTGCTTCAGCGGCCGATCGTGGTGAAGGGCGACCGTGCGATCATCGGACGGCCCAAGGATCGAATCGCCGAGCTGCTGGGATAGCCACATCCATACGCCATCTAGGTCATGTGAACCGGACGTAGTGGACCACCTGACTCAGTTCTGTTGAGGTGACCAGATCGCCGTCGTTGTCAATAGGCAATTGCGCACTTGCCGGTTGCTGCTCGCAGGCTCCAAACTCGGCTTATGTCGATCCTCCCGAGCCTTGGTCGAGTTGCGGTTGCCGCGCTCTGCGTCGTGGGCGTGCTCGCTGGAGCATCAATATCGGCCGGCCTAGGAAACACGACTTTTGAGTCGAGCGGCAGCGATGTGATAGCGACCCCGCCTGCTACCGTGGCTGATCGGGCAACGCCCGTATTGGTTCTTGGGGCGGTTGAAGAGCGCGACAACATCACCCCAGATGTCGTACCTACCACCCGGATCGCCGAGCGTTCGCCAATTCCACCAACATCTCTATCGACGACGGTAGCGCCCTCAAGCTCGTTGCCTTCGCCGGCCACAACCGAGCTGGCAGTCGCCGAGAACCCGCACTCGACTGTACCGAGCAGGCCTTCGGTGGCCGAGCTTGGAGAGCAGGCCGATCATATCCTTGGCTATCCCTGGCAAGAAAGGTTCCCAACATGGACCGTCGTCTGGGCGGACGGTCGCGAAGGCGTGCGAGCCCTAACCTTTCCCGACCGGATGGTCGTAGAGATGTATGTCCGCGACGGCGATGATGCTCACTATCTGGCTCGTGTTCTAGCCCACGAGCTTGGCCACGTTGCCGATATCGAGTTGAACAGCGACGATGACCGTGCCAGGTGGCGCGATGCTCGAGGTCTGGCCGACACGGTGCCGTGGTGGCCAACCGAAGGTGCCTACGATTTCGACACGGCTGCGGGTGACTTCGCCGAGGGTTTCGCGACGCTTCTGGTCGGTTCGAAAACCAAGAGCAACGTCGCCGGTCCTCTAACCGCGCTCCAACTCGACGTTATGGCGTCATTGTCAGCCGAGTAAGACAACGAGCACCGGGGCTGTTAACAAACCGGGTCGAGATCATCGTCGAATCCGGGGTCGATTTCTGAAACCGTGGCCAAAACTGGCTGATTTCGGGATCTAGCTCTGCGGTACTCGTCGAGATCGATGACTTCGGCGAGCGCCTGTTGGTCATCGCCGGCAAGGCGGGCAGCAAGATAGGTGAGTACCTTCTGCGGGTCATCGCCAGTGGGGGGCCGGGCCATATCTTTCTTATCGGCAAAATCCTCACAATCCTGAAGAAAGTTCAGCAGGATTGGTTGGTACGAGCAAAGAGCTGCCCGCTGGTCCACGTACCATCGATGAGCAGGTGATCCTGCAACTCGCCCTCAAAGCGAAAGTCCAGCGACTCGAGCAATCGTTGCGACGCGATGTTGTCGGCGGTGGAGACGGCATATATTCGCTGGAGGCCCAGATGATCGAAACCGAAGCTGGTCAAAGCGGCTGTAGCCTCTCGCCCATAGCCATGGCCCCAGTGCTCGCTCGACAACAGGTAGCCGAGTTCGGCCCTTCGATGAGTGAAGCTTTCTATGGAGAGTTGCGATAGGCCGATGACTTGTTGATCGTCTCGGTTGAGGATCGCGAGTGCGTAGATGTGCCTAGCGGCGTCGGTGGCGGCGTCGAGAAGTTGCCCCAAATACGACTCGGCTTCGTGTCGAGTCAACTGGCCGAGCGCCATGAAGCGGGTCGTCTGGGGGTCGGCGGTTATCTTTAGCAGCGATTCAGCGTCTTGGGAGCCAAGCTCTCGCAGAGCGATGCGCTCCGCCTCTATCACCACCGGGTACATGAGCTGAGTCAAGCGGACCCGGCGGCTGCGCGCCTACTTCGGCCCGGCGAAACGCGGCGGCCGCCGCTCACGTAGGGCTGCGACCCCCTCGCGATAATCGGGGTTGGCCATCAAGGCGGTGAGCAGGCTTTCTGAGTCTTCGATTGCCTCGGCAGCGGACCTGTGTAGGTCGGTATAGATCAACCGCTTCGTCTCTCGGAGCGAGGCCGCGCTGTTGTTGCTAACTAGTTCTGACGCGTATTCCTGTGCATGAGCTAGAACCGTGCCGGCCGGAAGGGCGGCGTTAGCAAGGCCTAAATCGAGCGCCTCGACGCCGTTGAATTTCCGGCTGCTCAGCAGTAGATCGTTGGCTCTGGTGAGCCCGATGAGGCGTGGCAGCAACCACGCGAGCCCATACTCCGCTGCGAGCCCCAGTCGGCCATGGGCGGTGGTGAGAGTGGCGTCCTCGGCTACGAACCGAAGATCGGCAAAACATAGGACTGCAAGCCCGACACCGGCTGCCGCACCGTTGACCGCCGCAATAATGGGGGTCGCCATCCCGAACTGGTGAGCGAATGGCGCGTCGAATTCGGGTCTGACGCCATAGCCGGGTCGAGCGAGCGACTCGGGTGTCCCGGGGTCGTACTCGCCTCGTTCGCTATGTTTGAGCAAAGCGTCGCTATCGCCCCCAACACAAAAGGCCCGACCTGCGGGGTCGCCGGTAACAACGATCGCCCGCACAGTGTGGTCATTCTCGGCTTCGTTTAGCGACCAGCGATACTCGGTGTGCATCCTGCCAGTCCATGCATTGTGCCGCTCTGGGCGCGACAACGTTATCGTCGCAATACCCTCGGCCACCTCGTAGCGGGTTGCCTTTAGATCCACCGTCGCTCCTCCTGTCGCGGCACCTAACCGGTCCGCCACGACGAGTGGTCGCTGGGACAGCAATTCATGGTGACAGAAGGCTACTCGGCGCTACAGGAATAGCTCGCAGGACTGCGCTCCCGATGTGCAGGTGTCATCGCCATTGCCACCGTTGAGAATGTTGCTGCCTACCGAGTCGTTGAGTAGGTCCGAACCTTGACCGCCGTTGAGTTCGTCGTCACCGGCTCCGCCAAACAGCGAATCGTCTCCCTTTCCGCCACTAACGCTGTCGTTTCCGTCGCCGCCTTCGACCGTGTCGTTTCCTGAGCCGCCCTTGACGATGTCGTTTCCGTCCTCGCCGTACACCGTGTCGTCATCCTTGCCGCCAGAGAAATGGTCGTTTCCTGAGCCGCCATAAACGATGTCGCTGCCCCCGCCTCCGTTTCCGGAGTCGGAACCGTTCCCGCCTCGCAAAACATCGTTCCCGTTGTTCCCCTTTAGAGTGTCGTCGCCTTCGTCTCCGTACACGAGGTCGTTACCGGGGCGTCCTTGCACGACGTCGTCACCGTCGCCGCCGTGTACCTCGTCGGGCCCGCTACCTCCGCCGACGACATCGTTTCCAGGTCCGGCGTCGATGAAGTCACTACCTTTGCCGCCCGACAGATCGTCGTGCCCGTCGCCGCCAAAGATCGTGTCGGATCCGCCGTTGCCGCAGATGTCGTCGTTGCCGGAGTCTCCGAACAT
>CBERPN010000214.1:0-7691 GCA_965524675.1 uncultured bacterium
GCCATGTCCCAGATGTTTGTGACCTTATTGCCACAAAACCCCGCGTGGGCACACGTCGGCCGATCATCGAAGATCTCGAGGCCATGGCCGCCCAAGCTGTTAGCGCGATCGGAGTAGCTATCACCGGTTGTGTTGTCGGCGCTATCCCAGTCGGCCGAGGTATGCGAGCCGTCACAGAATGGTTTGGTCTGAGACGAACCAAATCGACAAAGCGAATAGCGGGCCCGCTTCTCGCTCGGCTCGCTGGTCTTCCATGTAAGTGGCTCGCCGTGTTCGGACATGACCGGCGTCTTTGTGACCAACGGCACCTCGCCGCTCACAAGATATGGACCGTGCTCGGCGACCTTGACTCGGTAGTCGTCACTCATCGTCTGCTCCTGGTTGATCCCTTGTCCGATCGCCTCCCAGCGCGGATAGGGAATTGACTAGTTGACACTTCAATTAACTGCTTGAAGAGTCAACCTATTACGAAATGATTGAAACGTCAACCAGTTAGGATCAAAGGGTGACCGCTCCTCGATGGCTCGATGAAACCCAACAACAGGCGTGGCAGGGCCTGCTCGTGATATTGCTCCGAGTCTTTCCCGAGGTAGAGCGAACCTTCAAGGCCAACGACCTTCTCTCGGTGCAATACGGGATCCTCGTCGCGCTTGCCGACGCACCCGATCACACCCTCAGACTCACCGAGCTTGCCGACTCCGCCAACACCTCCCAAAGCCGGCTCACCCATCGGCTAAGAAACCTGGTCTCACGCGGCGACATCAAGTTGACCGAAGACCCACAAGATGGCAGAGCAAAGAACGCCACCATCACCGCAGCCGGGAAACGACGCCTCGACAGGATCGCCCCTATCCACGCCGAAAACGTTCAACGCCTCATCTTCGACCACCTCGATACGGAACAAACGGCGGCGCTCGCAGATGCCCTCTCCGCGGTAGCCGTAAAGGCCTGCGACCACGAACTCTTCAAACACTCAACATGATCAACAGTTCAGAGCGGGTAGTCGCTACCCAGTAGTGACAGCAATGCGCGTCGGTCAGTGAGAACTGCGAGGTTCAGCGTTACAGGACTCCGGGTGGCAGTTGCGCTATCTCAGCCAGAAGATTCGCCGTCTGGCTAGCAATACTGAACCGGCTGCGGACCATTCGCGCCCCATCGGCTCCCTTTGTCGTCTTCCAGTCGTCGGCGATGGCCTCGCGCACAGCCGCAGCAAGCGACAACGCGAGGGCGGACCGGTCTGTCGTCTCGGGTACAAGTGCGCCGACTTCGTTCGTGACGAAATCTCGCGGACCACCCGAGTTGACTCCTATGACCGGTGTACCACTCGCCATGCACTCGATGAACACCAGCCCAAACGGTTCGTCGCGCGAAGGGAAGCAACCAACATCGGACGCGGCAAAGACCCGCGCGAGGTCGGTCTGCGCCTTGGGTCCGACGAAGAACGTGCGCTCAAGCCCGAGTTCGCCATATGCGAGCCGCAAGAGCTCGTCCTTGTCTTGGTCTGGGCCCGATCCAACAATGAGGGTAACGATTCCGGTGTCGTCCTCTTCGTAGCTGGCGGCGGCGTGCAGCAACGCATCAATCCGCTTCCAGTCGGCAAATTTGCCACAGAACACCACGATCTTGTCGGCGCTGACTGGAAGCGGTCGCCCATCCACAGTCGTAAGTTCAGCGAGGACCTCAGCTCGGCCGTAATCGGCAGCGGTTGACTCGGTGAAGATCTCGTCGTTGTAGCCGTTGGGAGACAGCAAGATCCGTTCTGAAGGAAACTCAGGAAACGCCTCGCGCACCGCTTCGACCTGCTGCAACGAGATAGCGGCGCACACATCGACGTGGCCGCGAGGGTCCCCGAATGAGAACACTCCCTCGTCTTCGATGAATCTGCTGAAACGGGTCGGGAAATCCTCGAGGCCAGCCCGTTCGTTCGTATACATCTTGAGTGCAGTGCCGTGCGCGAAACACAACAGTGTGACTGGTGATTTGCCCGACAGTTCTCGGCTGCGGAGCACATCGCGCATCACGACGGGATTAAGGAACGCGTGATGAGCGACAGCAAGCGTGAAGACTCGCCCCGTTTGAGCCTCGATCTTCTCCATCCAGGTAGCAACGGTGGTGGTCAAGCGCTCCCGATAACCCGCGAACTCCTGGTCGCTCATCGAGTGCCACCGGTAGCTGCTCACCGGGGACACCGACTCACAAATCGGGATGTCGTGTTCGAGCTCGAAGACCTTGATGCCCTGCTCTTCGTCAATTGGATTCGATCGCTGAACGCTCGATGGATACATCGAGTAGCTCGCAACTCCGAGCATCGCGTTGTAGGCGTGGTGATGGGCTTCATGGAGAATGCCTGATCCCGGTGCGAACTCGCCACCGCGCTGCCAGTTGTTAGTTCCGAGTTGGAAGATCATGTGGGGCATTCGAACGCGTTTCTTCGTGCGCCGACAAACTCAAAGCCGCACGTGCGATAGATGTGAACCGGGGAGGCCATCCCCATGGGTAGAGAGATGATCCTACGACGAAGTTGAGCTCTCTGGGGTCTGATGAGGGTCGTGCGTTCCGGCGACAGATCCCACGAGCCGGTGGTGGGAGGCCCCGCGCTTAGTAGAGGTCGTCGATGTAGTTCTGTTCGATCGTGGCGGCGATCACCGGCTTAAGGTCTGGGTCGCCGCCCATGGCGGTCACGGTCTGTTTGACCATGAGCGACTCGGTACTAGTCGACCAGGTATCCGGCTTCCAGATGTTCGATCGGATGAGTGACTTGCCGCAGTGGAAGAAACACTCCTCAACGGACACAACGGTGCAGAGGAGCGACGGTTTGTCGTGGGCGGCGAGCCGATCCAGAAGGGCTGGGTCGTTATTGACAGTTGCGGTGCCATTGACCCGCAGGGTCTCGCGTTGGCCGGGAACGACGAAGATCATGCCGACCCGGCCGGTGTCGATGATGTTGCGAACGCCGTCGGCGAGGTTGTTGCCTTTGCGTTCGGGAATCAGCAACGTTGTCGAATCGATGACCTGAACGAACCCTGGGGCATCGCCTTTCGGCGAAACATCAGCGTGGCCCTCGCTGTCGTGGGTCGCCAGGAACACCAGCGGGGCGAGGGCGATGAACTGTCGTGCCGGCTCGTCAACGTGATCGCCGAGTTTAGCGACAATGAAGTCCGGGGGTGTGCCGAGCACTCCTGCAACCTGATCATGAGTGGTCAGCTGATAGTTAGCGTCTGTCTGCATGGACCGATCATCACAGCCCCCGACGACAACGTCATGTCGGTGTTTCGCAAACAAATCCCCCGAATCGGGTTCCCAGGTGACAAGGAAGGTCAGGGTTGTGTCGGCTCTGGCACACCGGTTCCTGTTTCGATGAAAGCATTAACGGCATCACCAAAGGGTGTACGAGTATCGCCCGACACGAGAGTATCGGGACTACCTGCGCTCCAGTTCCAAGCCAAGTTTCCGACCGGATAGGGGTCTGATCCGGTTCGTAGGACCACAGCCATCACACTGTCCCCGGCCCAGTCCAGGCCCCACTCGCCAACAATCACCGGGATCACACCATCGGCACTTTGGGTGCCGTTGCGGTAGACATTGATGCCAGCAAACGGGCCCCATTGAGTGTCGATGCCGTTCCACAGTGTGTCTTCGACTTCGGCCACAGTTGCCGACGGGTTGGCCCACATATATAGATGCATGTCCCAGACAACGTTGTGCATCGCGGTGACGGTCGAGCCGCCGGCGCCGGGACCAGAGCCGGGGTAGTTCGGGACGGAGCCGCCCTGGAGGTAGTTGGCGTAGGTCTGTATTTCATCGGTGTAGCCGCCGCCGCGTGACAACAGGAGAACCATGGTGTTGTTCCCTGTACCGCGGATTGCGTCATAGGTTGCCCGTGCGTTCTGAACGATACTTTCCCCGGGGGCATCGTCGGGTTCGTTCTCGGTGGCGAACCACACATAGGGGTTGTCCTACGAACTACGACTTGGAGTAGCTGTGACCCGCGGGTTACTCATTGATGTCTTGGCCACCGGTGATGCTGGGCCGGCGACTCGGTCGGTCGAACGCTACTTAGATCTCTTGTACCCCAACGGCGAGTAGCGTTCGTTGAGCCGAACTGGATCCCCGATAAGTCCCACGATTCGAATTCAGATACTTGCAGTCGCCGATTCTGTGGCTAGGAGGCGCACTGACATCGCAAGTTTGCGAGCTTCGGGCTGAGCCCACCTTCCGCGCAACTCCGTGGCCCGGTCTTTAGCCTATTCGCCCAGGTCAGAGCTGGTTTTCTCTTCCCAGCTGCTGCCGGCTGTTCCCACCTGTTTACGGTTGTCTCGTGACATCTGTGTGACATCGATCCAAAGCAACCAGACCTCAGGCGACCTGAACCGCGTCCGTCAAATTATCAGGCACCACGACGGGAAAAGACAACACAAGGTGACGATCAAGAGCGGTAGCCACCCTCGCCAACGTATCGATCCGATTACGCGCACGCGGGTCAGGCTGGTCGAGTTGAGGGAAGTGTGCGACCTGGAGCTGGTGTCCGGTGGCGGTCGATGCTCGATGGTTCCGAAGCGCCCCCGTTCTCAGCTGAGCATTGCTCGGGTGAGGATGCGGGTCATTTCTTCAACATAGGTGTCGTGGTCCCATCCAAGTTCCCGGGTGAGTTCGCGCCACGGCTCGAATCCTGCGACGGCGTACAACATCGCCGCGCCACGATCGATGGTCCAGCCCGTAGCGAGCTGGCCATTGTCGGCAATGCGTTGGATCATCATTCCGAACACCTGTTGTCGGAGGCGCATGCGATCGCGCCACGCGGCGGTTATCGCCTGATCGTCGTGCTGAGCGGCCTCGAGCACCTGGGCTACGGGTGCAACGGTGTCCCAGAACTCGGTGTTGAGTCGCATCGCCCGCTGCAACAGCTCGCTGCTCGTCGGGGCTTCGAACACGTGACTGAGCGATGCGCCGAGGTCGAGCACGTCGTCCATGTGCTGGACGAGACCAACCAGTAGTCCAGCCCGATCACCGAAGTGCAGGTACACCGCCTGCCGCGAAACCCCCGACGTCTGGGCCACGTCGCGGAGCTTGAACCCGGCGCCCCGTTCGGAGACCAGGCTCCAGGTCGCAGCAAGGATGCGCTGGCGCGTGTCGGGGTCTCCGTACGTCGGCACCTCACTTGACATCACGTAAACCATCTCCGTAGAGTGACCTTAGTTTCACTTGACACAGCGTAAAGCAAGGCGACCAGGGGGTAGGTGATGGTCGAAATGACATTCGAGCAGGCAGAGGAAGCGCTACTGGCCCGCTACGGCGTCAGTGCTGAGAAACGCTCCGTGGAACTGGGCGGCAGGACCGCGCGGGTCCTGGTCGTCGGCGAGGGCCCACCTGTCGTCATGGCTAACGGCGCCGGTACGCCAGCGGCAATGTTCGCGCCGCTGATGGCGGAACTCGAGGGCTACACCCTCTACGCGGTGGACTGGCCCGGTCACGGACTGAGTGACCCCGATCCGACCTTCGCATCTGACCTACGAGAGAACAGCGTTCGGTTCTTGGTCGAAGTTTTGGATGCGCTTGGTCTTGACCACCCTGCAGTGGTCGCCAATTCGTTCGGATCGTGGGCGTCGACCTGGCTCGCCCTCCGCCACCCGGCCCGCATTCGTGCCATGGTGCATCTCGGATGCCCAGCCATCGCGCTCGACACCTCAGCACCACTGCCGATGCGTCTACTATCAATGTGGTTCCCGGGTCGGATGATGATGAAGATCCAGCCCCCGTCAGCGCGTCAAGTGCGACAGCTCTCAAAGATGGTCGGCGAGCACCCACTCGAACCCGACATCGGAGATCTGCTGCTCGCCACCGAACGCCAACCCCAATTCGAGGCCAGCTTCGTGGCCATCATCAACGCCTTGATTCGTCTCCGCGGTAGTCGGCCCGAACAGCGCATCCGCTTGCATCACCTGGCCGAAGTGACCCAGCCCACGCTTCTGGTGTTCGGCAATAAGGACCCCTTCGGCGCAGCCAGCGTCGGCGAGCGCATCGCTGAGGCCATGCCGAACGCCCGACTCCACGTGGTCGAGGCCGGTCACGCACCTTGGCTACGACACCACCAGGCCATCGGAAAGCTCGCCAACGAATTCCTGTCCACCGCCGGAGTGTCGTAGAGGTGTTCCCTAGAGGCCGCGAACTCCAAAGCAGGGCGCCAGTGGGATGGCCTCGCCCGATGCAGAACACTCGATAATGATGCTCGAAATGACAGTGGACACCATCGAGCGACCACTCGATGTCGGTCCCAATTGCAGCGCTCCATATTCGCGGCGCCGAATGAAGTTCGATCCGACGATGGGACCTGGATGTGTTCCTCAGAGTCGACCCGCTCGGCGATCTTCGGGTTGGCGACCCGACAAGCCGATAGATGGCGATGTCATACATCGTTCAACGCAACCAACACTTCTACGTCGTCGCCTACAACGGCCACGACCCCATCACCGGAACCGAACGACGCCGCTGGCATCGCTCCGGAGGCGAACGCTCCGCGGCCGAGGCTATCTAGCGGCGTCTCAACGCGGAACGGCCACCGACGCGGTGTGAACTAACACTTGGCGGGTTCATGTCGACGACCTGGCTCGACTCCAAGGCCGTCCTCACCGATCACACCCCGGAACCGGTACCGGTGGATAATTGACCACAACATCTCGCCGCGAATCGGTTCGATCCGGCTCGACGCGCTTCGACCGGCGGACCTCGACTCGTGCTATCGAGACCTCATCGACAACGGCGGCCAAGACTGTGCTCGAAATCCACCGGGTGATCTCCAATTCTTTGGACCTGCCGGTCGATCGTCAACTCCTTGACACCAACCCTGCAAAACGGGCCCGGCCAACCCGTCGAGCCGCCCGCTCATCGGTCCCGGCGATCTGGACCGCCTCCCAGCTCGGCGAGTTCCTTGAGGTGACCAAGACCAAGCGCCTCTACCCGGCGCTGCACCTCGTCGCCCACACCGGCATCCGTCGACGGAGAACTCGCCGGACTGAATCGGGCCAACTTCGACACCGAGTCGGCGAGCCTATCGATAGTGCGCACACGACAAGTCACCTCTGGCGGGACCGTAGAAGCACCAGTCAAGACCCGCACAAGCCGGCGCCGCATCGACCTCGACTCGAACACGGTCGGCGTTCTCACGCGCTGGCGACGCCTTCTCCTCCGCGCGGACACCAACGTGGAGTCGACCACACCGATGTTCTTGAACCGGCACCACTCAGCACCATCGCCTGAGTAGTTCTCTCAGCTCTTCAATCGCTCCGTCGCGGCGACACAGTTGCCGCGGATCCGGTTTCATGATCTACGCCACACTCACGCTTCGCTGCTGATCGCCGCAGACGTTCCAATCAAGGTGGTGTCCGAACGTCTCGGCCACGCCCATCCGGGGTTCACGATGCACACCTACCAACACTTGCTGCCCGGAATGGGCGCGGCCGCAGCCAACCAGTTCGCCAAGCTCATCAACGACAGCCGGTAGACATCTACCGAGCCGGACCTTGCGAAACCGCAGGTCAACGAGCTGGCGTCGATCCCGCCGGTAGACGACCCGGTAGATCGACGACTTCTACCGACAACGACAAAGGCCCGGAAACAGTTAGTTTCCGGGCCTTCTGAGTGGTGGCGGGGGCAGGATTTGAACCTGCGACCTTCGGGTTATGAGCCCGTTGAGA
>CBERPN010000215.1:0-7582 GCA_965524675.1 uncultured bacterium
TCGGCTCTGCTCGCGTGAGCCCGAAACACCGTGCTCTCCATCGTCTCCAAGATCACGTTCTGAGCGAAGATCGCTGCCTCCCAATCTCGAGTCTCAACGAACTCGGAAAGCCGCTTCTTGAACACCACCAAGTTGGCGTCAGCGCGTTGCTCGATTTCGGTCTCGGGGTCCTCGACACCTAAGTCGCGAAGGCGTCGGATAAACACCTCAAGGTGGCGGGCCTCGTCAGCAACCTGAGTGGCCAAGAAGACTTTCGAGTGCCGATTTGGGGCGAAGTCGATCATTCCACTGGCCCCATCGAGGGCCGCTGTCTCCCCAACGCAGTAATTGCACAGGGTGGTGATCAAGCGCTCTCGCTGAGCGTCGTCGATATCGGCTTCTGCCAGATCGGGTCGACGTCCGTAGGGGCGCTCGGTCAGGTATCCCTCGACCGCTTGAAACCAGAACTCGAATGAATGGACCTGTTCGATAAACTCGTCCTGATCGAGCGCGTGGGGGTCGAAGTCGTCGTCGGTCACGAGCCGTTCGGAGCCTGGTACTCAAGTCCAATGCGCGCGAGGCGGGTCTTGAACTCTTTGATCACGGTGTCTTCGAGAACTCCTTGGCGCTCTTGGTTGGTCGCTGCGGTGAGGTCGGTTCCGTGCCATTCAACATTTTCGAGCTCCACGCCCTGCTCAGCAGCAGCCGCAACCGCGGCTTCTCTTTCCTTCTCCTGCATGCCGCGGCCTGCTTCGAAGGTTGAAGCGAACGTGGCGAGCATGTGGCCGGTCATCTCCTTCTGCATCTTCTCGATCTCCGGCTTCTTCTCGGGATGCTCGCGAATGAGTGAGCCGATGCGGTTCTCGCCAAAGCCAACGTGGCGCCGCTCGTCGGCGATCGTACCCGACAGAGTGTGGGCGAACTTTGGGTTGGCCTGTCGATTAGCGGCCTCCAACATTTCAAAGACGCTAAACGCTAGGCCCTCAAGCACGATGTTCTGTCCGACGACTCCGGCGATGAAATCTCCGTCGTTCACCTTTTCCAGCAGGACCCCCGCGAACTTGACCAGGTGGGGGTTAGCGAAGTGATCGATCGTCGATTCGAGATCGGCAGGCTTAACTCCAAGGTCGTGCAGTCGCTGGGTGAAGATCTCGACATGGCGAGCCTCGTCCAGTGTTTGGGTGGCCAAGAAGCGCTTGCTCGGATAGTCCGGAGCTGCATTGACCAGCCCTGATGATGCTGCGAGGGCTGCGCGTTCGCCGACCACCAGCTGAACGGTCGAGCGAATCGCCTCGGTACGAAGATCGTCGTCCTCAAAGAGTCTCTCAGGCTCCTCCTCTGCTTCTCCGTGGCCGTAAACTGTGTCTTCCAAGTAACCCTGCGGACACAACTCCAGCCAGCGCTGAATTGAGTAGGCGTTGAGAAAATCGGTCATTAGGGCCTCCCTGTGATTGTGTCCCGAGCGAGACGCGCGAGGCATCGTCGATGTCGCAGCTTGACCGTATGGATAGTGGGCTGGGTTCGGTTAGGGTCTTTTGACCCTATTGGCTTACACCGTATGTTTGGCGTTGTTTCCCGAACCCGGGCGAAATGTGGCCGCTATAGCGACCAGAAGCCGCCCCGGTTGGTTTCTTGGTCCGATAGCCTGCCGCCGTGTCCTACATTGAGACCGCCTTTTCTTGCCCCCGATCCCGGGCTGGTTGATGGCGGCTGAGTTTGCATCGATAACCACCCGGCGACTGCTATTTCTTGTCAGCTTGGCCGCGGTGGTGGGCGCCGCCGCCGGCGGTGCCGCCTATCTGCTGGTGAGAACCATCAGCCTCATAACCCACATCGCGTTGCTAGGGGAGTGGGGGTGGGGCGAGATTCCCATCATCTCTACGCTCGAACCATCGCCGCGACTGCCCATCGCGGCCGCCATCGGAGCCCTACTCGTGGCCACCATCGCCCGATTTGCTCCAATCATTCGTGGTCACGGGATTCCCGAGGCGATGGAGGCCGTACTCCGCAGACAGAGTCGGATCGCTCCACGCACCGCGATCGCCAAACCGTTGTCTGCTGCAATCGCTATCGGGACCGGCGGCCCCTTCGGAGCCGAAGGTCCTATCATTGTCACCGGTGGAGCGATTGGTTCGTTGGTCGGCCAGATCCTTCGAGTTACTCCGTCAGAGCGCAAGATCCTCCTAGCCTCGGGAGCGGCCGCCGGAATGGCTGCCACATTTGGTGCGCCCCTGGCTTCGTTGCTGTTGGCCATCGAACTACTGCTCTTTGAGCTATCGATGCGGGCGCTCATACCGTTGGTGGTTGCGGTGTCTATCGCTGGGGGAATCCACTCAGCCGTGTTCGGAACCGGTCCTTTGTTTACCGTGCCGCGACACGACTATGCCGGTCTCAGTGTCCTGCCGATCTATGTCATCCTCGGTCTAGCCAGTGGAGTGGTCGCGGTAGTGATCGCCAAGGGACTCTTCGCTGCCGAGCGAAGCTTCCGGTCGCTAAAGCTCCCAATCTTTTGGCATCCGCTTATCGGTTCTCTGGTGTTTGCCGGTATTGGTCTGCTCGTGCCCCGCTCGTTGGGCGTGGGCTACAACGTGGTCGACGACGTGCTCGCTGGTGAGTTGGCTCTGGCCACCCTCGCCACCGTTCTAGTGGCGAAGATGGTTGCCTGGTGGGTGGCACTGGGCTCGGGAACCTCTGGGGGAACCCTGGCTCCGGTGCTGTTGATGGGGGCGAGTTTCGGTGGGCTGTTCGGCGCCATCGCTCTCGAGATTTCACCAGGTCTAGGGATCTCACAGGGTGCATTCGCAGTGGTCGCGATGGCCGCAATATTTGGTGCTGCGTCGCGTGCGCCCTTCACAGCGATCGTCTTTGTGTTCGAACTCACGCGCGACTTCGAGGTGATGCTCCCACTGATGCTGGCCACCGTGATGGCCGCACTCGTTTTCACCGCCTTGTCGAACGAGAGCCTTTATACAGAGAAGCTTTCGCGTCGCGGTATTCAGGTCGGTGGCGAACTGGTCGCCGACTCGCTTCGAACCACCGCCGTCGTCGACGTAATGAACCGGGTGGTCGACACGATCGACGAGTCTGAGACGGTGGGTGACGTGACCGATCGCATCACCCGCGGCGACCGCGGCGCATTTCCGATAGTCGACGACGACGGGAAATGCGTCGGCATCGTTACCCGAAGCGACCTCCTCAGCCAGGATCTGCCGCTCGACGCCCCGGTGAAGGAGATTTCGTCGGCTGATGTGGTGAGCATTGGCCCAAACGCCAGCCTGGTAGATGCCATGCACAGAATGGCCAACGAGGGTGTCACTCACCTGCCTGTTCTCGAGGATGGCTTGCTGGTGGGAATGTGTACCCGCGCCGACATCGTTCGATCCCGTAGCGGCGAACTTGCCCTCGAGCGTCTCGAAACTGGTTGGCTCGCCCCGGTGCTGCAGCGACGCGACCGGGTTGTTCCGCGGTGTCTGGTGGTTGGCAACAAATCGCTCGGCGGTGAAGCTGTAATGGCGGAGATCTCGGCTCGGGTCGCGGGCGATAGCCGCCTGCGGTTTCACGTAATCGTTCCACTCGCTGCGGGCGGAAGTCTGTCGCTCGCACGCGAGCAACTCGAAATGCAGCTCGGCCTAATCGACGAGCTTGGCGCGACGGCCTCGGGTGAGGTGGGCGACGCCGACCCTCTGGCAGCGATAGAGGGGGCTATCGCTCGTGAACCGGCATCGGGCATAGTTCTGTCGACCCTTCCGCCAGGCGAGTCGCGCTGGCACCGCTCGAAAATCCCAGAGGGACTGCCAGGTCGAATCGACGTTCCAAGCGTCGTCGTCTTCGATGATTAATGGGTGTCAGACACGTCCCTAATGGCTGTCTCTAATCGACTCTACGCAAAGCCGATTTGAACCTAATCACTTCAGGGTTCTTTAGGGACGCTTGATTAGGGACGTGTCTGACACCGAATCGATGTGCTGGCCGTGGCCGTGTTCATCGATCACGATTACCCGGCTGGCTTCGATACCGTCGCCGGCCGTCGCCAGCAGCCTTGGACCGAAGGCCGCCTGCAGGTTTGTTTCGGTGAGTACTACGTTGGGTGATCCGTCGGCTACTACCACCGTGTTCAACAGAATAATCCGATCGCAATGACGGGCCTCCTCAATATGATGTGTCGACATCACCACAAGGCGACCCGCGGCTCTTTCGCTGTCGATGACATCGAGGATTATCTGTTGGCTTGCTAGATCGAGACCGGTGATCGGTTCGTCGAGCAACAGGCAGGAAGCCTCGACCGTGAGCGCTCCCGCAACCAGAACTCTTTGTCGCTGACCACCCGACAACTCACTGAATCGGCGGCTGAGCAGATCTGAAATTTCTAAGCGCTCTGCGGACCTAGCAACGACTCTACGATCGGAGTCGACGAGTCTTCCCAGGAGCCCGCGGTGGCGATAGCGGCCCATGATCAGCACTTCGCTAACCGTTAGGGGCATCCACTGGTGTTGGTGCTGATGTTGGGCAACATAGCTAACCACGAGGTCTGCAGGTGTTGAGATCGAACCGTGGGTAGGGGAGAGAAGCCCGGCCACGAGGCGTATCATGGTCGTCTTTCCCGACCCGTTGGGCCCCATGAGAGCGACGGTTGAACCGGATTCGAGCGTGAGCGAGTCGGCGCTGAAGGCCAGTCGCGCACTGAAGGTCACCCGTACGTCATCAAGTTTGATCATGTTTGACCGCCACCCGCTGCGCAGGTGCATTGCTCTCCGTTGCGAATGAGACTCGTTCTTATTATGGTGCCGATGGGACTCATTCTCAATCTAGTAATCAAGTTGGTTGCTGCAGACGTTCATCCAGGAGACTGGTCGTGCTATCAATAACTAGCTCTCGGTCGGTGCTCCACCGGATCGTAGTCGTAACAGCCGTGGCGCTACTGGCTGCCAGCTGTGGTGGCGATGAGTCGAGCACACCCACTCCTGATACGCCGACGGTGATGGCTACAACGAGCATTTGGGCCGACGTTACCGCAAACATTGCTTGCGATGGCCTGGCAACGGTCGAGACAATCATGCCGGTCGCTGCTGACCCCCACGCATTCGAACCGTCGCTAGCCGACCGCGCCAAAATGGAGCGAGCAGATCTAATAGTTGCCAACGGCCTCACCCTCGAAGACGGACTCGATGACACCCTCGGAGCAGTCGAGAAATCAGGAGTTGCCGTATTTCGTATCGCTGAGTACATCAATTCAATCGTGCCGTCTTATCCGGACGGTAGAGGCGGCACTCGAGCAGATGATCCACACGTGTGGTTCGATCCGCAGCGCACAACCGCTGGTCTGTCAGAACTGGCGGCTCAACTGGTTGAACACGCCGGGCTCGATGCGGCGGAGGTAGATGCCTGTCTTGAGCGCTATCGAGAGCAGTTAGCAGGGCTCGACCAGCAGATCGAACAACGATTCGCCACGATTCCGGTAGATCAGCGGCTGCTCGTTACCAGCCATGACTCTCTTGGGTACCTGGCCGATCGCTATGGATTCGCGGTGTTAGGCGCAGTCATTCCTGCCCCTTCTACCCTGGCCGAAGCCAACCCTGCGCAACTCGAACGGTTGGCAACGCTGATCGACGACACGAAGGTGAAAGCGATCTTCGCCGAAGATCAGCACTCAACTAAAGATGTTGATGCCCTCGCCGCTCGAGTCGGCGATATAGAGGTAGTAAGCCTGTTGACTGGAAATCTTGGAGAACCGGGAAGCGGCTCCGAGACCTACCTTGGCATGCTCGAAAGCAACGCTGCGCTGATTGAAATGGCGCTCAGATAGATGGTGGCAATCGCATGAGGTTTCTAATGGACCCGATCGCTTGGTGGGTCGAACCCTTTACTGACAACGAGTTCATGCGTAGCGCTCTGCTGGCAGGAATACTGGCTGTGCTGGCAACTTCGGTGGTCGGAACTTGGGTGGTGCTTAGGGGGATGAGCTTCCTCGGCGATGCCTTGGCCCACGGTGTGCTACCGGGGATCGCCATCGCGTTTATCATCGGCGTCGACACAACCGTGGGAGCCTTGCTGGCAGCGTTGGTGATGGTGGGAGGAATCAACCTGATCAGGAGCCACTCGCCGTTGCCCGAAGACACTTCGATTGGGATCTTGTTCGTGGGATTCTTGTCGCTTGCGGTGGTGATTATGTCGAGCCGGTCGGGATCCTACGCTGGCGATCTGAACCGGTTCTTGTTCGGATCCATAACCGGAATCGACAACCAAGACCTCCTCCGTCAAGCAATCGCGGCTGCGATTTCGATCGTAGGAGTTGTCATCTTTTACCGGGCGTTCTTAGTCATGACCTTCGATGAAACGCAGGCCCGGATGCTCGGCATGCGGCCAAAGTTGGCACACGCGGCGCTGCTGGTGCTTCTCGCCATCTCGATCGTGGCCTCGTTCGAGACCGTTGGCAATCTCTTGGTATTCGCATTCCTAGTGGCACCGCCAGCTACAGCGACTCTGCTGGTACGTCGGGTTCCGCTGATCATGGTGAGCGCCGTGGCGTTGGGAGCCGTCGCTGTCATCATTGGATTGCTCGTGAGCTTTCACCACGAAACCGCCGCTGGCGCCACGATGGCATTGGCCGCAGTATCGATCTTTCTTGTCGTGTTGCTGGGTCGTGCCATTGGCCAAGGGTTGTTTCGTCCAGACTTCTGATAGCTGTGCCCAACTTCACAGTTTGGCTCGACGCTGGCTAGATTTTCTAACACCCGTGCGACAGACCACTGTCGCACTCCGAACCGAGGAAAACCCCACCATGGCCGACCACGATTTTCTTGCAGACGTACAGAAATACGCCCCAGATGCAGACGGCGAAGCTGTCGCTGGGATTGTTAAGCATCTCCAGTTCTCGCAGATGAATCCTCAGGCCGACGCGGCTCTCGTCTCATGCTCGGACCCTGAAGAACTCTCACGCGTACGCGAAAGCTGGCTCAAGAAGAAGCTGGCCCGCTCTGAAGGCGACAGTGATCTAGACGCCGCCATCGAAACAGTGTGTGGAACTATGGCAGGCGACAACCGCAAATCGCGGGTGGCCTTTTACTACCTGCTGGCACAAAACTACGGAGCTGTTGACAGCCTGAAGTAACAGGGCGTTATTGCTTTTCTCCGCCTGCGGCGCTTCGCTTTGCTTGCTGGCGTTCCCCGGTCACGCAGGCCGGGGGTCTCAGGCTGCGGGCTGGCGCCCTCCGCCTTACAGTTTTGCTTTTCTCCGCCTGCGGCGCTTCGCTACGTCTCTTGGCTTTGTGAACTCGCCCTTGCTGGCGCGGCGGGCTGCTAGAACGCTTCCGGAAACTTCAGGTGTCCGGTGCGCTGCGGCGGTCTCCGTGACCTGAACGGCCTGCACGGAGTGCAGTGGTCGGGCCCCCGCCCACTAGACTGGTTCGGCCGGGCCGGTTGGTGGCGCGGCTACGTACAACACCTGAGTTTGCGTCCTGGCGGGAGCGTGAAAGTTCGGAGACCCGAAGCGACGCTTAGCGCCGCCAGGTACCAGCGGTCTAGCCACGGCACGTTCCATGCCCGTGAGCGTCCGGTGCGCTGCGGCGGTCTCCGTGACCTGAACGGCCTGCACGGAGTGCAGTGG
>CBERPN010000216.1:0-7539 GCA_965524675.1 uncultured bacterium
AACCTCAGGATCGACCAGGTCAAATAGGTCGGCGGCAAGCACTAGTTCGAGGGGTTCTACTGCGATGTCAGATAGCAGGTGCTCTTCGCTGTTGGGGTCGGCGAGCGTGCTGGTTTCGGTGAGGGCAACAGCGGACTCGGTGCCTGGCCGGGGGCCAACTCGCCGGCTGGCGGCAATTCCTAACAGCGTCGCCAAGAAAAGGAACGGGGCTTTAGGTAATCCGGGCATCAGGGCTACGAGCAATACTGATCCCGCCGAAACCGACAGTACGCGACGGTCCTGCACCAACTGCAGCCAAAGGTCGGTTCCCAAGCCACCCTCGTCATCGGTGACCGCTCGGGTGACGATAATGCCTGAGGCCACCGATATCAGAAGCGCCGGGATTTGCGACACCAGGCCGTCACCGACCGAAAGCAGTGCGAACCGGTTTACCGATTCACCAGCGGAAAGGCCCTGCTGAAATACTCCGACCGCAATTCCGCCTACCAGGTTGATGATGACAATGACCACCGACGCAATGGTGTCGCCCTTGACGAATTTCGAGGCTCCGTCCATCGAGCCGTAGAAGTCAGCTTCGCGAGCTACCGTCTGGCGTCGCATTTTCGCTTCGGCTTCGGTTATTGCGCCCGAGTTGAGGTCGGCGTCGATACCCATTTGCTTGCCCGGCATGGCGTCGAGGGTGAATCGTGCCGACACCTCGGCCACACGCCCCGCGCCGGTGGTGATAACCGCGAACTGAATCACGATCAGGATCAAGAAGATCACCAAACCAATAACAATATTGTCGCCAACAACGAAGCCGCCGAAGGTTTCGATTACTCGGCCTCCATTGCCATCGCGCAGAATCAGCCGGGTGGTGGAAATGTTGAGTGCCAGCCTGAACAGGGTTGTGACCAGCAACAGTGCTGGGAATACCGAAAAGTGGAGCGGTTCCTCGACCATCATCGCGGTAAGCATCGTGACGATGGCGATGGTGATGTTGAGCGCGATCAGCATGTCGACCAGGCCCGCTGGCAGCGGAACAACCATCACCATCACGATCGACACGATCATCAACGGCACACCCACTTGAGCCATGCGGGTACGGCTGTTTGTTAGGGTGTCGCTGCTCATCACTGTGGCCGGAGATGTCATCGCAGCGCCCCAGGCTTGGTCGAGCGAGCTCGTTTAGCGCGATAGATCGAAGCGAGGATCTCAGCGACCGCACGGTAGAGGCCTGCTGGTATGGGGCTACCGACATCGACGCTGCGAAAGATCTGACGGGCAACCGGCTTGTTCTCACGAATTGGCACGCCGTGGCGACGTGCTTCATCGCGCATTCGCATCGCCAGTTCGCCAGCGCCCTTCGCAACCACCACTGGCGCTGGTTGGCCATCTTCGTAAGCGAGTGCAACAGAAAGGTGGGTCGGGTTGGTCACCAAGATTGAGGCGTCGGCTACCGCTGCGATCATTCGCCCACGCGACATCTTTAGTTGCTGACGTCGAATCTCACCCTTTACTTGAGGGTCACCCTCTTGCTGGCGCTGTTCATCTTTGACCTGCGCCTTGCTCATCCGCAACTCGCGCAAGAACTTGAACTTCACGAAGGCGGTGTCAGCTAAACCAATTAGCAGGCCAAGCAGCGCAACCTGAGCGAATAGGGCTCCGAGAACGCCTCGAATTTCGTTAAGCGACGACTGGATGGGGGCAGGGCCGAGCAGAAAGAATGCACCACTGGTTTGCCAGACACCCCAACCCACGGCGATGAGAGCGGAAAGTTTCATTATTGTTCGAAACAACTCCCAGAGAGCTTGCACCGAAAACACTCGTTTGAAACCCTGTCGGGGGTCGAGGTTGGTGAACTTTGGCTTGAGCTTGTGCGGGTTCGGCTTGCCGACCAGCGCCATCTGAGCAATAACGCTGGTGGCGCCGACCCCCACGAGCAGCGGCGAAAGTACGATGAAAGAGTCGAACAGGACCTGCGCTAGCGATGCCGATGCGACCCCCGGTTCAAAGAGGTTCTTTCGCTGCAGTATGGCGACCACGCTCGACTGCAAGCTCGTTCCAATGGCTGGCATCACTACGGGTAGCAGTGCGAGCCCTGCCACCAGCGATGCCGCTTGTGGCAGTTCTTGTGACCGCGCCGCCTGACCCTTCTTACGGGCATCAGCGCGCCGCTTAGCGGTGGGCTTTTCGGTACGTGAGTCGCCCTTCACGACCAGCAACCATTAGCTAGAAAAACCACGCACCGACTCCGTGCTTTGGGGCGGTCTCGTCCGTGAGCCGATACTGCATCCATGCAGCAATCCCAGCTTCGACCGCCAAACGCCCCCTATTAGGACCTGGGAGAGGGTTCTTGATGCTTCGACAATGGTGTGAAGATTTCGTCAGCCGCAAGCCCCAAAAGCGCTAGCCGAACACTCGGCCTAGGACTATGGCATGTTCCACTAGGCGTTCCGCGTAGAAGGGGAGCATTACCAACACTGTTCCTAACATCGAGAACGTGACTAGCGCTTTGACCGAAAGGCCCAACATAAAGATGTTGGCTTGGGGGGTGAAACGGGCAGCGAGTGCAAGCGATACCTCTGTGAGCAAAAGGGCTCCGAGTAGCGGTGCGCCAATTTCGAGAGCCGTTAACAGCATTGCTGCCAGCGCGTCACCCACTGCCGCCACCCCGTTCTCGTCGAGGACAGGAATTTGGGTTGGCGGGGTCGACCGAAACGATTGCAGAAATGCTCCGATCACCACCAGGTGAGCGTTGGTGACAAACAACGCGACACTAAAGAATAGCGAGAACATTCGGGCCATCACCGCGTTCTGGTTTCCCGTGTTGGGGTCGAGGATACTGCTGGCGCTGAACCCGGAGAATAGGTCGACAGCTGAGCCTGCCACCTCAAAAGCTGTTAGAACCAGCCCAACCAGCCAGCCCAGAATAAGGCCATAGGTTGCCTGCCCTGCCGCCACCACAGCGAAAGCCAAGAGACCTTCCGGTGCTTCGGTGTCGGGCAGCACCGACGACATGAAGACAGCGAGCGCCAGCGCGAGACCCAACCGTCCGGTGCCGCTTGAGCTAGATCTTCCAAAGATCGGGACCGTTGCCGCCCAGCCACTCGTTCGAGCAAGGATTAGCGCGAAGGCACCCAAGTCATCGATACCGAACACGTCACGACGCCAGGAACACGGGAATCATTTGCAATGCGCGATCCATCAGCTCGCCGAGCTCGAGCAACATCCAGTCGCCACCCACGGCAATAACTATCGCGATGCCCATTAGCTTCGGAACGAAGGTCAAGGTGGCTTCTTGAACCTGCACGACTGTTTGCACCAGGCTTATGAGCACGCCGATAGAGAGCGCCACGAGCAGAATCGGCGCGGTCACCTTCGTGGCGGTCCAGAGCATGTCGCTAATGAGGTGGTTGAGTTCGGCTTCCATCGTCAGATTTCAAAGGTTCCGACAAGGGTGGGCACCAACAGCGCCCAACCATCGATCATCACGAACAGCAATAATTTGAACGGCAGCGAGATCACCACCGGGGGCAGCATCACCATGCCCATCGACATGAGCGTGGCCGAGGTCAGCAGGTCGACCACCAGAAAGGGCACGAAGATCACGAAGCCGATGATGAACGCGGCTCGAAGTTCACCCACCAGAAAGGCCGGAATGAGCGTGGTGAGCGGGACGTCCTCGGGAGTTTCGGGTTCTTCTAGCCCGCTCATGTCGACAAATAGCGAAAGATCCTTCTCACGGACCTGATCCAGCATGAACACTCGAAACGGTTCGATACCTTTTTCGAATGCCTCGCTTTGTTCGATCTCTCCGGCGAGAAATGGTTGCAGAGATTCGTCGTTGGCCTGGCTAACGGCGGGCCCCATTACGAACAGGGTAAGAAACAACGACAGACCGATTAGGACTTGGTTCGGCGGTACACCCTGTAGGCCGAGTGCATTGCGGGTAAGGCTCAGAACGATCAGTATTCGAGTAAACGAAGTAGCGAGCACGAGCACCGTGGGAACAACCGCTAGAACTGTTAGCACTACCACGATCGACACCGCGTCGTCAGCACCGGTCGCGTCGCCGGTTTCGGTTACCGAGGGGGTATCGGGCGGCCTTGGTGGCGTAACCGACGGAGTCGAGAATTGCCCGCCAACCTGGGCCTCGGTAGGCGTAGCGGGTGCCTCGACCGGTGCCGCCTCGACGGCCACAGACGGCGGCTCGATGGGCTTTCCGTCGAGGCCCACCAGCGGTTCGTCGATCGGCTTACCATCGAGGCCCACGATTGGCTCGTCCTGAGCGCCGGCGACATCAACCGTCCAAGGAGAGCCGACCAGAATGGCTAGAGCAGCAGTCGCGATCGCGAGCAGTCCAACGGTGCGCGCACCGCGAGCAGAAAACACTAACGACGAACTGTTCGCTCGCGCAGCGACTCGACGAAGCCGCGGCGGGCCGCCGAGCTAACGGGGTCGGTGCGGAGATCGATCGCGATGTCGTCCTCATCTGGGCCTTTGACCTCGAGTGGGCGCGACGGCGACTGGCGGTCACCGATCAGCGTCACTTCTGACGCTGTGATCGCTAGCAGGTGATCGTGGCCACCGAAACGAACAACAGCGAGGTCGGCGTGACCAAGCGAGGTCCGTTCGACGACATCGGCAATCTTGATGGCTGGCGCTTTACGGCGAGCCCATCTGACACCCGAGCCAGCGCGACCTCTGCTGTGAAGCCTCCGAATCGCTGTCAAGGAAACACCCAACACCAAGAAGACCAGCCCGATCCGAAGCAGCGTCTCCATTAGATTTACATCACCCATTATCGACTCCCTGTCGGACTAAAACGAGCAACGGAGGAACGGCAAACCCGATTAGATCGAGCTGCTCGTTCCTCCGTGAACAAACCAATATTCCTTATTTCTTATGTGAAGATCAGTCTCGGCCGCGCGAGCCTCCACTCAAGGCGTTTCGGAGTATTCCGATTCGCTGGGCTGAATAATCCGCTCTACCGACAGCGCAAGCCGGCCGTGGTTATCGCCAACATGGCCCTCGAGAACCGCGATTCCATCAACTTCAGCTACCACCCGATCGCTCGCAGAGTGGTCGAGTCGAATAACGTCTCCGAGCGCCAGCTGTTCGAGTTCATAACCGGCGACCGCTACCTCGCCCAAGTTCACGACAAGCTCAACCTCAACCGCGGCGACCGCGTCGGCCAACTCGGCTCGGGAGAATGGCTTTGGTGCAGCCTCGGCGACCGCATCGGGATCTGGGATTAACAAAGCAATATCAATCGAGCGCTCGGCAACGGTGAGGCGGACTCCCAAACGGACCAAACGGTTGTTGGTGGGGAGCGGATCGCCTACCTCGACGACCAGCAGCTTTGAGGAGTCGAGTTGTTCGTCGAACATCACCGCGTTGATGAGCGGGGCCACAATGGCGGGTAATTCGGTCGACAGCACCGCAACCTCGATCTCGGTGAGCGGACGATCGGCACCGACGCCGGGCCCACCGATAAAGAGGTCGGTCACCGCTACGGCATCGCGTTCTTCAAGAGCGATCAGTGCATGTGATTCAGCGATGCCTTGGTCCGCGCCGGTCACCGCAAACAGGGTGATGTTCTGGGCGCGGGCAAGAGCGAGGTCGATCGGCTCGAGCAGTTCACCGGTCTCGATGGTGCTCGGTCGACGAGTTATCGCGCCGAGTATGTCGGCGGCGTCGCCTCGCGACCGTTCAAGGGCTGTCGACAGCCCTTTGATCGCCTCGTCGCTAAGAGGCGACGGTTGGCTAAAGTCGTGTGCCCGAGCATCGGTAGAACTCACAAAGAGAGTCTCGACCGCCGATCGAGCCGATTGAGGCGCAAGGCCTCGTTCTGTTTGAAGTTCTCCCCACCATGGTGGACAGATCTTCAGCCAGAACGGTTGGGAGGTTTGGGTAAGAGCCGAAGATCGTCCTTGGCGGTTGTTGCCGCACGGCGGTTTTCTGACTGCAATTCGTCGAACACTTCTTGGCGGTGAATTGTAATCTCGCGCGGCGCATCAATTCCGAGCCGTACTTGATCGCCGCGGATCTCCACGATAGTGACCGTCACATTGTCGCCGATGACGATGGCCTCGCCGCGTTCTCGGGTTAATACCAGCATTGCAGCGACTCTATCGGCTGATCACAGCTCAGTTCGCCGACTCGGCGGACGAAACTGATGAACGTGTTAACCCCGCCAACCGACATCGCTGTGCGAATCGCCGCTATTCGCGGGCGCATCGAGGCTCTGTCGACAGCCCCACGACCAGCGCGCCTAGCCGAGTTGGAAGCCCCGCTGAGCGCCGGGAGTGCTGCCCCGCCAGTGTCGTTCGAAAACGAACTCGAACGACTGCAATCCGAGCTTTTCACCTCATCGCTGCTCGGTCTTGGCGAACAGGCCTCTGCGCTCCCCTCTGCTGCCAAACCGCTCGGATATGACACATTCAACAACGGGCAAATACCCGACCACGCGCTTTTGCCTATCGATGACTCAAACCACAAGCTGCACCCAGGCGCCGCCGTGCAATTCCTTGCCATGACTAGCGCGGCCCAGAAAGACGGCGTAACAATCAAGGTGAGTTCGGGCTACCGGACGGTCGAACATCAGGCCCAGCTCGTAGCCGAACTTGGACTGTTCAGCCACGGCGGTAAGGCAGCACCGCCAGGCCATAGCAATCACGGCTGGGGTCTTAGCGTTGACCTCGATCTCGACGAAGCGACCATCGGCTGGATGCGAGAGCACGCCGCAGACTTTGGCTTTGAGAACGATGTCGGCCGCGAACCGTGGCACTGGACATTCCAAGATGCGAACCCTGCATGAAAGCTGAGACCTGTCCATGAGCGACTTCCGGGTAGACGGACTGGTTAGCGGGCTCGATACAACGACAATCATCGACCAATTGATGTCGATCGAGCGAGCGCCAATTCGACGGTTGCAACAACAAAAGGCAAGGTTCGACGCCAAGATCAATGCATGGGACGACATCCAAGCCCGGCTCGACGGAGTGGCCGACGCTATCGACGCCCTCAAAGCAGGGGCAGGCTTTAGAGCGGTAAACGCGGCGGTGTCCGAAGAGTCGGTGGCGGCGACGCCAACAGGTGCGGGCGCTCCAGGTGTGTACGAATTCGACGTCGTGCAAACCGCATCAGCTCATCAGCTGATGAGCGATGGATTCAGCGACAGTTCAAGCCTGGTTGGAGCAGGACGAATTACCCTGCGCTCCGGATTCGACAAGCTCTCGGTCACAACGATCGACGCTAGCAACCTGGCGTCGGGCAGCTACGGCCTCACCGTGGTCTCTATCGATGGCGCTGACGCCACAGTCATTTTCGGCGGCGAAGAACAGGTCGTATCTTCAAGCGGCGCCGTGACCCTTACCGCTACCGACGGATCGACGGCCGAAATCACAATCGGCGGCACACTTGAAGTAGGTTCCGCCTCGCTATCGACCGCCGTCGCAACGGCCGCCACGACCATCGGGGCTCTCGCAGCGCAGTTACAAACCGACGGCGGCCCCGCCACCGTTAACCTGGTTGATCGAGGCGGCGAAACCCCAG
>CBERPN010000217.1:0-7532 GCA_965524675.1 uncultured bacterium
CACCCCGAAATTTTGTGGCTGGTGCACCGTGGAGGTGCACCAGCCACACTAGATCTTTTGCGATCGGGGGGTTTGGCCAGCTGGGGTTGACAAGGGCGGGGTGACAGCTGGGTGGTATGGTCGGTGAGATGTCGGGGGAATTGCCAAAGAACGTTGGACGCTTACAAAGCGCAGCGCGGGTGCTGCTGTCGCCGTTTCTTCACACGCTTTGGGATCTGAAGGTGTACGGCGCCGAGAATCTGCCCGATGATGGCGCTGCAATTTTGTGCGCGAATCACACCTCGGTTCTCGATTCGTTCTTCATGCCCGGAGTGCTGCCTCGCCGCATCACCTTTGTAGGCAAGGCCGAATACCTCGACGATTGGAAGACCAAGCATCTATTTCCGATGCTCGGCATGATCCCCATCGATCGCAGCGGCGGCGACGCTGCAGCGGCGGCTCTCGACTGTGCCGCTTCGATCCTCGACTCTGGACAGTTCTTTGGGATCTATCCCGAGGGCACACGGTCACGCGACGGGCGGCTACACAAAGGCCACACCGGCCCGGCGCGCCTTGCGCTTCGTACCGGTGCCCCAATTATTCCGGTGGGCTTACGAGGCATGCGCGACGTGCAACCTCCCGAAGCCAGCTTCCCGAAGTTCTTCAAGACTGTTGAAATCTACTTCGGTGAACCCATCGAAGCCTCGCGCTACGACCAACACTCCGACCGGCGGCTCTTGCTGCGCCAGATGATCGACGAAGTGATGTTCGAGATCAAGACCTTCACCGGTCAAGAGTACGTTCACGAATACGCCAACAAGAAGAAGGCCGACGTAGCGCAACCGACCCCCGAGGTCGATCCAGTTGCCGCCGACGGGCGAAGCTCGGCCGATGTGCTAAAGCCAGTCCCACTAGCCGTCTAGACCCGCCTTGTGTTCGCGCGGTCTTGGCTGGCGCCCGCCGCACCTGATTTGATCTGTGGTGAAATGTTGTCGCGCGCCGAGGGGAGCGGGGAATGAAAGTTGTAACGGGCGCACTGTTGGGCGACCTTGAGGTAAATGAGCCCACACAGCTCATCGGCACGGTTACCGGCGACGTGACAGTCCGATCCGGCGTGCTCGAAGTCGATGGCTTGGTACTGGGCACGATTACCGTAATTGGCGGCTTGTGCAAAGTTACCGGAGCGGTTGGACGCGACGTGGTTAATCGAGGCGGCGATGTTCAAGTCAGCGGAACGGTTGGCGGACTTGTGCTGGGCGATCCGACTTGCACACTCATACACGATACGTCGTCGGCTAGGTACGGTGGACTTCCCTCTGTCGTCGACGGGGCCATGTTCAACCCTTCAGCCGAAGCTAAGGTCGAGGAGAAGCTGTCGTCAGTTCTTCCCGAGGTATCGTTCACGGCCGAAGTGGGATCGAGATCGCCTGCTGCACGCGTCGTAGAGCTACTCGAAGCGCCTCCTGCACCAAGTCGCGATCATTCCTATTCGATCCGCAAGCCACTATCCGGTGGCGTCGATCGCTCGGAAATCTATCAGCCCGAACAACCGTCGGACTCCATTGCCTCTCTAGATGATGGTCTGCCGAGCGCAGAGTTTGATCCGAATGGCGCAATTGGTAGCGAGGCGAGGCTTCATCAAAGAGTGCCGAGAAAGCCTGCGTCGCCGATCGTTGAATACCGACCCTTCGAGGATCTCAAGGGCAGAGAGTCCGGTCAGTTTCTACCAGAATAGGCCGATTGCGTTCATGTGAGCTCTCGAAATCTTCACCCACGGCTAGCGGGACAGACGGCGGCCCCGAATGTCCTGGTGCTAGACGCTGGCGAGGGTTTTGCGCTTCCAGTGATTCGCTGCCTTGGTGCTGCTGGCATGAAAGTTGATGTTGCGACGACCAGCAGCAGGGTCGACCTTCGATACTCGCGGTATACGTCCAGTTTCAACCCTTTGGCCTCGTCGACTCAACGCGACCTGCTGCAGGAGCTAATCGGCGTGCTCCTATTGCGAAAGCCCGATGTATTGTTGCCTGCCGATCTTGGGTCGGCGAGGTTCGTCGTCGCGCACCACGAGCAACTGTCAGCACATACAACGGTCGTGGACATCGCCGACGAAGAAACATTTGAAGCTGCCAGCAACAAATGGGAGCTGGCGAAGATACTTAATAGTGCAAGTATTGCTCACCCAGCCACTGCCCTTGGGAGTGCTGGCGGCGAGCATTCGGTTGATTCTGACCATCTACAACCGCCCCTCCTCGTCAAACCGGTCGATGGGTCGAATGGTCGCGGCATTTCTGTCGTTTCGACTATGCCCGAACTTGAGGCGGACTTGGTGGCTCGGCCATCGGGTGAGCAGGTCGTCATTCAAAAGTTTGTCGAAGGTTTTGATATTGATTGCAGCGTTCTGTGTCGCGATGGCGAGATCTTGGCTTACACAATCCAGCGAGGTTGGATCGAGGAGCCTGGCAGGTACAGCCCCCCGAAGGGAATCAATTTCGTTCACGACGATCGAATAAGGACGGTCGTGGAACGTTTGGTAGACCGGCTCCAGTGGTCGGGCATCGCTCACATCGATCTACGAGTCGATGACCAGACCGGTAAGGCTGTCGTAATCGAGATCAACCCGCGCTATTGGGCCTCGTTGCTCGGCTCGTTGCGAGCTGGGGTGAACTTTCCTCAGATAGCTGTTCGGGCGGCTCTTTACGGGCCCGTAACAGCGCCAACATTTCGAGAATGCAGCTACCTGAGCATGGGCGGAGTCGCAGTGCTTGCCCGTAGCCGCCGATTTGCCGATATCAAGATTCGTGATTCCAGCCTTCGCTACTTGCTTGTCGATCCGCGCCCAGAGTTGAGATCCTTTCGCCGCAACTCTGTGAACTTGCGCGGTCTCGATTCTGCGTAGCGTCGCGTGGACTAGAAGTCTTGCGGCACGTGTTCGAACAATTCTCCGTGCAGCAGCATTCGCGGTTGCCACCTACCGAAACTGGTCGCTCGCACTCGTCGTTTGACTTCGCTGGCGCTCATGGTTGGAGTGAGCGTCATCAATTGATTCAGATCGTCGCGCGTGTAGGGCTGGCGGGTCCACGCTCGATCAGCTTTAGGAAGCGGTTCGCCAGCAAACACAATGTCGACAATCTCAAAGTACATCTCGAGCATTTCGTCGTAGGTGCGAGAAAGTAGCGAAGCGACATCGTCGCTTGGCCTAGTTGGGAACTCGCGGGTCGAGATGATTGGCCCGGTGTCGACTTTGGGGTAGATGTGGTGACACGTCGCTCCGTATGTGGAGGCGTTGTCGTACAGGGCGAAGTTGTTACAGCCAATGCCCGGATAATCGAGCGAGGCTGGGTGAAAGTTGATGGCGTGTAGCGATGCGGCCGAGACCGTCTCGTCGGGCACGATCCAGCGACTCAGATAAGAGATGATCAGATCGCCGCTCCATGCGTGCACTGCGTCGGCGTATTGCTGGGGGAGGGGATCGTCCCAGCTGCCGAACATCGGCGTTACATCAGGGCTTTTGTCGCAGACGTAATCGAATGCTTTTTGGCAGTGGGGGTCGTCGAGCTTGCCTAGAAATAGCACAGACAGGGTCGAAGGATCTGGAGAATCTCCCATCTCTAATGCTCAGATGTCCACCGCTGAAAAACCATCGGAACACAAACTAGTCTAATACGAGCAACGGCTTGTGGATCCGACTGCGTGACGCTGCGGCTAAGGGTTCCGACACCTTTGACGCAGCTCCGAGTCCTTGGGCGCAGGCCGATGGTTTGTTGCGGTGCACTTCTGTAGGATGAGTTAACCAGTAGGGACTTCCCCGCTGGCAAAGGGACCGGATTCGATGAGCACTGCAGAAATCGGCGTTGACCTCAGCAAGTACAAGCTTGGATGGTCCGACGAAGAGGACTACGTCTTTAAGCCCGAGAAGGGTTTGAACACCGCGATTATCGAAGAGATGTCGTGGATGAAGGGCGAGCCCGACTGGATGCGTAAATTCCGCATGAAGTCATACGATCGTTTCCTCAAGCGTCCCATGCCCACTTGGGGCGGCGACACCGGCAGCATCGATTTCGACAATATCTACTACTACATCAAGCCGTCAGGCGGCGTGCAGGACGATTGGGATGCGGTTCCCGATGCCATCAAGGAGACTTACGAGAAGCTCGGCATCCCTGAAGCCGAACGCAAATACCTAGCGGGCGTCACCGCGCAATATGAGTCAGAAGTTGTCTACCACAAGAACCGTGAGGATCTTGAGGAGCAGGGGGTCATCTTTTGCGATATGGATACCGCACTTCGCGAGCACCCCGAGATCGTCAAGGCATACTTCGGAAAGATCATCCCACCCAACGACAACAAGTTCTCGTCGCTCAATAGCGCCGTGTGGTCGGGTGGCAGCTTCATCTATGTTCCTCCCGGCGTGCACGTGGAGATGCCGCTACAGGCCTACTTCCGTATCAACGCCGAGAACATGGGCCAGTTCGAGCGCACGCTCATCATCGCCGATGAGGGTTCGTCGATTCATTACATCGAGGGCTGTTCGGCTCCCGTGTACAGCACCGACAGTCTGCACTCTGCGGTGGTTGAGATCATCGTGAAGAAGGCGGCACGGGTTACCTACACCACTATTCAGAACTGGTCGACCAACGTCTACAACCTGGTCACCAAGCGAGCCGTGGTTGAAGAAGAGGGCCACATGGAGTGGATCGACGGCAACATTGGTAGCCGGTTGACTATGAAGTACCCGGCAGTGGTGATGATTGGCCCCAAGGCCTCTGGCGAAGTACTTAGCGTTGCCTACGCTGGCCCTGGTCAACATCAAGATGCGGGGGCAAAGATGACCCACGCAGCGCCCGAGACCACCAGCAAGATCGTCAGCAAGAGCATCAGCAAGGGCGGTGGCCGTACCAGCTACCGCGGCCTGATAAGGGTCGAGGACGACGCCTATGGCTGCAAGAGCCATGTGCAGTGCGACGCGCTACTTCTAGACGATGAAAGCATCTCCGATACCTATCCGTACATGGAGGTAGGAAGCCAAGATGCGATCATCGGCCACGAGGCAACGGTGTCAAAGGTTGCCGACGACCAGTTGTTCTATTTGATGAGCCGAGGGCTCACAGAGGAACAAGCGATGGGAATGGTGGTAAATGGTTTTATCGAGCCGATAACCCGCACCTTGCCAATGGAGTATGCGGTCGAATGGAGCCGGCTGATCGAGCTGCAGATGGAAGGCTCTGTCGGGTAATCATTCCGTGCTCTTTGGCGGGTATTGATATGTTCTAGCTCATCTCATACAATATGAGGCGCGGAGGCTGCCTGGCGAGGGCTGCTGGCGGAACAGGCGGAAGAACATGGCGATCCTGAAGAGATTTGCCGCATGTACTCATTGCGGTTGCAGGCGAACATTTGAGCGTCGATGCGACGATTGCGGTCGTAGATGGTTCTTTCATCGTGCTCGCATTGGGTACGCAAATCGGTTGCGCGAGAACCGGCGCGCTCGATTCGACAGTCAACTCTCCGTTGGGAAGGCGGGCGCCGAAGTCGAGCTGCTCAGGTCACGATCGATCCTCCTTGAGGATTGTGATTCTGCCGTTCGCACGCGGCGCGCTCTGATGGCCCCCGTACATATGCCGGCGTCGAGAACGGCAGGCCGAGCGATCGGTAGCGTCTCGATTCAGCTAAACCTGTTGATCGAGGCCGAGGAGTCTGGCGGGCCTATGGTGATATCACTGGCACCCGACCGTGATGACGATATTTCGAAGATTCGACTCGAGGGCTCCTAGCTTGAGCGAATTTCGACCGAGCGCCTGCATTGACGCACTTAGCATGTCCTTCGAAGCGCTTCGTTCTTGCTAGGTTCTGACTTGTCGAGATCGCGGCTGATAAGTATCACTCACGCGGTAGTCGATGCTCTGGCTGTCAAGCGCTTCAGTGAACGAGGTGACCTAGCTGAATAAAGATTGTCATAACGGACCATTTCGGTGCATTGAGAGTCGGGATAGTCTTGGTTGTGAGGGATTAGTTTACAACGGATAAGAACGGCCTTGACGCGAGTAGGGCCCTGTTGAGCAGGCGGAAGAGATGATGAAATGTTAAGCAGAAACATTCGAGATGGAGTGAAGTCAGCTTCGCTACCGTGGACGGTGATCGAATCCCTGCGGTCGCATCGTGCGCTTTCACTAATGGCGCTCGATGCCTTGGTATGGGCCCTAGGTCTGTCCGTTGGCCTACCGATGCGTTTGGGATACGAGGTCGAACAATTCGTAAATTGGGTCGGTTTCCTTATCGTAGCGATGGTGGCTGTCACTACTCAATGGTCATTCAATACGCTCCTTGGCGTGTATCGCGGCCGCTGGCGCACCTCGAGCGATGGTGAGGTCGGAGCGCTGGTCATTTCTGCCAGCTTTGCGGTGGTGTTTGCAGTTGCCTTGAACTTTGCTCTCTCTAAACCAGTGCCGACGACGGCATTGCTAACTGGTGCTTTGCTCTCTATGGCCATGGTGGCAGGGGTTCGAGTCATGTATCGGGCGGCTGTTCTCAGCCGATCTCGCAAGCTGAGCACTGGTCGCAGAGCGATCGTATTTGGAGCCGGCGAGGCAGGCGAGTCGATCATCAAGCAGATCTTGCGCGATCCAACATCTGGCATTGTTCCAGTCGGCATTCTTGATGACCATGAGATCCGGCGACATCGTACGTTGTCGGGGGTAGATGGCTTCGGAACCCGCGACGACATTGCGCGAGCCGCCAAAGACCTCGATGCAGAGGTTCTGTTAATCGCGATGCCGTCTGCTTCCAAGACGGCGATCTGTAAAATCGACGAGCTGGGTCGTGCCGCAGGGCTAGAGGTTCTGACGCTGCCGCCGACCATTGAGCTACTTGGCCAGCTATCGGTTAGCGATTTTCGACCGCTTCGCGAGGTCGATTTGCTCGGCCGTCACGAAGTCGAAGTCGATTATGACTCGATTCGCGAGTACATCGATGGTCGCAGAGTTCTTGTAACCGGAGCTGGCGGGTCTATTGGATCCGAGTTGTGCCGACAGTTGGCCCAGCTCAATCCAGCAGAGCTGTACATGCTCGACCGGGACGAGTCGGCGCTTCATGGTGTGCAACTCTCGATCGAGGGTAGAGCGTTGCTCGACTCGGGAGATCTAATTGTCGCCGACATTCGCGACCGCAATCGAATTACAGGGATCTTTAACGATCTTCGGCCCGATGTCGTGTTTCACACGGCGGCGCTTAAGCACTTAACGCTACTCGAGCAACACCCGAGCGAAGGCTTCAAGACGAACGCGCTCGGAAGCCTGAATCTACTCGAGGCAGCCGAGATGAGTGGGGTCTCGCATTTCGTCAACGTCTCTACCGACAAAGCTGCCGATCCATCGAGCATTCTTGGTGCTACAAAGCGCATGGCCGAAATCTTTACGGCAGTGTCGCCCGACATTGCGGGTCGCCGCTTCTTATCGGTTCGGTTCGGCAACGTTCTCGGCAGTCGCGGGTCGGTTCTTCCGACCTTTCGAAGCCAGATTGAATCGGGCGGCCCGATTACGGTTACCCACCCCGATGTA
>CBERPN010000218.1:0-7516 GCA_965524675.1 uncultured bacterium
CTCTTGATTGAGTTCTCCCACTGTTGCAGACGATGAAAAGCCGCCGCGGTTACAGCTCCCTCGATCCGTTCCGCTGGGTTAGTTTGAGCAGATGGATAATTCAGATCCCACCACTCGGCCGGCCGAGGTCTCGGGCTGGCCCAAACTCAACATCTTTTACCGAACCGATCCCGACAAGGTTGCAGAGCTTCTACCCCCAGGACTTGAGCCAGGCGAGGACCCGACCGTCCAGATTGGAATCTACTGCGTACCGGTTCGTGAAGAACCCGAATTCGGCGTGAGCACCAAGGTCAGAGCCAGATGGGATGGAATCGACGGCTGGTATTCGCTCGGCATGGGCATCGACCAAGAATCGGCAATTTTCATCAGCCAAGAAACGAACGGGCAACCGAAATACCCCTGCGATATCAAGTTCTATCGACTCGGCGACCAGATCGAGGCAAGGTGTACACACCAGGGCTACACCTTTCTTGAGTTCTCGGGCGAAGTGACCGGAACCGAGGCTCCTAGCGGCGACGATCGCGAAGAGAACGAATGGTGGATCAAGTCGATTCGGGCCCTAAACGGAGCGCCCAACGAATGGGACTTTCCACCCCACATCATTCGAGTGCAGCAGGTGAGCGAGATGGTCCATGCCGAGACCCTCGCCGGCGAGCTGCGACTGCTCGAAAGCCCGTGGGATCCTCATACCCGCTATCTACCGTTCGAGGAACTGTTATCGGCAAAACTGGTGACCAACCGACACAAGTCCCGAACGATCAGTAAAGCCGGAACGCTCGACCCTGACGCCTTCTGGCCTTATGCCGATGTGATCGGTGGTTCTCGCTGGCCGGGGGAACGCGGCGGCCCACGCCCCGCCTAGGCCCACTTAGCTGGCTGTTAACGAGCCAAAAGTCTTGAGGAATCGATCGTTCTCCTCAACCGTTCCAACCGTCACGCGGATCCCCTCACCCGAGAACGGGCGGATCACGACACCTTGCTTTTCGAGTTCCGGAGCTACCGCGTCGGTTCGCTCGCCGACGGGGATGTAGACGAAATTTGCCTGAGCGTCGGGTAGATCCCAGCCGGCTTCTTGTAAGGCAGCAACCATTCGAGCACGCTCTCGCAGGATTGCGTCGACGCGGGATTGAATCTCATCCAGAGCGCCTAGCGCAGCGAGGGTGGCGGCTTGGGCGATGCTATTCACGGCAAAGGGAATCAGCGCCTTGTCGATTTCGCTGATTACCTCCGGATCGCCAACCGCGTACCCCGAGCGAAGGCCCGCTAAGCCGTAGGCCTTTGAAAATGTCCTGGTGACGATCAGGTTGCGGTGATGGGGCACTAAGTCGGCCACCGGATCGCCGAATTCGGGGCTGACAAACTCGCGGTAAGCCTCGTCTACCAAGACGATCACGTCGTCGGGAATTTTCTCGATCATTGCCTTGATGGCATCGGTGCGCACCGCCGTGCCTGTGGGATTGTTTGGCGTGGCGAGCATGACGATTTTGGTCTTGTCGGTAACCGCCGCCGCGACCGCGTCGAGGTCGAAACGGTTGTCGATGAGGTCTACGGCGACCACCACGCCGCCCATCAGCCTCACGTTGATTGGGTATGCCTCGAACGATGGCCACGGAAACACGACCTCATCGCCGGGATCGACATAGGTAAGGCAGAGTTGCTGCAGCAGCCCCACCGAGCCGCAACCGACAGTAACCTGCTCGGAGTCCACGGCCAGCCAATTTGCGATAGCTGAGCGCAACTCCGAGGCGCGGTGATCGCCATAGCGATTCACCGTGGCCGCAGCGGCGATAATCGCAGCTCGCACCGCGTCTACCGGCTCGTACGGGTTCTCGTTGGAGGCGAGTTTGATGGCGTTGCGGATCCCGTGCTCGGCCTCGGCCTGGCTTGCTCCCTTGCCCGGTCGATACGAGGCCAAGCCGGTTACCGCTGGTCGAACCCTGCCTACAGCCATCGACGTTCTCTTTCGCTCGCTTACGTCCCGAATCGAATCGTTCAGGAGAACTGTGACCCTACCGGGCAAGCTCTGTAGGGTCACAAGTCATGACCACCACCAAATGTCTCGCCGATCGACGGGTTCTCGTAGTCGGTGCATCATCGGGAATCGGTGCTGGCTTTGCGAAGGCGGCTGCTAGCGAGGGCGCCAAGGTGACCCTGTCGGCGCGGCGCTCCCAGTTGCTGGACGAGCTGGTCTCCGACATCGGTGCTGGGCACGCAGTAGTTGGTGATGCGACCAATCCAAACGATGCTAAGCGGGTGGCGGCCGAGGCCGTCGAAGCTATGGGCGGCATCGACCTCATGGTTTACGCCGCCGGTTACGGCGTGCTGCAACGCTTAGGCGACACCGACCCCGACGTCTGGGCCGACGTTTACCGAGTGAATGTGATCGGGGCTAATCTTGCCGCGGCCGCAGTGGTCGATCTCATGGATCGAGATGGCATGTGTGCCTTTGTTTCATCGCGAACCACCGAAGACACCAATGGGCTGTTCGCCTCGTACTCAGCGTCGAAGGCCGCCCTCGATCAGTGCATCCGAACCTGGCGAGTGGAACGCCCCGATCGCCGCTTCACCCGGATCGTTATGGGCAATTGTCAGCCGACCGAATTTGCCAACCATATGGGAGCCGACTTACTCGGCGATGCCATCGACACGTGGATTGCGCAGGCGATCCCGGGCGGGATGATGCACGTCGACGATGTTGGGTTGGCGATGGCTCGCGCGTTAGCGGTTGGCCTCGATCATCCCGAGATCGACAGCTCCGAACTCAAATTCGATGCCCGAACTAGCTAGCTATTCAGTTTCAGATTCAGATTCGGGAGGGTTAGCGCACTCGTAGATCACCCGTTCTACCTCGCCGATCATGGGTGCAACATTGGGGTAGCCAGCGTAGGGCGCAAGCGTTACCAGCGTCTCTCGTAGTTCGGTCTCGGTGAGTTCGCCGTTCTTGAGAGCGGCCTTGGCTTGAAGCTTAAAGATATCGGTGGCACCGTTGGCTGCTGCCACTCCCATGATCAGAAGCCGACGGTCGCGCACAGACATTTCGTCGCGGGTCCAGATCTCGGCGAAGAGGGTCTTCACCATTACATCGTTGAAGGCCATCGCTCCTTCGGGCAGAGCTGTTACGTCGCCCGCGTATACCTCTCGCAGCATCTCGGCGCCGCGGTCGTAGGCGCTGGGTTCACTCATGATTCTGGTACTCCTGTATCGGGTTGGTCGACTTGATAGATGGTGGGCATCGCGGCGCGAATCTCTGCCACAACCGCCGATGCGGTCGCCCGGGACGAACCGAGCTCCAACGCTAGATCGAGATCTTTTTCGGCGATACCAACTTGGGTCTCGAGCGTCGATCGAAAGTCTCCGACGATATGGGCCTGGGGAATCCCTAGCAGCCCAATAAAGCTTTCGGTTAGCTTTCCGAGTTGGCCAATGTGACGCCAAGCCTCGTAGAGGGCATTCGGATCAGCGCCTGCTTCGGTGATCAGATCATATGAGTGAGCGGCTGCCGCGAACTGTGCGTAGGTCATTACGTTGACGGCAATCTTTAAGGCGGCGCCAGAGCCCACTGGGCCTGCAGCGATGACCTTCGAGCCAAAGATGTCGAGCAGGTCGCGAACCTCTTGAGCCATATCGTCGACTCCCCCGGCGAAGATGGCGAGTTCACCAATCCTGGCGTTGTCTGCACCACCGGCAACACAAGCATCAAATACCTTTGCGCCCCAGCCTTGCGCCGTTTGCGCCGCGGCTGTGACCGTGGCGGGCGCGACGGTCGAGTGAATCAAGATTGTTCGAGGTCCGTTTACACAATCGCCGAGGCCCGCTTGGCCCGACAGCACCGATTCGATATGAGCTGCGGCCGGAACACAGATGCTTACGATGTCGCTCTGCTCGCCGACCTCGGTGGCGCTCGTCGCGCCACGCGCTCCGCGGTTGACGGCGGCGCCAACCGCGGCTTCGTCGACGTCGAACACCGACACATCAGCGCCGGTCGATACGAGCTGTTCGACCATCGCCGAACCCATCATCCCCAGACCGACATAGCCATAGGTAGTCATCGCGGCACACTAACCGCAACAGCCGTCAAGGTTGTAGTCTGCGATCTCAGCGCACACCTGTGGAGACAGCGATGAGATTCGAGAAAAAGACAGCGATCGTCACCGGAGCCGGAGGCGGAATCGGCGAGGCGTACGCTCGGGCGTTGCACGAAGAGGGCGCCAACGTTGTTATCGCCGAACTGAACGAAGAAAGCGGTGCAGCGGTAGCCGACTCCTTGGGCGAGCGAGCGTTGTTCGTGGCAACCAATGTCGGTGATCCCAACAGCACCGACGCCATGGCCGACGCCACGATGGCCAAGTTTGGCTCGATCGACCACCTGGTCAACAACGCTGCGATCTTTGGCGACATGGAGCTAGCAGGCCTAACCAACGTCGACTACGACTACCTCGACCATTTCATGAAGGTCAACGTGATGGGTGTGCTTCACTGCACCCGCTCGGTAATGCGTCCCATGGCCAAAGGGGGCGGCGGATCGATCGTCAATCAATCCTCGACAGCGGCTTGGATGGGCATAGCCGGCTTCTACGGGATGGCGAAAGCGTCGGTCAACTTTCTTACCGCCTCGTTAGCGCACGAGCTTGCCCACCGAAAGATCCGTATCAACGCGATCGCACCTGGCCCCACGGCAACAGCGGCAATGGATAAACAGGTTCCCGAGGCATTCCGCGATCCGTTGATTCAATCGCTGGCCATCAAGCGGCTCGGAACCCCAGCCGACCACGTCGGCCCTGTGTTGTTCCTACTGTCGGACGAAGCGGGCTGGATGACCGGGCACATCATGGCGGTCGACGGCGGACAGATTACGAGGATTTAGCAAAGATGCTCTGGCACGAACACCGACTGCTGATCGACGGGGTGCTGCGCGATGCTGCTGACGGCGCGACCTACGAGAACGTCAACCCAGCGACCGAACAGGTAGTAGGGGTGGCGGCCGACGCATCACCCGCCGACATCGATGCCGCGATCGCTGCGGCTCGCCAAGCCTTTGACGACACAGATTGGTCCACGAATGTCGAGTTTCGGGTGCATTGTCTTCGCCAACTCCACGAAGCGCTCGAAAGTCATAGCGACGATCTCACAGAACTGACGATCGCCGAGGTCGGAGCAACCAGAACGGCATGTGCGACCATCCAGGTCAAAGCACCTCTTGAGTTGCTACCGTTCTACGCCGATCTTGCGGAGTCCTACCAGTGGCGTACCGAACTGGGCGATGCTGACACCTTAGGCGGGCCTGCAACCCGCTGGGTCGAGAAGGAGCCTATTGGGGTTCTGGCTGCGATAACTCCCTGGAACGTTCCCAACCAGATCAACCTAGCCAAACTTGTGCCAGCCCTAGCCGCTGGCTGCACTGTGGTGTTGAAGCCCGCACCCGCCACACCCTGGGGAGCCTTGGCTCTGGGCCGTCTTATCGTCACCCATACCGATATTCCTGCTGGGGTGGTCAACGTCGTTACGTCCAGCGACAACGCGATCGGCGAGTTTCTCACAAGCGACCGTCGAATCGACATGATCAGCTTCACCGGCTCGACAGCCACCGGCCGACAGGTTATGGCGTCGGCCAGCGAGCACATCACCAAGGTGTTCCTCGAACTCGGCGGAAAGTCGGCGGTAATAGTGCTCGACGACGTCGCCGACATGAACACGATGGCCGCTACCGCCGCATTCGGCACCGCTACTGTGTGCGGACAGGGATGTGCACTCGGTACTCGAATCCTGTTGCCTCGATCGCGCTACGACGAAGGGGTCGAGGCAATCGCCGCAATGATGGCTCACGTGCCGCCGGGCGACCCTACCGATTCGGCCACGATGATGGGGCCGCTGATTAGCGCCGCTCAACGAGACAGGGTCGAGCGATATGTACAAGGTGCCGTAGAACAAGGTGCTCGAATCGTCTGCGGTGGGCGTCGACCCGAGGCGCTCGACACCGGTTTCTACTACGAACCAACACTGTTGGCCGACGTCACCAACGACATGGTCGTCGCCCAAGAAGAAGTCTTTGGTCCGGTGCTCGTGGCGATTGCGTTCGACGACGACCAAGACGCCGTCCGAATCGCCAACGATTCTGTCTATGGCCTTAGCGGTGCAGTGTTCTCAGCCGACGATGAGCGAGCCATGGCGGTGGCTCGACGAATCCGCACCGGAACCATGTCGATCAACGGTGGGGTTTGGTACGGCCCCGATGTTCCGTTCGGCGGGTACAAACAGTCGGGCATCGGACGCGAGATGGGTATGGCGGGTTTCGAGGAACACCTCGAGACAAAGGCCTACGCCAAGCCGGTCGCATAGCGTTGAGACGCTAGGTGGCTGCTCCTAGAAGGTAATCGGCAGGCTCGACCAGCCGGTTACGTTGCCGCTATGAAAGCGCACCTTGGCAGCGTGGTCCACCTCGAAGTTGCCGATTCGACCCATGATTTCTTCCATCGCAATCTTTCCCTCCATGCGGGCGAGCGCTGCTCCCATACAGAAGTGAGCGCCGTAGCCAAAGCCGAGATGGCGGTCGGGGGTGCGTTCAATATCGAACTCTTCCGCGCTGGCTCCGAACTCGCGTTCGTCGTGATTAGCTGCCCCAACCAGCAACAGCACCGACTGGCCAGCCAGCATCGCTTGACCATGGATCTCGGTGTCGCGGGTGAGAGTGCGATGCATGTACTGGGTCGAGTTGTGGAACCGCAACACCTCTTCGATCAGCCCTGGAACCAGATCGAGATCGGCGGCCACCGCAGCCTGTTGCTCGGGGTGATGCGAGAGTAGTTCGACCGCGTTCGCGACCATCTTCGTGGTGGTTTCGTGACCGGCGATGATGAACAGCGTGCAGAACCCCAGCAACTCTTCGTCGGTTAGCGAGCGCCCGTCGACCTCGAGTTCGAGCAGTTCGGCGACGAGTCCGGGATCTGACTTGTCGACACCGACACTCCTGCGGGCGGCGAAGTCATCGATGAAATACTGGATAAGGGCGAACATGCCTTCAGCCGCAACGTGAGGAATACGCATCGATCCGTCTTCGCGAATCAAGACCTTGTCGGAGTAAGAACACAACTCGGCCCGATCGGATTCGCGAACACCCAAGCTCGCACAGATCACGTCCATGGGGAATGGACTGCTGAGGTCGGCGACCACGTCGGCCCGGCCCGCGTCGGCTACCCGATCAAGGTACCCGACAAAGATCGCTCGAATCTCGTCTTCCATGGCCGCGACTCGACGATTCGTAAACACACGACCCACAAGCTTGCGAAACTGGGTGTGGTCGGGAGGGTCCATTTCGATCATCGAGTGGAAGTCGCCCGGCCGCTGATCGATCGCGCGACGGTTCTCCAGAGCCACTCCCCCGGCCGAGGAAAAGGTCTCATAATCGCGAAAGCCTTCGAGCACATCGTCGAACCGGCTCAACACCCAAAACTTGAGCTCGTCGTTCCAATATGCAGGTGCCTCGTCGCGAAGTCGCCGATAGGTGTTGTAAGGATCGTCG
>CBERPN010000219.1:0-7473 GCA_965524675.1 uncultured bacterium
TGAAGATCAGCGGAATCAGATAGATCACTCGCCAACCCCCACCATCGCTGCCAATAAATGGCAGCACCCACAACACCATGCCCGAGCCGAGGCCAGCCAGCATCGCCAAGATGCTCACTCCGTATGCCCGGGTGCCCGCCGGGAGTTCTTCGGCCGCAACGATTCCGATAAGGATGCTCAAGCCGGTCGAGATGGCTCGCGCCGAACCTTGGCTAAGCCCAAGCCACCAAATACTCGGAACCAGCGCTCCGGTAGCGGTGAGTAGCGCTGCGCCGACTGCAGAACCGAGTAGCAGACGCCGGCGTCCGCGTCGATCGGCCATGGTAGTGACAAAGACCGAGATCAGAACCCCGGTTCGCACCACGGCGGTGACGGTTCCCTGAGTCGCTTCGTTGATATCGAACTCGTCAGAAGCGAACGAGATAGTTTGCGATAGAACCGAGCCCATGTACCCGGCGAAGACGGTCAATGAGCACAACAGCGCGAGAACTCGACTAGCGCGCGCATCGAGTCGCTGTGGCGGAGCCCACCAAGGCTGGCGGCCATGGGGGCGACGTTTCGCAATCGACCACTTGATCGGAAAGTGGGTGGCGAATCGCCAGAACGGTATGGCGGAGCGGTAAGTGAAGGTCTCGGTAACCGAGAACTTCGCCGGGTCAGCGTCGATTTGGGCGACCGATAGTGTGCGTTCGTAGGACTCGAACGCGCCTTCGAGCAGGGCAAAGTGGTTCTCGCCGACGAGCGTCTCCAACACGAGATCATCGCGCGGCGTTTGCAGTTCGACGAGGCCCCCAGCATCGACGTCGTGTTCGATTTGAAGGGTGGTCATCGCTGCCCCCGACAACCGGCCATAATGGGCAGGTGCGAAACGACACCACACCCGACCTTCACTCGTCGTTCCTCATCAAACGCAGTGATCCGCTCGAAGGTATTGTCGATATTTGCGGTGCGAAGAACTCGGTGTTGAAGCTGATGGCGGCAACGCTGTTGGCCGACGGCGAGTTTCATATCGATAATGTTCCGGGAATCAGCGATGTGTACACGATGGGCGAACTGCTCGCGTCGATGGGGGTCGTTGTCACCCATGGGCCCGGCACGCTCGACATCGTATGCCCCGAACGCTGCGAAACCGTGGCTCCCTACGACATCGTTGGGCGAATCAGGGCATCGATCGTGGTGCTCGGGCCATTGCTGGCTCGTTTTGGCGAGGCAACCGTTGCACTTCCGGGTGGCGACGATTTCGGCTCGCGCCCCATCGATATGCATCTGCGAGGGCTCGAAGCGTTGGGGGTTAGTTTCGAAACCGAACACGGCTATGTAATCGGCAAGGTCGACAACCTGGTGGGCGCCGAGATACTGCTCGACTTTCCAAGTGTTGGGGCCACCGAGAACCTAATGATGGCGGCCACGCGGGCGAAGGGCGTCACCGTCATCGACAACGCGGCGCGCGAACCCGAAATATCTGACCTCGCCGCTTTCCTGGTGGCGATGGGTGCGGTTATTGAAGGCGCAGGAACCTCCACCATCACGGTCGAAGGTGTCGATGCCCTTCATTCAGCCGATCACACCGTGGTGTCCGATCGCCTTGAGGCCGCTACCTACATGGCGGCGGTAGGAACCGCACGCGGCGAGATTCGGCTGAATGGGGCGCGTATCGAGAACATGGAAATGCTCTGTCGCAAACTCGGACAGATGGGCATGATTCTTACGCCAGACGACGAAGGCATCACCGTAGTCGTCCCGCAACGACTCAAATCCGTCGATGTGTCGACGCTGCCGTACCCAGGCGTAGCGACCGACTACAAGCCGCTGTTGGTGGCGATGCTAGCTGTGGCCGACGGTGTCGGAATCGTCACCGAGAACCTTTATTCGGGTCGCTTCGCCTACGTCGACGAACTCAAACGCATGGGTGCCGAAATCCGAATCGATGGCCATCATGCGGTCGTTCGCGGCAAGCCTTTGCTGTCGGCAGCGCCGGTAAGGTCACACGATATTCGGGCCGGAGCATGTCTGGCTGTTGCGGCCCTCGCCGCCGACGGCGAGACCGTGATAGCCGACGCCCACCATATCGATCGGGGCTACACCGACTTCGTTGGCAAGATGCGCGGCATTGGCGTAGAGATCGAACGAATAACCACAGAGCGTCGACGAACGAGCTAGTAGAATGATTTCTGGGTCTGTGAAACGCTAAGGCTCGACCAGAGGGCGAATCTGCTCGGCTCTAGCTGTGGCATCGGCGGTCATTGTTTCTTGAAGCCAGTTTCGCAGGGCTGCTACTGGTGGTCGGCGAAGATTGCTGCGGTGGGCGAGGATCTCAAACGGATCGTCGGTTTCGACCGGCTCGCCGACCGCTACCAGCTTGTTTGCATCGATAAGGTCAGAAACGATGTGTAGCCATCCGAGTGCGACTCCCTGGCCATCGATGGCCGCTTGAAGGACGAGCGAATAGTCGTTGGAGCGATAGGCGTCGCGGTGGCCGTCTTCACGAGACGTTGGTTCCTCGTCTCGGTCGCGGAACCAACGACTGCGTGGCTTACCGCTGGCTGACCTATTCCGAGCGCCCGAGCAGCGGCGCTGAGGCTGCCGTGGCGGACCGCCGAATCAAAGACTCGTAGCGTTCGGTCGGTCCATTTGGAGGAGGTATTGATCAAGGTAATACTACCCTGTGAATAATAGGGGATTGTCAGCGCTGTTCGTCTCTTGCATCATGACATGAACTGGGGATAAACCCAGGCTGCTGAAGGAGGGCCACCTGCGTGGCAGAACAACAACGCGGAACGATGTCGCCCGCGATTGGATTTGTAGGACTCGGAAATATGGGTGGCCCGATGTGTTCCCGTCTGGTTTCAAAGGGCTACCAAGTGACGGCGTTTGACCTCGACGAGGCAGCTCTAAGAAGCGCTGTAGCCCACGGCGCTACGGCCGCAGGGTCGGCACGCGAGTGTGCTCAGCAAGCGGAAGTATTCCTTACATCGCTGCCGAGGCCCGACCACGTCGAGGCGGTGATGGCCGCTGGCAAGGGAGATGCACTGTCCGCGCTCAGGCCAGGGTCGCTGTGGATTGATCTGACAACCAATCGCAAAGAGCTCGTCTTAGAGCTAGCCGCCGCGGCACCAGCCGAAGTGGCAGTGGTAGATTCTCCTGTAACCGGCGCCGTCGACGGGGCTCGCAACGGCGCTTTGACGCTCTTCGTCGGCGGCGAGCAGGCCGAGGTTGCCCGCGCGACCGCATTGCTCGAACACCTCGGTCTGGTCATCGCTTGTGGCCCGCTCGGAACGGGCAATGTTGTAAAGCTGGTCACCAACCAACTGTGGTTCGTCGCGGCGGCGGCGATTGGCGAGGGTTTCGCGACGGGTATCGCTAACGGGGTCGAGCTGGGGACGCTGTGGCATGCCATCAAGGAAAGCGTCGGCGACAGCTTCGTCGCCCGCCACGATGCGCCGAGTATTTTCGCCGGACACTACGACCCATCATTCACCCTCGATCTTTGTTTGAAGGACCTAGGGCTGGTGCGAGAGCTTGAGGAACAGGTCGGAACCGATCTGCCGATGACGGCCGCCGCCCATGAGGTCTTCCAGCAGGCAGCCGACCGCTACGGGTCCGATGTTGGCGAACTTCATGTGACCCGACGGATCGAAGACGATGCCGGAATCTCGATGCGCCTTGATGGCGACTGGGTTGCACCATGGGAGAAGTGATGAGTAATGACATCGGGTCGATAGTCGACACTGCGTCGTACCCGATCGACAGTCCCGATTCCGAGGGGTACCGGTCGACGGTAGCGGCAGCGCGCGAGGGCCTTCGATCGGAGGGTTGCGCGGTGATTCGCGATTTGGTTCGACCCGACGCTATCGACCGGATCAACCAGGAAATTCTGGCCCACAAGCACAAGACCCATTACTCGACCCAGGTAATCAATCCATACTTTCACGTCACTCCCAATCCGGAGTTTCCGCAACACCATCCAGTAAATACCTTCACGGAACGATCGAGCGGTTTTATTCCAGGCGACAGTTGGCGGCCTGATTGCGTAATCGAAGCGTTGTTTCGCTCGCAGGAGCTGACCCGTTTTGTCGCCGATTGCCTTGAGATCGCCGAGCTTCACTGCTACGCCGATCCGCTCGCCGGGTTAACCGCAAACATTCTCGATCCAAGCCAGCAGTTCACCTGGCATTTCGACACCAACGAATTTGCTGTGACCGTGCTCGTTCAAGGAGCCGACGAGGGAGGGCTGTTCGAGTACTCACCGGCGATTCGCTCTGGCGATGATGAGGGCTTCGATGGCATCCAAGGCGTGCTTGACGCTGGCGGCTCGGCGAGTTGTCTCGACTCGGTTCGCACCCTCGACCTTCGCGAGGGCGATCTTCAGATCTTTCGCGGTCGCTACTCACTTCACCGGGTGACCAGGGTGGCGGCAAGCTCTAGACCCCGCCACGCAGCGATATTTGCTTACACTCAACAACCCGGCGTGATCGGCCGAGTCGAACGCACCCTGCAGCTCTTTGGTCGGGTGTTGTCCGAACACGAAAGCGCCGAGCAGCAACGAACCCGTTCTGACCCACTGCTTGACTAGGACACTCGCCTCGGTGAGGTACATCTTTGTTAGGCGCTTCGTCGACCTTGGTCAGGCGACGAGCTGGAGCGGAGTGTTTCGAGCGATGTAACCAAAGTCGCGGTCGTGGTGCAGAACCGGCAGGTCGAGCCGAATGGCAGCGGCTGCGATTAGCACATCAATCTGCGACCGGATCGTAACCCCTCGCCACCTGAGTTCTCTATAGATTGTGGCCGCGTCGAGCCAGTCGAGCTTGGTCGCCAGTGGTTCGAGGGTCTGGGCTTCTAGTAGGCGCTGCGTCCGGGTTACTAGGTGACGTCGAGACCCCGCCATGACCTCGAGCAGGATCGGGTCGATGACGACAACTTCGCGGTCCTTGATGGCCTGACGCAAACGTTGAGCAGAGAAGGACTCGGTCGCGTTCAAGAACTCGATCCATGCCGAGGTGTCAGCTATCAGCATTGGAGGACCACTCGACGAATCGGTCGCCGCGCATGTCGTCGAGGCTGCCCTCCCAACCGACCCCCTGCATCTCCAACTGCTCTTCGATGCTCATCGGCCCGCCGCCGAGGAGGCGTTCCAGAGCAAGTTGCACTGCTTCTCGTTTGCTGCGCAGGCCGAACGTTCGAATTGCGCGCTCGACAAGTTCGTCGTCGATGTCGATGTTGGTACGAGTCACAACACCATCGTACACAGACTGGTGTAGAGAGCAAGTTTTCAACGGATTGGCAGAGGGGCCAATCGCTCGACAATTATGTACTCACTTGAGGATGTGAGGGGCCACCAGAATGAGTTTTGCGGGAAAGACGGGAATTGTCACGGGTGCGGCGAGCGGAATGGGTCGAGCGATTTCGGCCGCCCTGCTCGCCGCTGGTGCGAATGTGGTTGGGATCGACGCTCAGGAATCGGAGGCGCTCGACGGTGTCGGCGAGTTTCTGGCGTTTCGGGGGAGCGTGGCCGATTACGAGTTTGTCTCCGGTGTAGTGATCGACAGCCGCGCAAAGTTTGGCCGAGTCGACTACCTGGTAAATGCGGCGGGAGTGTTGTGGTTCGACCGCGACGAATCGGTGCTCGACATCGATCTCGACGTTTGGGATCAGGTGCTCAAAATCAACCTTAAGGGTTGTGCCCACACGATCAGGGCGGCAGTACCGCTAATGAAGGAGCAGGGCGGCGGGGCGATGGTTCACTTCTCTACAATCCAGTGTTTGCGGGGTGACAGCCAGCCCCAGGATGCCTACCAGGCTTCCAAAGCTGGGCTAATAGCGTTGTCGAAGTCGGCGGCCATACAGTTCGCAGCTAACGGCATTCGGTCAAACTGCATCTTGCCCGGCCCGACCAGGAGCCCTATGCAGGCGCGCTGGGAAGAAAATCCAGAACAGGCGGCCGGTACTGCCAAGGCGGTGCCGATCGGCCGGGTCGGCGAGGTGGGGGATATGGCGAATGCTTGCATGTTCTTGCTGTCGGACAAGGCGAGTTTCATAACCGGCACAGAACTGACCGTCGATGGCGGACTAACAGCACTGCCCTAGGAGCCCGATGCGCCCAGTGGCCAGTATTCTCACGTTCTGGCGGCCCTGGTGCACACCCAGTGTGCACCAGAGCCGCAATTTCGGTTGGGTGGGTTTAGGAGCGGCGGGAGGATTCGACTTCGTTGAGGTCTAGGTGATTGCGCATGTACTGGTTGGCAGCGTCAGTGGTTGGCTGGTAGTCCCAGGATTGATACCGGCCCTGCCTCAACGCCCGGTCGACTATTTGGCGGGATTGCTGGTCGGCTCGAACCGCGGCATCTAGCGCGGCGGGGTCCCAGTGGTGCTGAATTTCAGCTTCAAAGGCCAACGCTAAGGGCGACGGCTCGAGGGCGAGGTTCACCAGTTCGCTCGGGTCAGCCGACAGATCGTAGAGCTGTGGTGGATCTGCAGCGGACCAGACGTACTTGTGGTCGCCTCGACGGATCATCAAGATTGGAGCAATCGCACCTTCGCCGAGGTACTCGCCCAAAACGGTGCGCTCACCGTCGCGTTGGCCGAGCGAAAGCAAGCTCTGGCCATCCATCGTGTCGGGCACCTCAACACCGGCTAGTTCGAGCAGCGTGGGAGCTATGTCGAGAAGGCTCGTGTTGGTGGCGACCGTCGCCGGAGCAATTTGGCTCGGGAAGTTCAGAACGAGGGGAATGCGGGCGCTGTGCTCGAAGAAGTTCATCTTGTACCACAGGCCTCGTTCGCCCAACATGTCGCCGTGATCGGAGGTGAAGAGAACGACCGTGTTGTCGCGCATTGCGTGGGCCTCGAGCGTGTCGAGGATTTGCTGAATGAGCGCATCGGCGTAGGAGACATTGGCCAAGTAAGCGTGGCGGGCGTTTCGGATGTGCGCGTCCGATGGTTGGGTTGTATCGGCAGTAATCACCTGAGCGAGTCGCTGGCTATGGGGGTCTGGAATAGCGGGTGTCGGTGTCCTCGGCATGACTATGGCGTCGTGGTGGTACAGGTTCCAGAACTCTTGACGGGCGACGTACGGATCGTGTGGATGAGTGAACGAAACGGTCATCGCCCAGGGCCGGTCGTCGGAGGTACGGGCCAGGTCACGAATCTTGCGCACCGCTTGGTGGGCGACCTCATCGTCGTAGTCGAGTTGGTTGGAAGCCTCGGCTATGCCAGCGTTGATCACGCTGTCCAGGTTGTGGAACCACCAGTCGAACCGCCCGCCGGGATCTGACCAATTAGGGGTCCAGCCAAAGTCGGCAGGGTAGATGTCGGTGGTAAGACGTTCTTCGAACCCGTGTAGTTGGTCAGCGCCGACGAAGTGCATCTTGCCAACCAGCGAGGTCTGGTAGCCGGCTGCTCGCAGGTGGTGGGCAAAGGTAGGAATTCGTGACCCAAACTCGGCGGCGTTATCGTACGCGCCGATTTTGGAGTTGAGCT
>CBERPN010000220.1:0-7451 GCA_965524675.1 uncultured bacterium
AGCGGCTGAAGACTTCGAGGTTGTCAAACAAAGAGCCCAGCGAGTGGCAGGCGATCACGACATATGGGTCGCTATCGCCAGCTTTGCTGGACCGACCGGTGGCGGATTCGACAAAACCGCTGGACGGTCAGGCATATGGCGGGCTGACGGCTCACTAGCTGCTCATAGCAACTCCGAGCCCGGCTCAATCGCCAGAGCAACACTTCACCAAACTCTACCGAACTCTCTAGACGCCGACCTCTGCTGACCCCTGTCCCAGCCATCCTGGAGTGGTTCCCCAAAATCCGAACCGGAATCGGATCCGCTGGGTCGGGGAAGTCTTGACACACGTTCGAGATGGTCACCTGAGTAGTTCGAAGAGCAACCAGCCAGCGATCGCGAGGTACACCAACGCCGCCACCCGATCGAGATTTACTACCGCGTTCGGTCGCTCGAGTACGAAGGATCGGGTACTTCCGGCCGTCAACCCAATGGCGAGATCGACCAGTAACCCCAGTACCTGGAACGTTACTGCGAAGAACAAGAACTGTCCGGCTGTGTGGCCGAGTTCGGGATCGACGAACTGTGGGACGAACGCGGCGATGAACAGCGCAACCTTGGGGTTGGTGACATTGACGATAAATCCGCGCCGGAAGATCATCAAAAGGTCGTCCTGACCTGTGTCGGGGGACCCGAGTCGAGACCCGGCGCAGCGCAATGTCGTCAGACCCAAGTAGATCAGGTAGAGAGCTCCGAGACCTCTGATGACGTCGAGGACTTCGGGCACTCGTTCAACCAGCACCGCCAGACCAAGCGCCGATCCGACCACGTATATCGATACGCCTGCCGTCACTCCAAGCGCGGCTATCACTGCACCTCGCCGACCGGCGTCGAGGCCGGTCCCGATCATGAACATCATGTCGGGCCCAGGAGCGATCAGAATCGCCAGCACGGCCACGACGAAGGCCGGAACAACCGCCAGATCAATCACGCCGAGACACTGGCAGTAACGTATTCAACCATATGAAGACGTTACCAATCTGGTAACGTGCTCGACTACTTCAAGACGTTAGTCTTGAGGTGTGGCGAACTTGGTCGAACCCCTCACCATTACGACGCTCGTTGAACTCGTCAACGAGTTCTCCGATGCCACCCGGCGTGCGGCGGCCGAAACCGCACAGCCTTACCCCGACGCGATCGGCGGCGAAGCACCCACCAGATCGAGGACCGAGCTGATCGATGCGGCAAATCGACTCTTCGAAATCTTCAAAGCCGCGCCCGACCCGAACACAGTCGCACAACATCTCGACCTGATCATTCGAGAGTCTTCGCTAACAGTCGCAGTCGCCTTCGATGGTGAATCGATCAGCCGAGAGCTAGTGGCCGGCAGCCAAACGTTGACCGCCGCTGCCGGAGCGCTAACGATTCTCGAAGTTGTCGAGCGCCGCGGACCCAGCCGTCTTGGCATATGTGAGGCATCGAATTGCGCCGATGTCTACATAGATGGGTCGCAGCAAGGGGCCCGGAAGTACTGCTCGAATACCTGCAACACTCGGATGAGGGTTGGGCGGTTACGCCAGCGCGAACAGCGGTAGGACACCGCCCAGCTATGCTCGCCAGGATGGGACTGGCTCTGATCGCGCAACGCTCGATTCTCGGAGTCACTTGGTCTAATGACCAAGCCATGCTTCGCATACGAGACGGCAATGACACCATCTCGGCGTTGGTCCCACCGATCGGATTGCACCTGAACTACTGGATCGGAGCCGAGCCGAGGCGCAGATGCGTCGGGCACATTTCCCAGACGGACGGATACCGAGACTGCTCTTCGCGACCCGAGCCTCGCAGCCGAACTTGCACCTCATGCTCCATCGCCGACGCCATGTTTGCTTCGCAGCTCCATCATGCCCACAACGAACCTGAGCGTGTCACCGAGCAAGCAATGCTCGACCACTTTCAACAGCCGAACGTGCTGTACTTAGCCGCGTTTCGCGACGGGTCTGTGAAGATCGGTACGAGCACGGCAACCAGAGTTCAGAAGCGGCTGTTAGAACAAGGCGCCTGGAGGGCGGTGCTAGTTGCTGAAACAACCGACGGCTACGTCGTGCGGGTGGCCGAGGATCTCATCACTTCGAACCTAGGTATTCCTCAATCCGTATCGGCAAGCCGCAAGCTTGCGGGTCTAGCAAATCCGCTGGACGAACCCGAACTCGATGAGCGCCTCGAGCCTCTTGCCGACCGGGTTCGACAGCTCATTGGAGCTGACGCCGACTCTGGGGTGGTGTCAACCTTGACTTGGTGGTCAAACCCGGCGGCTCAGCGCTCGGTCTGGCAACAGGTGCGCAGCTATCCTCTCGATCCGCGCCGAGGGGCCCACGATCTTGAAATCCTCGACGTCGTGGGCCGAATGGTTGCGGCCCGACGTACCAATACCAGCGATGTATTCGCCATCGATCTCCAGAAGCTGTACGGAATAGAACTTGCCATTGGAAACCACGAACCGGACGAACTGGTTATCCAAGACAGTCTTTTCTGACCAGAATTCTGACTTACCGATCACTTCAGATCCGGTCGCCGTATTGCGCCCGCCCCAGGGCCAGAGCAAGGAGATCTGCGGCGCTACCAGATTTCGTCTACGTAACGATCGGTTCCTACGACCGTCTTATGAAATGGCGCGACCAACACGACGGTGGCCAAGCCTGATTCGTTGATCTGGCTGGCGTAACTACCGAACCGGTCGTAGTCGACACGAACGTCGTTATCGGTGAAGAACAGCTGCATCGTGCGCGTCTCGGCGCTGCCGGTTTCGCTGCCAAGATCCATCGGAGCATTTTTGGTCATCTCGTCGCGCTCTATTGGAATCCAAGTGGAACCCTGCGCAATCCCCGACCCCATCATCAGCTCGTTCATCGCCACATCGCTCAGGAAGTCTCCGAGCTGATCGGCACTCACTCCCTCGGCACGATCCATGGCGACCGACACATGCCCCGCGAACCCGTGGTCGAGTGCCAGCTCGAGCGGCACCGGGTCGTCGTCTCGGTAGTGGGTCGCGGCGTAACCGTACAGCACGGTGTGGGCATGGGTCCGCTCAGCAAACCCGCGGCCCGCCGAGTACAACTCTTTCACTTGCTCCGAGGCCCAGCCGAAATGTTCGTCGTGGTGTCCCTCGTGCACCCAATAGATGGCCACGTAGGTTCCGCGGTCGTACGGCTCGGTGACCGTGTTGGTGGAGTCTTTAGGGATACGTAATTCCTTGAGTTCACGGGTCGCCACCCAACGACTGCCAGCGAACAGCCAGGGACCAATCATGCAACCACCGTAGAAATGATCGCGCTCGTACCAGCGGTTGTAGGCGAGTTCATGACCCACGTGCGGATCGACCAAGGTGTAGAGCATGCTCCCTACCTTCACCGGGTAGTCGAGCGGCAAGTCCTCGCTCATCCTCGCCGACCCATCAGCGCTAACAGTCGCACAGCAGGTGCCGCGTCAACAGCTGGTTCGATCGGCCCCTCACCGTAGAACGTGGCATCGTCGAGTCGACTCATCAGCGAGCTCCAGGAGTCGAGGGCGAACTCGGCAAGATCATCAGGTAGCGCAATGGAGCGACCAATAGCCTCGGCCAAGTCCCATGTGTGTACCAGCGCATCGCTTACCCGAAGGCCCAACAATGCCTCACCGCTTAGCGAAACCCCATCGAGTTCATAAACCTCTTCGAGCACGCCGGGATCAGAGAAAGCCCTAATCATGGCAACAGCGGTTCCGCGCCAAGCCACCAGAGGCTCCTCCCCCAATATTGCAGCATCGAACGAGGTGACTCGCTTCGTCACCACACCGGACAGGGCATCCTTAGCGGTGGCGTCGCCGATGACGAGATGCGCCACCAGCGAACGAACGTCCCAGTTTTCGGTATTGGTCTGGCGGGCCCAGTCTTCGTCACCAACCAACGCGAGCTGCTCACCAAACGTCGCCGAAGATCGGGTTAACGCATCGAGTGGTGCAGTCTCGCTCATTCCCATTCTATGGTACCGGGGGGCTTCGACGTGATGTCGTAGGCCACCCGGTTCACGCCATCAACCTCGTTGATGATGCGACTCGACATGGCTTCGAGAAGCTCGTACGGAAGCCGAGCCCAATCGGCTGTCATGGCGTCCTCGCTGGTGACGGCTCGAATGATTATCGGCCGAGCGTAGGTGCGTTCATCGCCCATAACACCAACACTTCGGATGTCGGGAAGAACCGCGAACGCCTGCCAGATCTCTCGCTCAAGCCCAGCAGCGGCGATCTCCTCGCGCACGATTAGGTCGGCGTCTTGAAGAATTTGCACCAGCTCGGGGGTGACTTCGCCGATGATCCGAACACCTAGCCCGGGGCCTGGGAACGGCTGGCGCCACACGATCTCATCGGGCAGACCGAGCTCTGTTCCAACCGTACGAACCTCGTCTTTGAACAAGCTGCGTAGCGGTTCGACTAGTTCGAACTCCATATCGTCGGGCAGCCCGCCGACGTTGTGGTGACTCTTTATCTTCGCAGCGTGCTTGGTGCCCGACTCGATGACGTCGGGGTAGAGCGTGCCCTGAACCAAATAGTTGGCGTCGGTGAGTCCGGCGGACGCCGCTTCGAACTCGCGTATGAAAGTCTCGCCGATGGCTTTGCGTTTATCTTCGGGATCTTCAATGCCAGCGAGCTTGTCGAAGAAGCGGTCGGCGGCGTGTACATGAATGAGTTCGATGCCTTGATGGCGTCGAAAGGTCTCAACCACTTGCTCGCCCTCGTTTGCGCGCATTAGGCCAGTATCGACGAACACACAGGTCAGCTGAGAGCCAATGGCCTTGTGAACCAACGCTGCGGCCACCGCCGAGTCGACTCCGCCCGATAGCCCGCAAATCGCTCGGCCAGAACCAACCTGGTGAGCAATCTTCTCGACGGCCTCGTCGATGAAGTTTCCCATCGTCCATTGGCTTGAGCAACCGGCCAAGCCGTGCAGAAATCGGTCGAGTATCGCCATGCCCTGCGGGGTGTGGCCCACCTCGGGGTGATACTGCACCCCATAGATACGGCGCTCGTGATTCTCGAGGGCGGCGACGGGGCAAGCATCGGTGCTAGCGGTAGCCACGAACCCGTCGGGAGCCCGCGTAATGGCGTCGAAGTGGCTCATCCACACCGTTTGGTCGGCCGAGCTATCGCCTACAAACAGCTCAGACCGCGCCCCTTCGATGGCGACCATTTCGGTTCGGCCATACTCACCTTTGTCGTTTCGCCCGACCTCGCCGCCGAGTTGATGCGCAATGAGCTGGGCGCCGTAGCACATTCCAAAAATTGGAATACCCAGTTCGAATATTTCGGGATCGAGCAGCGGCGCACCGTCGACGTGAACGCTCTTGGGTCCGCCCGAAAGTACGATTGCCGAGGGATTCTTAGCCGCTAGTTCGGCTGCCGTTAGGTCGTGAGGCACCAGCACGCTATAAACGCTCAGCTCTCGCACGCGTCGCGCTATGAGCTGTGCGTACTGCGCTCCGAAATCGATTACGAGAACCGTGTCAGCATCTGATTCCATTGCGTTTCCATCGTCGAGGGGCATTGCTGGTCGAGAAGGGGTCAGTGACCCATCCCCACACCTTGCTCGGTTTGCAGCTTCTTACCCTCAGTTTGTAGCGCTGGCGCCACCATCACCTCAGCCTTCTGGAAGTCCTTGATATCGGTGTACCCACAGGTGGCCATCGATGTGCGTAAGCCACCAAACAGGTTCATGCGGCCGTCGTTCTCGTGGGCTGGCCCGACGAGTACCTCTTCGAGAGTGCCCCGAATCTCGGCCTTGACGCGAGCGCCTCGGGGCAATGTCGGATGAAAAGTCGCCATGCCCCAGTGGTAGCCGCGACCTGGTGCCTCCGAAGCGGTGGCGAGCGGCGACCCGATCATCACCGCGTCGGCGCCACAGACGATGGCTTTGGCGATATCGCCTCCGGTCGCCATTCCGCCATCGGCAATTACGTGCACATACACGCCGGTCTCGTCGAGATGGCGCATTCGTGCCGCCTTCACATCGGCGATGGCGGTGGCCTGGGGAACCCCTAATCCGAGCACGCCCCTGGTGGTGCAGGCATGGCCGGGTCCAACCCCGACGAGCACCCCGGCGGCCCCGGTTCGCATTAGGTGAAGCCCTGCCGAATAGCTGGCGCATCCGCCAACGATCACCGGGATGTCAAGCGATCGAACAAAGGTCTTGAGATTGAGCGGTTCGGAGGTCTTCGACACGTGTTCAGCCGAAACCACTGTTCCTTGGATGACCAAGATATCGAGTTCGCCAGCCATGATTTCGTCGATGAACTGGGTGGTGCGTTGAGGGGTAACCGACGCACAGGCTGTGACACCCGCTTCCTTTATCTCGATTATTCGTTGGGTGATCAGCTCGGGGATGATCGGCTCCTGATAGAGCTCCTGCATACGTCGGGTCGCTTTTTCGACCGGCAGTGTCGAGATCTCGTCGAGGACTGCGTCGGCGTCTTCGTAGCGCGTCCACAACCCTTCAAGATTGAGCACGCCCACACCGCCAAGGTTGCCCAGCCGAATCGCCATGTCGGGGCTGATCACGCCGTCCATGGCTGACCCCATCACCGGAAGCTCGAACTTGAATGCATCGATCTTCCAGCTAATATCGACATCTTCTGGGTCGCGAGTCCGGCGGCTTGGTACTATCGCGATGTCGTCGAACCCGTACGCTCTTCGACCCGACTTACCCATGCCAATCTCTATCTCAGCCACGGTTTCGATCGCCTTCTCGACAGAGACTGTCCGTCGGTGGAAAGAGTCGACCTTAGTCGCTCGCACCAGCTTCGAGGGTTGTTCGGTCGCCGAGAATGCAGCTCCCGCCCGGCTGACTCAGCGAAATGAGTAGCGACCAACCAGAGGAGAAACCTCAGCACCAGATCGAATCTGAGCTGATCTCGTACTACGACGCCGAGTCGGCCAACCGCGATCTCTTGACCACTGAGGGCCGAAGACTATCGGGACGACTGCGGGCGATCTCTTCGATACTTCCAAAAGCCCCCGCCCGGGTATTAGACATCGGCTCTGGGCCCGGTCGCGACTGCGAGGCTCTCATAGCGGTAGGAATAGCGGTCACAGCGATCGACCTGTCATTCGAGAACGCGACCCGCTGCGTAGGGCACGGCGCCAGAGCGCTGGTCGGCACTGCCGGTTCCCTACCATTTCGATCCGCCACATTCGACGCAATCTGGTCCATGAGCGTGCTAATGCACGTGACCGATCACGCTATTGCGGCGACACTTCGCGAGCTTCGGCGCGTGCTGCGACCTGGCGGTGTGGCTGTTCTTGGCACTTGGGGTAGATCCGCCGGAGACACCACTAGGAACGAAGTAGATTCTGACCGCAACTTCTTTCGCCGTTCAGATCTCGAGTGGAAAAGCCTACTTATCAGCAATCTTGGCGATATCGAGCACTACGAGAACTGGCCC
>CBERPN010000221.1:0-7447 GCA_965524675.1 uncultured bacterium
ACACGACCAAGTCGACCGGTTCGGAAAACTCACCCTCCGACGCGGCGGACGACTACACCACATCGGCATAGGCAGAGCCCACGCCGCGACACCAGTCGCCCTCATAATCGAAGACCTCAACATCAGAATCATCGCCACCCAAACCGGCGAAATCATCCGAACACTCACCCTCAACCCCAACCACGACTACCAACCCCAAAACAAACAAAACCCCTGAACCCGAGGGTTCAGAGGTTTCCGATGTCGCGAGACATCACAAACGTGGAGCTGGGGGGAATCGAACCCCCGTCCGCTGAGTGGTTACCGAACGCGATACGACCATTCCCGATCTTCAGCTTTGCGGCTGCTGAACCGTCGGATCGGTTGGCTTGCGCCCTCCGCCGGATCTTTCTCCGATGTCAGTGGTCTTTCACACCGTCAGCGGTCTCTCCCTGCTGTCCTCCTTTGCTTCTGTTGCCGGGCTGCAATGGATTGGCCCCGTGCGCCTCCCAACCGTTTTAGGCGGGAAGTCACTGTGACTCAAGCAATCTGACTAAAGGTCAGGCTGCGAGAGCGAGATCATCCGTATTGGCGTCTCTGTTTGTGCCCCGTTTTTAGAGTCTGAGCAACTCTGGTCGCACGTAACGACTTCCAGGTCTCAACGTCGAAACCGATCAGCCCCTAGTGCAGTGTCTCAATTGTCAAGGATCTGCAGTACCTATCGTACTGCCATCCACCGACATCAAGCCATCGCGTTAAACCGATCGCTCAAAGTTTCAGGCTTGGCACCACTCGATCGAGGGCTAGCTCGAGTTGGGAGGCGGGGTCTTCGAACGGGACCAAGACCAGGCTGTCGATACCGGTATCGATCATCTCTTGGATATCGTCGGCCACCGTCGCGGCATCGCCAATCGCGGCCCAGCCGGGTTCGATGTCTTCGGGCGGGGGTCCAAGCTCGCTCAGTTCGCCGATGAAGAACCCTACGAAAGCGGTGAGGCGATGATGATCGGTTCTTCCGGCCGCGGCTCGGCCTTGGTCGATCTGAGCCCGCAACCGCGCAATATCGGATGGGCTAGGGCCTTCGGCGATAACGGTGCCGTCGGCCACCTCTCCTGACATCCGCATTGATACCGGTCGCCGAACTCCCGCCGAAACCGGAATCGGACCAGCTGGCGGGAACTGCAAGCGGACGTCATCGAGCTTCACGTAGCGACCGTCGTACGACACCGTCTCGCCAGTGAGAAGGGCCTTGGTGGCCTCGATGCTCTCGCGTAGCAGTGTTACCCGTGACTCATGACTCTCACCGATCTGGTCCATCCAGGCGGGCATTCCGTGGCCGATTCCCACCGCGAGACGCCCTGGGTGCATGCGGGCGAGCGTGGCCCATTCCATGGCCAAGGCTGCCGGGTTGCGAAACGGCGCTGGGGCGATGCCATGACCGACAATCGATTTGCTGGTCGCGGCGAGCACCGACGTGAGCTGGCTGATTCCGCCCGCATAGAAACAGTCTTCAACGATCCACAGTTCGTCGAAGCGGCCGTCGAGTGCCGCCACATGAGACCGCACATTTTCTGGAGGAATCTGGCGCATCACCATGGCGCCGAGCGAAGTCATGTCATGAGTATCGCGCACCGTAGCCGTACTGTTTGAAGATCTGCTCCCTCCTTTGGGGAGATCTTCAAGCAGTACGGGATCGGCGGTTCTTGCCGCTGATGTTTCGCGAGAGCTCGCGGCGCGCTTCTCGGTCGGCGTCGCGTTTGGCGATGTCTTGGCGTCGGTCTTGTTGCTTCTTACCGCGAGCGAGTGCAAGCTCGACCTTGGCTCGACCTTCCAGGAAGTAGACTGACAACGGCACCAGCGTGAGCCGTTCGGCGTCGAGACGCATACCGAGTCGATCGATCTCGCGACGATGCATCAGCAGCTTCTTCGTTCGGCCGGGTTCATGGCCCATCGCCGCCGCCGAGTGGCTGTACTGAACGATGTGAAGCGAGTGAATCCAAGCTTCGTTCTGATAGACGGTGGCGTACGATTCGGCCAACTGCACTTTGGCCTCGCGCAGCGATTTCACCTCGCTGCCCTTTAACACCAAGCCACACTCGAAGGTTTCAAGGATCTCATAGTCGCGACGCGCTTGGCGGTTGGTAGCCACCACCGTGGCGCCAGCGGGAATGTTGTTCCCCTTCTTCGTGCTCTTTGCAGCCATAGCCTTGACGAGGCTACTGGTATATGGCGTCCATGAACCGGGTAATTCCGGTCGCCATGCGCTGGCGCCCGAAGAGGTTGTCGGTTCCGTCGTCGCCGAGATGGATCCCATCGCTGGCCCGAACTCGAACGGTGGGACATGGTTCGGCGGGCAGCCGACATGGCAAGTCTGTGCCGTAACTCTCCTGCTCGTCGACAAAGAGGTCGACGATCTCGATGGTTCCGGCGACCCCATCGACGCCAGCCAAGGTCTCTCCGAGACGAGCGGTCGAGATCACGGTGGGTTCATCGGCGTATGGCAGTGCTCCGACTAGCCAAATGTCGACCGCTTCTCCGCCTACAAGTCCGATCATGGTGGCGACATCGGACTGGTAAGTATCGAAGTAAACGTCAGAGGTCGGGTCGCTGGCATTGGCCATACACGGCGTGATTGCGTTTCCGGTGAACAACATGATCACTACGTCAGGGCTGGCCGTCACCATATGCAGCTCGAGTGCTTCGATCAGGTCGCAGGCCGCCATCCCAGGGAAAGTGATGGCGTCGAACCCAATATTGCGGGCCGTCATCTCGCTCTGGAAGAGCGGTTGGATCTCGCGGGCGATCGAATCGCCGATCAGCAATACTTTGGAAGGCCTAGGTCGCAGTGTTGGTGGAGCGACCGAGTCGGCGACGGGCTCCTCAGCCGCATCGCTTCCGTCGGTGGAATCGCGGAAAGCTATGGCGCCTTCGGGCAGCGATCGCTCAACAGGTTCCACTGGCTGTTCAACCTCGGCAGCTTCTTCTGGCTCAGCCTTATCTGGGCCGAGAGCGACTGTTGAATGGGGGCCGGGCGCAGTCCTCGAGAGGATTGAACCGGTTCCGATCATTACCGCGCAAATCAGAACCGCTGCTGTCACAGCAGTGAATCTGCGCAGCGATTCGACACGCTTTGTTTCAGTGTGGCTCATCGCTCGGTGTACACGACGAACGACGTGTAGATGGCAGCCAGACGAATCCGGCCTGCCTGATTCTTAGGACCATCACCGAGGTGAGCGCCGTCAGCTGCCCGAACCCGAACTCGACCCCGGCGGCATCGTTCCCAAGCGAATCGGCAGGGGACTCTCTTCGAGTAGCGGCCACGCTTGGTGGTGAAGTATTCCTTTACCGGAATGATGCCCGCTATGCCCGGGGTGGATGCGTAAATCTTATCGAGAGCCTTGGCGACCCTCTTGTTGAAGCGATCCTTGTGGGGTAGCGATTCAGTCCACCATACCCGGCTGCCGGTATCGGCGAATAATGCTGTCAACGCCGCCGCGTCCGACCGGTAGGAATCGAGATACTGAGCAGACATGGGGACAGCAGCATCCATGCAGGGCGATAATGAATTGCCCGTGAAGTTCAGAATGACCACATCGGGTTTGAAATCGTTCGCCACCTGTTCTCCGACCTCAATGAAGTCGCACGGGGCCAAACCACCCAGCGTTACGAACTGAACATCGATGTTTGCCATCGACATCCAGAAGCCGATTTGGTCCTGCGACTCGTAGATCAACGAGTCACCGATCACGGCGACACGCAACCGCTCATCCGACGTTGATCTACTGGCGCTGGCGGGAGCCTGGAGCAACGACGAAAAGATGGCAAGGAGCAGCACTAGGGACTCAACGAGACGAGAAAACCTCACCCAAAGGGTTTCGACCTGCTGTCAGGCCGACCTGAGCGATGATTGGAGCCGATACGATCATCCGCGATGGCAGACGACCGCCCAATCGGGATGTTCGATTCGGGCTTTGGTGGCCTTACGGTGGCCCGAGCCACAATCGATTTGCTGCCCGACGAACGGCTGGTATATGTCGGCGATACAGGTCGCTACCCGTATGGCCCTCGGTCGCTCGACGAGGTGCAAGAGTTCTCGTTCGAGATAACTCGTTTTCTCATCGAAGAACACGACGCCAAGACCATTGTTGTGGCTTGCAACACGGCATCGGCGGCCGCGTTGACAGCCCTTCAAGACGAGTTCGACCATCCAATAATCGGGGTGATCGAAGCGGGGGTTGAGTCGGTAGTCGACGCGTCGTCGACGGGGCGGGTTGGGGTTATCGGCACTGTGGGCACGATCGCTAGCGGGGCCTACCAACGGGCTGTCGCGGCGCTGTCGAGCGATGTCGAACTCACCTGTGCAGCGTGTCCTGGATTCGTCGAATTCGTCGAACGTGGCGAGTTCGACTCCGACCAGGTCAGAGTCCTTAGCGAACGACTACTGGCGCCAGTGCGCGACGGCGAGGTCGATGCCTTGTTGTTGGGCTGCACCCACTATCCGTTTCTGGCTCGCACGATCAGCGAGGTCATGGGCCGCGGAGTTGTGCTGGTTTCCTCCGCAGATGAAGTTGCTTTCGCGTTGCGCCGAACCTTACTGGGAACCGATCTTGCGGCCGGCGCGAAAGAATCAGCCCAAAGTCTGCCAACCGGCATGACAAATATGCGTCATCGATTCCTCTCGTCGGGTGACGTAACTTGGTTTGAATCACTCGGACGACAGCTCCTCGGACCAGAACTACTGCGCGCCGAACGCTGCGAGTGGAAGCGGGCATGACAGATCAATCAGAACAAGACACACTCGGCGACCCTGAGTTCACCCTCACGGTGCTCGGTTGCTCGGGAACCTACGCCGATTCTGGCGGTGCTGGCAGCGGCTATCTATTACGTAGCCCGGAGGCCACCGTTTGGCACGATTGCGGTCCGGGCTCGCTCGGAAACTTGCAACGCCATGTACCGCTAGCTGCGCTAGATGCGGTCGTAATTAGCCATTCCCATCCCGATCATTGGGTCGAATTGCCCGTCTTGTTCAACGCGCTCCGTTATGACCTTGGCATTGCAGGGCTCGACGTCTACCTCACCGCTGAGACCAAAGAGCTCGCCCAGAACGTCATTGGCCAACCCGAGTCTCCGACCCTGCGATTCCATGTGGTCGATCAATCGTCGACGATGTGCATTGGCGACCAGTCGTGGTCGTTCGTTCTGGCGGATCATCCTGTTGAGACCCTGGCTTCACGGGTTAGGGCGTGCGACCGCACCTTTGTTTTTAGTGCTGACACCGGCCCCGGCTTCGATATTGCACCGTTCGGAACGGGCATCGACTTGTTCCTCTGTGAGGCAACCTTTGGAAGCGAGATGGAATCTGACACCGCCCCACACCTTTCAGCACGCCAAGCTGGCATGTTGGCCAAGCGCGGTGGCGTCGAACGGCTCATGCTCACCCACCTGTTGCCAGGTACGGACGGCCCGAACCACCTACACGAGGCCGAACGCGCCTACGGTTCGCCGGTAGAACAGGCCATGGTCGGTCGCACCTACGCGATCTGACCAGGCCCGACCAGTCAACAGAAAGCCTTACCTATGAGACCAGACGGCCGTCAAGCAGACGAATTACGACCCGTAAGCTTTGAGCGCGACTTCACCACTATGGCCGCAGGGTCAACCTTGGTGTCGTTTGGCAACACTCGCGTATTGTGCACAGCGTCGATCGACGAGAGCGTGCCTCGTTGGATGCAGGGCACTCGCAAGGGCTGGGTGACAGCAGAATACTCGATGCTTCCCGGGTCTTCGCCCGAGCGGGTGCGGCGCAAAGTCTCCGGCCGGTCACAAGAGATTCAACGACTCATCGGCAGAGCACTTCGCAGCGTTACCGACATGAAAGCTCTGGGAGAACGTCAGGTAACGGTTGACTGTGACGTCCTTCAGGCCGATGGCGGTACCCGTACGGCGTCAATCTGCGGTGGATATGTGGCGCTGCACGATGCCCTCACCCGACTCGGCCTCGACACGCACCCGCTTAACGAGCCGCTAGCGGCGATCTCGGTTGGGGTGGTCGGCGGTGTCCCGCTTCTGGACTTGCCCTATGTCGAAGACTCTCAGGCCGAGACCGATATGAATGTTGTGATGACCGGCTCCGGTGAGTTCGTCGAAGTACAGGGAACAGCCGAGGGGGTGCCGTTTTCTCGCGGTGAACTCGACTCCTTACTCGATCTCGCTGCGAAGGGAATCGGCGAGATCATAGAACTTCAGGCAGAGGTTCTGGCAGACCCCCCAGCCCCTCGTTGAGGCATGCGACTGGTAATGGCAAGTGCCAACCCGCACAAGGTCATCGAGATAGCGCAGTTGCTCGACGGGATCGAGATAGTAGCTAGACCATCGATGCTCGGTGAAGTGGTCGAAGACGGAGCGACACTCTACGAAAACGCTCGGCTAAAGGCGCTAGCAGTTTGCGAATTTGCGAAGTTAGCGGCCGTCGCTGACGACACCGGTCTCGAAGTCGATGCTCTCGACGGGGCCCCGGGAGTGCGCTCGGCTCGTTATTCGGGTGATGAGGCCACCGATCCAGAGAACATTGCGAGGCTTCTCGAGGCGCTATCGAGCATCGAAATGGCTGGTGAACGCACCGCCAGGTTTCGGACCGTGGCGTTGGTGCGATTCTGTGATGGTCGCGAGCTGCGGGCCGATGGAGTGGTCGAAGGCACCATTGCTTTTGCTCCATCGGGTTCGGGGGGCTTTGGCTATGACCCTGTGTTCATCCCGGTCGACGGCGACGGGCGTACCTTTGCCGAGATGAGCGATGTCGAGAAGAACTCGATTTCGCATCGTGGTCGCGCCTTCGCCGAACTCGCTCGCCTGCTCAGTTAGCTTCGAACTTGGCGGAAACGGAGGCGTCTGCGAGCCACGACTTTCTGCCGCCGCTAGAAGAGTGATGGGTTTGGGTTGATAGTCGGTCGTGCGGTTTGGCCGGCTAGTGGTTGGTCGGGCCAGGGGCCGGTGTTGGTTAGGTGCGATTTCTGGCCTGAGTCGGTCAGGTCGGATCCGCCGGGTTCGTTCGGTGGATTGGTGTTTCGACCAGCCTCGTCGCTGCGGTCGGGGTTGTGGCCGTGTGGGAGTTGGTAGTTGTGGCTGATGCCGAGCTTGTCGGGTGGTTGGGGGTGCGGCACCGTGGTGGAAGCGATGATGTACCCAGATGCGGTTTGCAGGTTGAGGGTGTGGTCGGGGTTGCGGATGATTTGGTGCCCATTGTCGTGTATCTGGTGGTGATGGGTAATACAGAGCGGTCCGAGGTTCCAGAGTTGTGACGGCCCCAGGTCGAGCCAATGCCAGAAGTGATGCACCTGACACCAGTTAAACGGTGTTCGACAGAACATGCAGCCGCCATACATTTTCTGTAAAGCACGCCGTTGAACGCGGTTAGCGGTTCGGGACCGGCGGGCGTTATCTAACGGTTCACCATCAGGCTCAAAGACCA
>CBERPN010000222.1:0-7436 GCA_965524675.1 uncultured bacterium
CCATCCGATTAGCTGGCGTCGGGTCGCGTATTTCAGCGGCGCTCATGGCCGTGGGCGACCATGCGTAGGGGTTGGTGCGGGCGACGAGGTTGTAGCCCTCCCATAGCGTCGCAATCGCATCGCGTTGTTGCCCAATGGATTCGCCGCGGTCATGACGAATCGCCGACCCGAACACTGGGTAGACACTTATCGGGGCGTCGACCTCGCGACTTCTTTCGGGTTCGAAGGCCATGTCGAGATCGCCGCCGAATCGTTCTGCGGGGGTCTGATCGGCGGGAAACGTGTACGACGGTTGTTCACCTGCAGCACGAATCAACTTCTTTGAGTACTGCGCCTCAGCTCCGCAGACGATCACAACGTCTGCTGCGCCGGCTGCGATGCGTTTCGCCGCGGCAGCTACCGCAGCTTGAGGAGAGTTGCCCCCGAAGTAGGTGAGCATGGTCGACGCATTGCTTGCGCCGATCCGATCGGCCACTAGGCGTGCCGGATCGGGGTAGCGCCATACTCCCCCTACCGCCATCACCAGTTCGGCCCTGCGCAATAGGCTGTCGTTTCTCGAGTCTGCGCCAGCGGCCGCCACAGCCCGATGCATCAACTCGATGGGCTCACATGCCTCGCCAAGGGTCGTCGGACGGTTGATCGTCTGACCCACCCCGACGATTATTGGTAGTCGAGCTGTCAACTCGCGCTCCTCTCGGTCGCTGGGTCAGAGCGTACGAAATAGTCGTGTATCGAGTCGGCGATCTGTTCCGAATCCTGAAACGGACCGAAATGGTTGAGGTTTTCAAACTCGATCAGCTCGCCGTAAGCGAGTTGGGCCAGCACAAGATCCTGAACCAGTGCAGGACGGCCACCATCGCCGCTTCGAGCCAACGCCACAGGAATCTCCAAATCGGCTAGTCGCTCGAACGCACCGCTACCGAAGTGCTCGAAAACCGCCGCCTCGGTTGCGCCTCGACACTTGATTAGGACCGAACCATCATCTTGTCGCGCGAATCCGTGATCGATATAGGCCCTCAACACGACCGGGTCGATGCTATTGAATGGAGGGCGCGACCAGTAGCTGTCAAAGACAGCGTCGTGACTCTCGAACACTTCACGTCGCCGCCGGGCGGGCTCGGCCATTGGGTTCTGACCCTCTGGCAATACATCGAATGGAAACAACACCGGCTCGTAAAGCCAAGCAGCACGGAACGTGCCGGGATGATCGAGTTCAGCCAAGGCGATAGCTACCCCGCCCATCGAATGGCCAACTCCGAACACCGGCTCATCGCCAACAGCGAAAGCTAGGGCGGCGGCAATGTCTGAACCCATTAGCCGCCAGTCGAGATCGACATCGTCTGGGTAGCGACTGTCGCCATGACCACGAAGATCAATCGCCCAACAGTGATACCTTTCCGACAGTGCCTTGGCAAGCTTCGAATAGCACATTGCGTGGAACCCGGTGGCGTGCGAGATGAGCAGCGGCGGCCCGTCTCCACCGAAGTCGCGCAGCGCTACCTCGACTCCGCCAACCGATGTCACATACTGAATGGGGCTGATCACGACGGCGATGGTAGACCGATCGCAGCGCGCAGCGTTAGTGGCCGAGAAAGCGTCTTCACGGCCTAGTAGTACGCGTCGACACAGCGGTGGTAGGTACGGTCGTCGCCAGGATGCTTTTCGGAGCTGCTGTGGTTGTTGGCGGAACGGTTGCCGGCGTGGTTGTCACAGGAGAGATAGTGGTGGGAACGATGGTGGTCGGGGGCGCTAAGACCGTGGTTGGTGAGAGTGTGGTTTCCGGGGCCAAAGAGGTCACCGGGGCGAGCGTTGTTAGTGTTGTGACGAGTGGCCCGCTGCGCGGAAAGCGCATCGGGCGTAGGTACATCGAGCGCTCGCCACCCGGGTAGCCAATTCGGTAGCGCCACTCGTGAAATACCATCCAAACCTGGCCAACGGCGTCGCTAAAGAACTCGGCCCCTCCCGGACCGCCATCGCTCGACCCCCATGACGTGGTCGTTGTCGACTTGTAGCACGGCCCTTGCACGGTTTCGCACACAGCGTGACCAATGGCGTACTGGTTGGTCGACCAACCGTTGGCGGAATAGAACAGGTGCAGCGTTCCGTTGACCGAAACCATCGCCGGGCCCTCGATGAGCGAGGCCTCCCACTCTTGGTCAGCCCAGAGCAACTCGGTCTCGCCGCCAACCACGCTCAACCCGTCGCCCGATAGTTGCTGACTCCAGATTCTTGTGAGCACTGCGCAGCAGTTACCATCGTTCTTCCATAACAACCACGGCGTTCCTGACGAATCGACGAACGGCGATGGGTCGATCGATCCCCCCAAGCTGGCCTGGCAAACAAGCGGCCGTCTAGCCGACGAAACGTACGGCCCTTGTGGCTCGCTGGAGGTCGCTACTCCAATGCACTGCCGGTTCGTTGCGGCGTCTCTAGTGGTGAAATACAAAATGAACGAACCACCGCGTTGAAGTACTGATGGCGCCCAGGTTTGGCTACCCGTCGATGCCGCCCACGCTGGCAGTTCTGGCAACGCATCTATTAACAACGTCCAAGACTTGAGGTCGTTCGAATACCACACCGGCACATTGGCGCCGGACGTGTTGGTGCTAAAGGCGAAGTAGTCGCCGTCGCGACGCAGCACGAAGGGATCGGCCGCGTCGCCGCTGCCCGACCAGGCCACCGCCCCGCCCGCCGGAGGGCGAAGATCGATCTCCACCGACGGCACAACGGGCGCTGGAGGTTGAACCTTCGGCACCGAGGCGACAGCCTTTTGAGGTTCGACCGGTTTCTGTTCCTCTGCGACTAGTAACGAATCGAAGTCGACCCCACCGAAATCGAGTACGAACGGAACGACAGTGGTGGGTGGCGAGGTACTGGTAGAGGTCGACGGCAGCTCGCGAATAGGTACCGAGGTGCGTTTGGGAGCGGGAATTGCCTTAGAGATTGTGGTTGACGGAACCTCAATTCTGACAGTCTTGGGAGGCGCTGGCACCACGAGCAAGGCCGACGAATCAACCTTTTCCGTGCCTAGGGTCAGCGACGCGCCAAGTGTTGCCACAAACGCCAGCAATACTGCGACTACGGAGATCGCCTTGCGGTTCACAATGCTCATATCGGCCAACGAGCACAGATTCTGACCCTAAGGACCAGCGCGAGTAGGCGAGCGCCTGAGCCAAAAAGGGATGGGCCGTTCTACTCATGTCGCCAAGGGCCCTGCCGACTGGCACTACCGAGATAGTTGCTAGCTAGCCGTCAAGGCGATTTGCCAGCAGCGATTCCGTTAGTTCTCCGTACCCATGAGGCAGGAAAATCCGATGGTGCAAATCGATAACGTGCTCAAACCTCTAACCGCGGCAGTGGCGCTGGCCCTTGTCGGTATCTCACTGGCTGTTGCGATCGCTCCGTCAGCGTCAGCGCAGGCAGGGATTGGCTGCGGTACCTCCACCCTCGAGCACACCGAACTCCTCGACGGTGTGACGCTCGTCGGCAACGCTGGACGACGAAACGCGGTCGAGACAATCGTTCTACCCGCACCGCTCGCTCCTGGCGAATACCTCATTCGAGCGGTGAGTTCAGATGATCACGCCACCGAAACGATCGACGAACCCCAAGAACAGTTCTACGCGGCGATCGCTCGACAACGTACTGAGCCAATCGCTGATCTTCCGTTGGACGCTGGCTTTGTTGGCTCGTCACTGGCTGAAATCAACCCGGATGATCCTGAGCGCATTCCAGCAGAAGTTCTGCCCGGCGCCTCGCTGGGCGTAATTCAAGTAGCGGGCGGCGAAACCGAGCTCAACCTCGTCCATGTCGGTCGCGGCAAAGCTCGCCAAGCCAACAGCATCTCACCTCGCCTGGTGTCGATCGCTTGTGCGGTCACCGGGCTCGACCTCTCATTCGCTTCCGCTGATTCGGTCGTCGCCGCCGACGGGTCTGCCACAGTTGGCCTAGTCGTCACAAACACCAACGACTCCGCTGTCAAGGGTGTGAAACTTCAGGCGTCGCTGCCCGCTGGGCTCGAGCGCAATGGCGACTTGAGTGCATCAACGGGAGTTATCTCGGCCATTGGTTCCTCCATTCGCTGGGAGGGCGACCTCGACGCTGGCAGCAGTGTCCAGATCGAAGTTCCGATCGTCACAGACCTCGACGGCATTACCAACTGCGGACAAGGAACCGAAGCACTAGTCGGGGTCTGTGAGATGACAGCTCAGCTCGTCGGTGTTTCCGGGGGAGTGCCAGCCACCCCGATCGCCTCGGCACATATCGTCGCACCAGCCGATCTCGAACTGGCCATGTCGTATCAACCACGCGTGGGTACCGCAAGCTCTTTGACCGGCACGTTCACCGTCATCATCAAAAACCAGCCTGGGTCACATCTCTCATCGACCGCCCACGATGTTGTGGTATCGACGAGCCTCGACGACCTACTCGCACTCGCACCTGGCGACCTAGCGAGCACTTCGGGAACAGTCATCATTGAGAACGGCGAGATTTCATGGACGGTAGGTTCGCTGCTTCCAGGAGCCACCTCTACCCTGAGCTTCGGCATTGCGCTGCCCTCGGTTGGCAGTTTCTCTGCGGAGTCGAGAGTTGCATCCTCGGCCACGATCGACCTCGATTCTGTAGCTGGGCCATCGAGCACTAGCGCCGAAGACGACGAGGCGAGCGCTGTGGCGATTGGTGAGTTTGCGCCGACCACAACCACAACTCCCCAAACCACAACAACCTCTGTCGCCACGGCTCCGTCAGCTTCCTCTGGCGGCGATAGCGAAACGGCTCCCACTGGCGACGATGCCGACAACGGATCGGGCGAAGGCTTTCGTCTCATATTGCCTGACGGTGTCGATACCTCGCCGCCGGAAGCTTCCGATCCCGAATCGGTCGAGGATCAAACCGAGGTAGCAGGGGCGGTAGAGGAACGACCCGAGACAGCGGCGACGATCCCGATCAGATCGCAGTCAAAACTACCGCTGGCGCTGTCGATAGCTTTCAGCCTGCTGCTGCTCTCGGCTGCTGCGGTCTACATGTACCGGACTCAACAAGCCGAGCTGAACTCGTTCCACTAGTGGTTGGCTAACCCTCGTAGCGAGAGCACCCAAGCACTCCATCGAGCACACCGAACTGGAAGGCCTCGACCCTCTCAAAGCCGGTGCCCCGACTGTTGTCGTCCTCGCTCGAATCGCCGAGTATCAACAACGTCTGGACGGCTTCGGCTAGATCGCCTGGCGAAATCGATAGCACTCGACCATCGATAATCCCATCGTCCGGATCGGTGTCGAACGGACGGTCAGAGGTGAGCAGTATCGAGGCTGTCCAGGCCCCCGCGTAGCAATCGGCCTGCAGGCTGTTCAGGAGACGATCGTCGATGACCCCGCGCCTAGCCTCGACAGCAAACCCGTATTGGGCAGCGATTATTACACCGGGACCGAAGTCACCGTAGCGCTCATACAGCTCTCGAACGGCGCTTGTTGTCTCGATGCCTATGAAGTCATCCGTGCCGCAGTAGTACGCGAGCAGGTCGACCGGGTTGCCGTTACAGGTTAGGGGTTCGCCTTCGACGAAGGGAACCACCGACCCGTCGATGGGGTCAAAGCGCTGTCCGAAGCTAGCCTCGAAGGCCGACTCCCAGAATAGTTCGATGTCGACCGGCATCAGATCGAATAGATCGTCGCCAACCTCGGCGGTTGCGAACGGGAGGTTTCCACCGGAATCAAAGTCGGCCTGGTCGCCGAACTCGATTTGGGTGATGACGACGGTCTGGTCGGTGTAGGTGGCACAACTGGCAGCCCCATTCTCGAGTCCGTCGCGAAAGCCGTTGATGCGATCGAACGCATTTCCGTGGGCGGACACGTCAAGAGCCGAAGTGCCCGGCGCATCGGAAATCAGCACGAACTGGGTTAGGGCCAGATCGAGGTCGCTGCTCGTCACGTTAAATCGGTCGTTAGGGTTCTGAGCGACAGACGCCACCCAGGCGCCAGCGTAGCAATCGGCCTGATTCTCAAGGGTTACCGTCAGGCCGGTGTTGCCGACTCGGCCTTGGATTGCGTGGCCGATCTCGTGGGCCAGGATGACTCCGATGCCCAAGTCGCCTGCCTTGTCATAGATGTCAGGAAAAAGCGAGGTGTCGTCCCACGCAACGACGTCTTCGAAGCCGCAGTAATACGCGTTGTTCTCGACATCGCTAGTTCCGCTGGCACATGGAGGTATTGGGTCATTAGGGCTGGTGGCAAAGAAGCCGCCGCTCACGGGTTCGTACTCGAACCCGTGGACTTCGGGCATTATCCGAAGCCAGAAGTCCTCGATGTTACCGAGGGCTTGTGCTGAGGCGACGTTCCATGGCTCGCCGTCGGAACCGACCAGGGGTACCGGCTCGGAAGGGCCGGGGAACTGTTCGTCGAAGGCCTCGGTGGTTGGGGGCGGCGGAACCGTTGTGTCGATCATTTCTTCGCCGCCCATCACGCCCTCGTCAAACTCCTCGGGCTCGTCGGCCGCAGGATTGGTTGTAGCTGGGGTGTCGCTCTGGTCGTCTGCGACGGTAGTTGGCGTTGGCGAAGCAACTTCAACGTCGGTTGAATCGCCGCCTCGAGTAACGACGAAACCAATACCTGCCAGCACTACCAATGCGCCGACTACGGCGGCCGCGATCGTGACCCCTTTGCCGCTCGGTTTTACAGGAATCTGCGCCTGGGGCGTCGCTTGGGTTGGGAATCCTGTTGGTGCAGGGGCTGTTGGTTGGCCATAGGAAGCGATGACGGGTTGCGAAGCTTGGGGCGAGGGCGGATACCAACGCGCGTCCGACGCCATCCACCAGTCGGCGGCTGGCTGGCCGGGCTGTAGTGGTACCAAAGGTTCTGGGATCGTCGCCGCTGGCGGAGTTGTGGTCGCTGCAGCGCTCGGGTTCTGTTCGGGCGGGTACCAGTTTCCATCAGAAGCCATCCACCAATTGGCGGCCGGCTGGCCCGGCGCCAAGGTCTCCGGTGGTGGCAGGGTGGGCGCCGCTTCGGGGCTGAAGTCAGGCGTGTAGCCAGGTTTTTGTTCCGGCGGGTACCACCGAAGGTCCGATGCTTGCCACCAACCAGGGCCAGGAGGAGTGTCGCTCATAGTCAAAGACCATCATGACTCACCCAAAACCGCAACAGGGAGTTCCCCCCATTCCCGGTGTCAGACACGTCCCTAATCAAAACGTCTCTAATAAAAACTGTTGGTTGGGTGGTGTCAGACCCGTCTCTAAATCCGCCTGCGGGGTGGTGTCAGACACGCCTCTAAATCCTGGCTGTGCGATGGGGTTGTTCACTTTGTTGCCAGGAATTAGAAACGTATCAGACACCGGGAATGGCGCCTGAGTTGCTGTCGGCCCGGCGCCAAAGCAAAACCAGGGCCAAGGAGCGAGTAACGAGCGACGGGTCAGGCGCCAGCATCAGCAGCGCGCATCGAGG
>CBERPN010000223.1:0-7427 GCA_965524675.1 uncultured bacterium
GCATTGTTGTGAATACTGAGCCTCCTCGCCCACGAGCTACAATTCCGGCCAGTGTCGCTTGGAAACCTGGCGACCCGGTCGGGGATCGGCAGTTTTTCTCCTTCGCCGACGAGCGTCCGTTCGTGCTCGAGCACGGCGGAAGCCTGCGCTCGATCACTATCGCCTATGAAACGTGGGGCACTCTCGACGACGACTGCTCCAACGCAATTCTTGTGTGTCATGCACTGACCGGCGACTCGCACGCGACCGGCGACATGGGTCCGGCACACCCCACTCCGGGTTGGTGGAGCGACTTCATCGGCCCAGGCAAGGCCCTCGACACCGATCGCTTTTTCGTTGTCTGTGCGAATGTCCTCGGTGGATGCCAGGGGTCAACGGGACCAGCCTCGCTCGATCCGCGCTCGGGTCAGCCCTATGGTTCGTCATTTCCTGTGGTCACAATTCGTGACATTGTTCGCACCCAAGCCAGGCTTGCCGACAGTCTTGGAATCGATACGTGGTATCAGGTTATCGGTGGGTCGATGGGTGGGATGCAGGTCCTTGAATGGGCGATAATGTTCCCAGACAGGCTGCGGTCCATCACCTGTCTCGCAGCAACCCTCGGCGCTACAGCTCAACAGATTGCGTGGAGCGCGTTGGGAAGAAATGCGTTGGTGCTCGATCCCAAGTGGCGTGGAGGCAACTACTACCACGCAGTTCCCGGTGATGGGCCACATGCTGGTCTGGCTGCTGCGCGCGGCGTTGCCCAAGTCACCTACCGAACCGATGAGGTCTTTCAGCAACGCTTTGCGCGCGAACCGGCCGATTCGCTCGACGGGTTCGGGCTCTGGGGTCAGTTTCAGGTCGAGAGCTACCTCGATCATCATGGCATCAAGCTTGCGCGGCGCTTCGACGCGAACAGTTATCTCATTTTGAACCGCGCCATGGATCTACACGATGTTGGGCGCGGGCGAAATGGGTACCTCAATGCTGTGAAGCGAATAAAGGTGCCGAGCCTGGTCGTGAGCATTAGTTCCGATGCGCTCTATTTCCCGTGGCAGCAGGAGGAACTGGTCGCTGCGCTCAAAGCCACCGACCAGGTCTGTCACTACGAGGTCGTGCAGAGCCGTCAAGGGCACGACGGGTTTCTCTTGGAGTCCGACTTGATAAGCCCAAGGGTGGCCAAGTTCTTGGCTGATATCGCCTTTTGAGGCACGGTTGTCAACTGGCTAAGCCCTTAAGCCACTCGAAAGGCTCAAGACCTACTATTGTCGGAATCGTCAAGATTGATTTGGCTCAGCGGGAGCGTTTCGATTTGGATACGATCAGGGACCGTGGTTGTGAGCAAAGCTAAGGCGAGATTGAGAATGCGGCGCCGGCTCACCTTGAGTGCTGCGATTGTTTTGGTCAGCTTCTTGTTGGTAGGCAACGCTGGGGCCCAAGACGTGATCGATGCTGGTGGAGCAACACCTGATGACACTGTGCAGATGATGAAGCTTGCTCTGATCGGAACTTCGATCGTGCTGCTCCTGCTCACCATATTGTTCTGGATTCACACCGACCCGAAGCGACGAGCCAAGATCTTCGCAAGGAAGGTCGATCGAAACGCCGCCTTCGATCAGTTACCGATCGAAGTCCCCGAAGCGGTTCCACCCGTCGTCGCTCAGCCACATGCCCCGCCGGCTGTAGCGCAGCCCGCAGTAACCGTGGTGCGTCGTGTCGTCGAGTCGCCCACCGAACTGCCGATCATGGCTTCTTCGATGCCCGACGAATCAGACATTCTAGGTGAGGTTGGTTGATGAGCAATGGCGACGAAGGTTTCGACGCCCAAGCTATGGTCGAGCGCTACCGCGATCGTGCTGCGGCGGTGAAGAAACGTACGCTTCCGCCGGTAGGCGGCGATGAACGGGCGCTCTTTCTCGACCAAGCGCAGAACGACTTTATGGACTTTGCGATGATCGCTGATGCCCAGGCCGAGCTCATCGATGGGGTGCTGACGTTAAGAATCGACCTTCGGCCCGAAACTACCGACTAGCGCCGTCATCTGAGGTTCTTGGGGCATTGTCGACGTTAGCGTGGTAGTCGATCCTCCAAAGGTTGCGGCTGGTCTGTATGACCATGACCGCAAATGCCGCGACATTGAGCGCGACGATCACAGGCACCCCCCAGCTGAAGAGATCGGTTCCAGCGAAGTACACGAAGCTGTTGAGGGCTATGTAGCCAATTCGAATTTCGGTTGGCCCAATGCCGTAGTAGGCGATCTGGAACTGGTTTGTGGCGGCGAATGCCAGAAACGAAACGGCCATCGTCGCGCAAGTGGTGAGCAGCAGAATTAGGAACAAGAACTCGAGCCATTTTGCTTGCACCAAGAATGAGTAACCGATGACGATCGATCCGGCGAATACCAAGTCGAGTAAGTGATCCATAAAGAATCCCCACTTGACTAGGCCTTGTTTGCGGAACTTGCCGAGCGATCCGTCGAAGGAGTCTGTGAGCCACTGCCCAAACACCATGATCGACATGGCGTGCAGCCAGATCCGGTTATCTGTGGCTAGCCACCCGAACAGAATCGTGCCCGCCGACCACGCGATCGTCACGAAGGTCAAGTGGTGGCTCAGGACTGCCTTGGGAATCTTTGGAACGCCCCAGTCGATGAATCGACGTTCAGCGGGGCCGAGTAGCGATTGTCCCAGCTTCTTATCGCCAGCAAATTCACCCGACATTTAGCGATCCTTTCACCTGGAAGCTATTGGTCAGCCAATAGGCTCTCGTTCTTAGAGCCTGTCGACCGGGATCGGTTACCGTTTAGGTAGTGAGGGTGCGGATAACGGAGGCTGCGTGGCGACGATTGTCGAGATGCTCGACGACGCAACACTTCTCAAGTTGAAAGAAGTCGGAGTGCCCACGATGGTTCCGGCGAAGTCGGACCGCTGTTGGTTCATTGCTAGATACTGGCACCAAAAAGGTGCAGAGCATGGCTGAGGGTGCAAGGGTACTGAGGCTCAAAGCATCTAGAGAACCTAATCAAGGACTACGACCAATGGCTGACGAGACCTCCACCAGCGACCTGCTCGCTATTCGCTTCGACGACCCGCTTAAGGCCCAGGAGTGCGTGCTCGCAATGGCGCGCGTGGCTAAGGCGGGCAACCTCACGCTGGAAGATATGGCCATCGTGACAAACGATGATGGCAAGATAAAGCTGCAACAGACCCGCGATCTCAATGCCGGAACCGGTGCTGGTGCCGGTGGCTGGGTCGGAGCCTTGCTGGGAATCGTGGGTGGCCCGCTCGGCATGGTTGCCGGTGGTGCTCTCGGTGCGACGGTCGGCGGCCTTTGGGCGAAACTGCGCGACATCGGAATCGACGACAACAAAATGAAAGAGATGGGCGAGTCGCTCGGCGACGGCGAGGCGGCGTTGTTCATGCTCATCGCTGAACACGATTGCGACGCGTTGGCTCGCGAGCTCAAACGTTTCGACGGAATGATCCTTGAAACCTCGCTCGGAGCCACCGAAGGCGACATCCTCACCGAAGCATTGTGTAGCGAGCTTTAGTCTGGGAGTTTCAGGCCCGCGACTATCCACCGCATGCGGACTATTCGGCGACCTAGAGGTAGTTGCTTTTGAGCTGACTTCCCCTGGCGACCCAGCCTGCCTGCTTCCCGAGGAGCGAGAAGTGGTCCGGGCCGCTGGCCAGATGCGAGTTGGGCATTTCGCAGCGGGCCGCGCCTGCGCTCATGCAGCGATGGAACAACTTGGAATCAGCGAGGCTCCCTTGCTGCCCGGCCCGAAACGTCGACCGGTTTGGCCTGATGGTATCGACGGTTCGATCACCCACACCGACGGGCTCTGTATTGCCGTGGTGGCCCGGTCGGACGCCCTCGCCGGACGCTCGCTGGGAATCGACACAGAGCACCGCGGCCGGGTTAAGCCCGAGCTTTTTCGACGCCTGTTTACCAATGCCGAAATCGCTGAGTTAGAGGCACTCGCGGTAGCTGACCAGCAGCTGAGTGCCACCATTGGTTTCTGTTCAAAAGAGGCGGTCTATAAGGCGCAATTTCCAATAACCGAGTCTTGGGTGAGCTTCACCGATGTTGGGGTAACGCTCGCCGCCGGCCGAGCGAGAGCCGAAGCTAACCCTGCAACGGATCTAGCAGCGCTCGCTAAGGTTCGTTGGCCCATGGCTCTGGGCATCGAGATCAGAGATGAGCATGTAGTCGCAGGGGCGCTCGCCGCTTCCGCCGCCATAAATACCGCGTTCAACCCCAGCTAGCTAGGCCATTGAGTCTTCGGGTATTGGGCTAGGAGTCTTAGGTTTCGGGTTCTTGGTCGCCCCTGCTTTGCGATGGGCTAGCACCAGAACAATAGTGAGGAAGGCTACGATATTGATTGATGCGAGCATCGCCATCCGATACCAGACACTGCTGGTATCGGTACCCGCCTGTACGCCGTGGATGGTCGCGAAGATATACAGGCCGAAGCTGGCTCGGTGAACCTGGCGCCAGATCGATCTCGGGATTCGTTTCATCAGTAGCGACGTGATTTCGACCGCGATCAGTAGGTACATGGCGATGACTCCCCAAGCGACCGCAGTGGGTTTCCAGTCGCTTGCCCAAGGGACGAGGATGTCCATCCAGCCGAACTCGATGTAGCTGTCGCCCGCCAGGCCAGCTATGTGGATTGCGGTGAAGGTAACTGAAAGGCCTCCGAGGAAGCGGTGCAGGTCGAGCAGGATTTTGGGTTGGCTAGCTTTGGCGACCGCTTTGGTCGACAAGAACAATCCCCAGCAGACCGAGAGCGTGACAAGACCCCAGGCAACTATTCCTCCTGAGCGCGCGACGAACCACCAGAGTTGTTCGTTCATGCTGGGACCAATTCAGTCGTCGACATGGTGTTCCCATCGGTAGTTACAACTAGCCCTGAAGTCTCGTGACCATCGAGCAGTTGGATAGCCTCTGCAGACCCAGCGATCAGGGCGGTCTTGGCCAATACCTCGGCCCACCAGCCCGTAGATGTACAGGTGGTCACCGCGACTAGGTCGGTTTGGGCCGATCGCCCGGTTCTGGGGTCGAGAAGGTGATGGTGTTGGGTTCCGTCCGAGCTTGTCCAACGTCTGCGAAGTGTGCTGCTGGTTGCAACAGCACCTCGGTCGATCGTAAATGATCCAACGTTTGACTGCGGATGGAAAGGATCGGCGACTCCGACGCGCCAAGAAGAGCCGTACCAGCATTTGCCGTGGACGCGAAGATCGCCGCCTAGCTCAACCGAGATCGTGGTCGCTCCGTTCGCCACGAGAAGGTCGACAGCCATGTCGGCGGCAAGGCCCTTGCCTATCCCGCCTGGGTCGAATGCGGTCTGTTCGGGTATACGTACTGCGGAGATCTCCGGATAGAGCAGTACCTGATGTTGTGACCCGGGGTAGCTGTCAAAGGCTCGTTCGACCGGCTCACGCTCGTCCCATGACCGGTCGTAGCCGAGACCCTGCAGCTGAGTTAGCATCAGCGGATTGAACCGGCCGGCGGTAAGGGTCTGGGCCTTTACCGCTGTGTCGATCAGCTTGTAACAGTCGGCCGAGACGATGGTTACGCAGCCAGCGTTGCGGTTGAGTTGAGCGATGTCGCTGGACGGGATGAATCTGCTCCAAGCTAGTTCTAGTCGCTCGACGAGCTGGCGTGATCGCTCTGCTAGATCGGGCGCACCGCCGTCGACCACTATTCGACCAGGGCTTCCCATCGCTCGGAACTCGACGATCTGCATTAGCCGCTGGCTTCACTTCGTGGTGGCGGCGCTTCGGTAACCGGCGGGGGAGGGTTGGTGGGCGCCGGAGCAGGGGGAGCGGTAACCGCTGGGGCGGCGGTGGGCGCTGGGGCCGGCGGTGCTGTTGCTGCAGGCGCTGGTGCGGCGGTGGGCGCTGGTGCTGCTGGTGCCGCGGCGGTTGGGGCAGGGGCAGTTGCGGGTTTTGGTGCTGCCGCTGGTTGGGCCGGTGCGACGGTTGGCGCAGGTGCAGTCGCGGCATTTGCTCCTGACTCTGAGTTTGGCGGACCGGCGTCGGGGAAGGTCAGGGGATCGCCCGGCTGGTCTCCATCGATGTTCGAATCCGTTGTCTGGTCGGCTACCGGAACGACGATGTCTTCGGGAAGTACGAAGTTCGGGATGACTTCCACCACCACCCTCGGTGCAGTTGGGGGCGGGGCGGTATTCGGTGCGGTTGTCTCAGGCGACGAAGGTGCTTCGGCTGGGACTGCGGGTTGGGCGGTGAGCGGACCCATCGCAACAACCATCGCCGCAAACGACACCGCTGAAGCTCCCGCTGTGGCAAGTCGCGTACCCGAAGGCGTCAAGGCCTTGACCAAGTCGCCGCGCGAGCTGCGAGCAGGCGTCAACGTAGTTTCGCTAACGGGTGGCGTCTCAGCAGTGTTCTCCACCTGGCGAGCCTTTAATGCAGTGATACGTTCGGCGGGGGTTGAGTCGGTCATATCAACGCTCCTTCTTTACAACTAGTTGGCCATTCTTTATCTTGAGTTGAAACTTGGCTTCTCCCTCGCCGCCCGACGTGCGACGAAACTTGAGTTCCACCTCGTCAGATGAGTTCTTCTCGACCTGAAAGCCCCATCCGTCCTCGGGGATCGCCGACCAGAACTCGAGTTCGTCGCCGCTATGAAGAGCGATAATTATTTCGGCAACGCCGTCGAAGCTGTAGCTCAGGTACTCGGTTGCGGGGGCTGCCGTCGTCGGCGCAGAAGGCACCGTGGTGGTGGAGGTCGGAGGCGGGATTGTTGGGGCGATCGTGGTCGTCGTGCTAGTCGTGGTGGGCTTTGGAGGCTTCGATGTTGGTGCCGAAGTGGGATTCGGTGCGGGAATGGATGCCGGCTTTACCGTCGGAGCTGCTGGCGGTGGAACGATTGGCGCTTTTGGTGGTGCTGCTGCCGTCGGGGCCACTGGTGTCGCTGGCGTCGCGGCCTGCGTAGCAGCTTCGGCGTCAAGCGCGTCAGCAGCCGTAGGAGCGACCGTTTCGGAAGCCGGCAGGGGAACGTCGACGACCACCTGCACAACTTCTGGCTCGGTCGGAGCTGCTACGGCGGCCGCTGGCGTGGCAGCGGTTTCGGTCTGCGCCTCGGTGGCGCTACCGATTGCCATGACACTTAGGTTTAGTCCGATGGCGGTCGCGGTGACACCGATGACGAGAACGCTAGATTTGATCGACCTAGGCATTGGGGAAGTGCCTCCTTTCATCACTACACGCCGCGGGCAACGTCGTTGGTTTGGTTCGATGTCGCGAATTTATGACGCTGGTTCAAAGGTGTCTTCGGCGTCCAGCACGCCATTCTTGATTTCGGCTTCGATTTCGCAGTGCCCGCTAGGGCCCTCGAAGGACACCTCGACGCTCTCCGGCCCCTCGTTCTTGCGGTCGACGGCCATTCCTGGGTTCGGATCGACGTCCAACAAGATG
>CBERPN010000224.1:0-7426 GCA_965524675.1 uncultured bacterium
GAGGTCGGTCGCTGACCTCCCAGTGGGTGGAAGCGCCACATATTCCTGCTCCTTGGTTAATGTCACCGCCGACTTCACCAACACCGCCACCGTCAGTGCCGACGACCCACTCGGCAACACCGTCGCTGCCTCAGACAGCGCCGACGTCACGGTGCTCACGGCCTCTGTCAGCATCAGCAAAGACCCGGCAACTCAGACCATCCTCGTCGGCGAGACGGCCAACTTCTCAATCACGGTCAGCAACACCGGCGACACTCCCCTTACCGGAGTTGCGATCGCCGACCCCCTATCTCCCGATTGCTCGAGGTCGATCGCTGATCTCCCACTGGGCGGAAGCGTCACATATTCCTGCTCCTTGGTTAATGTCACCGCCGACTTCACCAACAGCGCCACCGTTACCGCCACCGACCCCATCGGCAACGATCACTCCGCAACCGACAACGCCGACGTCGACGTCCTCGCACCAGCCGTCGCCATCAGCAAGAGCCCGGCTAGCCAACAGGTCCTCTCGGGCGACACGGCCACATTCGATATTACGGTCAGCAATACCGGCGACACTGTGCTTTCCAATGTGTCGATCGATGACCCGCTCGCATCCGACTGCACCCGCGCCATCGCCGACCTCGCCATCGGCGAAACCACCAGCTTTTCATGCTCCTTGGTAAACGTCACCACCGACTTCACCAATATCGCCACGGTCAGCGCCGACGATCCACTCAGCAATACCCTCACCGCAACCGACACAGCCGACGTCGACGTAATCGCCCCAGGTGTCACCATCACCAAGACACCAGCCGATCAAGACGTCGTAACCGGAGGTACCGCCACCTTCTCCATCACGGTCAGCAACACCGGAGATACTATTCTTACTGGGGTCGCGATAGCTGATGTGGCCTCACCAGACTGCGCCCGCACCCTCGCTGACCTGCCAGTATCTGGCTCGGCCAGCTATTCCTGCACTCTCGACAATGTCACCGCTGACTTCACCAACAGCGCCACCATTTCGGCCGACGACCCGCTCGGTAACACCCTCGGGGCGACAGACAGCGCCGACGTAACGGTGCTCACACCAGCAGTCGCCATCAGTAAAACCCCAACCACACAGACCATCGTGTCGGGCGGAACTGCAACCTTCGATATCACCGTTAGCAACACCGGCGACACGGTGCTTACTGCGGTCGTGGTAAATGATCCCCTAAGCCCCGACTGCACCCAAACCATCGCCGACCTCGCCATCGGCGATAGCACTACATATTCCTGTTCGTTGACGAACGTCAACGCCGACTTCACCAACACCGCCACCGTCACCGCCACCGACCCCATCGGCAACGACTACACGGCGACCGACAGCGCGGAGGTCGACGCGATCGCTCCGCAGATCACGATCGACAAGACACCCGATACCCAGCAGCTCCTGTCGGGCGACGCGGCCAGCTTCACCATCTTGGTCACTAACACCGGTGACACGATCCTTTCTGGGGTCGTGATAAATGATCCCCTCAGCCCCGACTGTGCCCGCAGCATCGCCGACCTACCCGTAGGCGACAGCACCAGCTATTCCTGCAACCTCACAAATGTCACCGCCGACTTCACCAACACCGTCACCGTCACCGCGGATGCACCCGGCGGGGCAACCGTCGACCACTCCGATAGCGCCGACGTCGACGTCATCGCCCCCGCACTCACGATCAGCAAAACCCCCGCCAGTCAAACCATCCTCGGCGGCGACACCGCCAACTTCGACATAACCGTCAGTAACACCGGCGACACAGTGCTTACTGCGGTCGTGGTAAATGACCCGCTCGCACCCGACTGCTCGAGATCGACAGCTGATCTCCCAGTGGGCGTAAGCACCAGCTATTCCTGCTACTTATTAAACGTCACCGCCGACTTCACCAACACCGTCACCGTCACCGCAGATGACCCGTTGGGCAACACCCTCAGCGATGGCGACACAGCCGACGTCGACGTAATCGCCCCCGCACTCACCATTACCAAGACCCCAGCCACACAGACGATCGTTTCTGGCGCTACAGCAACGTTCGATATCACCGTCACCAACAGCGGTGACACCACCCTTACTGCGGTCGTGGTAAACGATCCGGCTTCCCCCGACTGCACCCGCAGCCTCGCTGACCTGACCATATCCGGCTAGGCGACATTCTCCTGTTCCTTGTCAAATGTTACCGCCGACTTCACCAACACCGCCACCGTCACCGCGCAGGACCCACTCGCCAACACCCTCGAAGTGAGCGACAGCGCCGACGTCACAATCCTCACCCCCGACATCACAATCACTAAGAGCCCAGCCGCACAGACGATCGTTTCTGGCGGTACAGCAACGTTCAATATCACCGTCACCAACAGCGGCGAAACAGCGCTGACGAGCGTAACGGTCAGCGACGCCGCCACCAGCTCATGCGCCATCGCCCTGGGCACCCTGGCCATTGGTGAAGCCGTCAGCTACTCCTGTGACCTAACCGGGGTAACCGCAAGCTTCACCAACTCGGCAACCGTCACCGGCATAGATCCAATCGGTGCTACCGCCTCTGCCAGCGACACGGCCGATGTCGACGTGATCGCGCCGAGTATTCAAATAACTAAGAGCCCGGCGACTCAATCTGTAGTTACGGGAGGCACGGCAACCTTCAACATCACCGTCAGCAATACCGGCGACACACTGCTCACTGGGGTCGTGATAAATGACCCGCTCGCACCCGACTGCAGTCGCAGCATTGCCGACCTTCCCATTGGTGGTAGCGCTAGCTACACATGCACACTCGACAATGTCACCGCCGACTTCACCAACACCGCTACCGTCACAGCCGACGACCCGCTCGCCAATACCCTGACCGCTAGCGACAACGCCGACGTCACAATCCTGACCCCCGGCATCGCCATCGCGAAGGCTCCAGCCACTCAAACGGTCATCGCTGGCGATTCCGCGACCTTCTCGATCACAGTGACCAACACCGGCGACACGATCCTTTCTGGGGTCGTGATAAATGACCCGCTCGCACCCGACTGCACTCGCAGCATCGCCGACCTACCCATTGGTGGTAGCGCCACATATTCCTGTTCCTTGATAAATGTCACCGTCGACTTCACCAACAGCGCCACCGTCTCGGCCGACGACCCGCTCGGCAACGGCCACACCGCTAGCGACACAGCCGATATCGACGTCATCGCCCCAGCACTCACGATCAGCAAAACCCCCGATGACCAAACCATCCTCGCCGGCGACACCGCCAGCTTCACGATCCTGGTCTCCAACACCGGCGATGCACCTCTCACCAATCTTGCGGTGGTAGATGCCGCGTCGCCGGACTGTTCGCGCTCGGTTGGCGACCTTGCGATAGGCGAGAGCGCCAGCTACTCCTGTTCGCTGGCAAACGTCACGGCCGACTTCACAAACACTGCAACCGTTAACGCGGATGACCCCCTCGCCAATACCCTTACCGCTAGCGACGCGGCCGACGTCGACGTCATCGACCCAGCGATCACTATCAGCAAAACCCCAGACACCCAAACGGTCCTCACCGGCGACACAGCGAGCTTTGTTATCACGGTCAACAACACCGGCGACACACTCCTCACCGGGGTAGCGATAGCTGACCCGCTAGCCCCGGGCTGCAGCCAGACGATCGCCGATCTTCCGGCTGGCGGATCGGCTAGCTACAGCTGTTCGCTGACAAACGTCACGGCCGGCTTCACCAACACCGCAACTGTCAGCGCGGCTGACCCGCTCGGCAACACCCTCACCAACGCGGACACAGCCGAAATCGCAGTCATCGCTCCCGAAATCACGATCAGCAAGACTCCCGACAACCAGACCATCCTCACCGGCGACACCGCCAACTTCACCATAACTGTCAGCAATACCGGCGACACGATCCTTTCCGGGGTCGCGATAAATGACCCACTCGCCCCCGACTGCAGCCGCGCCATCGCCGACCTCGCCATCGGCGAAACCACCAACTATTCCTGCTCCCTCGTAAACGTCACCACCGACTTCACCAACACCGCAACCGTGTCGGCCGACGACCCCCTCGCCAACACCCACACCGCAACCGACAGCGCCGACGTCGCCGTCATCGGCCCGGCAATCTCGATTACCAAGAGCCCGGATGATCAGCAACTCTTGGCGGGAGACACTGCGACGTTCTCGATTCTGATCAGTAATACCGGCGACACGCCATTAACCAATATCTCCATCGCTGACCCTGCCTCACCCGACTGCGCCCGCAACGTCGCCGACCTGCCCGCAGGCGACAGCGTCACCTATTCCTGCTCGTTGGCAAACGTCACCGCCGACTTCACCAACACCGCCACCATCAGCGCTGACGACCCACTTGGCAACACCCTCACCCAAAGCGACAGCGCCGACATAGACGTGATCGCCCCAGCACTCACGATCAGCAAGACACCGGCCAGCCAAACCATCCTCGGCGGCGACACCGCAAGCTTCGACATAACCGTCAGCAACACAGGCGACACGATCCTCACTGGGGTTGCAATCGCTGACCCGCTATCTCCCGACTGCTCGAGGTCGATCGCTGATCTCCCACTGGGCGATAGCGCCACATATTCCTGCTCCTTGGTAAACGTCACCACCGACTTCACCAACGCCGCCACCGTCACAGCCGATGACCCACTCGGCAACACCCTCACCAGTAGCGACAGCGCCGACGTCGACGTGATCGCGCCGGCCATCTCTATCAGCAAGACACCCAATGCCCAAACGATTAGTGCTGGCAGCTCAGCCAACTTCACCATCACCGTTAGCAACGACGGCGACACCCCACTTACCGGCGTAGCGGTCTCTGATCCGCTCGCATCCGACTGCACACGCAGTATCGCTGACCTGCCCATATCCGGCTCGGCCACCTATACCTGCACGCTCGATAATGTCACGGCCGACTTCACCAACACCGCCACCGTCACGGCAACCGATCCGCTAGCAAACGATCTAACGGCAAGCGACAGCGCCGCTGTGACCGTACTCGGACCCGAGATAGCCATCAGCAAGTCTCCCGATACCCAAACGATACTCACCGGCGACAGCGCCACCTTCAACATCACCGTCACCAACACCGGCGAAACAACCCTCGCTAGCGTCGTCGTCAACGACCCGCTTGCGCCAGCCTGCGACCTCGCACTCGGTTCGATGGTCATTGGCGAAACCATCAGCTATTCATGCACGCTCGCCAACGTAACCGCTAGCTTCACGAACACCGCCACCGTCAGCGCCATTGCTCCCGGTGGAGTTGCCGTCGAGGCAGTTAACACGGCCGACGTTGTCGTCATCACTCCAGGGCTGTCCGTCACGAAGACACCGGACTCGCAGTCGGTCGTTTCTGGGGGAACAGCCGCGTTCGACGTGACGGTTACCAACACCGGCGACACCGTGCTCACCGGGGTTGCGATCGCGGACCCGCTATCGCCTGACTGCTCGAGGTCGATCGCTGATCTCCCCGTCGGCGCAAGCGCCACATTCTCCTGTTCCTTGGTCAATGTCACCACCGACTTCACCAACACCGCCACCGCTTCGGCCGACGACCCGCTCGGCAACTCCCATACCGGCACCGACAGCGCCGACGTCGCGGTGCTCGAGCCGGGCATCGAGATCAGTAAGACACCGGCAACCCAAACAATCCTCAGTGGAGACACCGCAAACTTCGATATCGCTGTCACCAACACCGGCGACACTGCACTCAACAACGTTGCGATAAGCGACCCGCTCTCCCCCGAGTGCACTCAAACCGTCGCTGACCTCGCCGTAGGCGGAAGCGTTAGCTACACATGCACACTTGACAATGTCAGCGCCGACTTCACCAACACCGCCACCGTCACCGCTACCGACCCCATCGGCGGAACCCACACCGCAACCGATAGCGCCGCGGTCGACGTGATCGAACCAGCACTCGCAATCAGCAAGACGCCCGACGCCCAACAACTCCTAGCCGGGGAAACGGCCACGTTCTCGATCACCGTCACCAATACCGGCGACACGGCACTTACTTCGGTCACAGTTGACGATCCGGCCTCCCCCGACTGCACCCAAGCGATCGCCGACCTCGCTGTCGGCGACAGCGCCACATATTCCTGCTCCTTGGCAAATGTCACCAGCGACTTCACCAACACCGCCACTGTTTCGGCCGACGACCCGCTCGGCAACACCCTCACCCAAAGCGACACAGCCGAAACCGACGTCATCGCACCGGCCGTTTCGATCAGCAAAACCCCCGACACCCAACAAGTGGTCTCGGGCGACACCGCCAGCTTCTCGATCACCGTCACCAACACCGGCGACACACCCCTCACCGGCGTCGCCATCGACGATCCCAGCGCCCCCGACTGCGCCCGATCGATCGCTGACCTGGCCGTTGGCGGCAGCGCCAGCTTCTCCTGTTCGCTGGCTAACGTCGCCACCGACTTCACCAATACAGCCACGGTCAGCGCCGACGACCCACTCGCCAACACCCTCACCACAAGCGACACAGCCGACGTCGACGTAATCGCCCCAGCGATCAGCATCACTAAGAACCCAGCGGTACAAACCCTCCTCGCTGGCGAAACGGCAGTCTTCTCGATCGCCGTCACCAACAGTGGCGACACGCCCCTCACCGGTGTCGACGTAGACGATGCGCTATCGCCTGACTGCATCCGACCAATCGCCAACCTTGCTATCGGCGAGACCGTAACCTATTCCTGTTCCTTGGTAAATGTCACCAGCGACTTCACCAACACCGCCGCAGTCACAGCCGACGACCCGCTCGGCAACACCGTTGGGGCGACCGCCAGCGCCGATGTCGACGTCATCGGACCAGCAATTTCGATCAGCAAGACACCCGACACTCAAACCATCCTGACCGGTGAAAACGCGCTGTTCTCGATCTTGGTCTCCAACACTGGCGACAGCACTCTTAGCAACGTCACGATTTCGGACACTCTGGCCCCCGACTGCGGGGCCGCACTGGCCGACCTGCCAGCCGGAGGCGCCACCAGCTATTCATGCTCGCTCGCGAATGTCACTAGCGACTTCACCAACACCGCCACTGTCACCGCTGATGACCCGCTCGGTAACTCCCTCACCCAAAGCGACAGCGCCGACGTCGACGTGATCGACCCAGGGCTCAGCATCACTAAGATACCAAGCAGTCAGATCTTGCTGTCCAGCGAAACAGCGACCTTCGACATCACGGTGAGCAACACCGGCAACACCGTCCTTAGCGAGGTCGCAATAGCTGACCCGCTCAGCCCCGACTGCGCCCGCAGCATCGCTGACCTGCCCATATCTGGCTCGGCGACCTACTCCTGTTCCCTAGCGAACGTCACCGCCGACTTCACCAACATCGCAACCGTCACCGCAACCGACCCCCTCGCTCACACCCTTACCGCGACCGACAGCGCCGACGTCGACATC
>CBERPN010000225.1:0-7395 GCA_965524675.1 uncultured bacterium
ACATCACCCGACCCTTCGAGGGCCGAGATTCTCGAACAACGGTCACAAGAAGTTATCCAGGCTCGAGAACAACCAGCTATTCCTCTCGATCGCGCGGTGGGTTGGACGATCTTCTTCAGCATCGTTCTGCTCTGCTTCGCAGCATTCTTTGCCAACCCCTCGGGAAGCGCTCTCGACGGGATCGCGGCGACCGACATTGGTGAAAACGGTATACCCACGGTAGCTGTCGACGCCCCCGGGTCGAGTCCGGCGACCAACCCAGAGTCCGCCGATGGACCCGCCGACGGTTCAATTTCGACCGAGGTAGCCCAACCGATCGGCGATGGGGTCATCACGATTGCATTTACTGGCGACGTTCTCGTTCATGAATCTGTTGCTCAGAGCGCTGCCACCGAAGACGGCTTTGACTTTTCGACCCAGTTTGGCGAAGTCGAGACAATCCTTAGCGACGCCGACCTGGCCTTGTGTCATCTCGAAACCCCAATCTCGTCGGATAACTCAGCGCTGTCGTATTACCCAGCGTTCCTCGTGCCTTCAGAGCTTGCCGACGGAATCGAGGGTGCTGGCTTCGCCGGTTGCTCGGTAGCGAGCAACCATGCGCTCGACGCGGGCGAGTCAGGTGTTCGCAGCACCTTCACCGAGTTGCAACGAGTAACTCTGGGCATCGCTGGGGTAGCCGGCCCGAACGAGACTCGTGGCCGAGCAGCCCGTTATGAGGTTGGCGGTGTCAGCATCGGGCATCTCTCCTACGCATATGGCTTCAACGGCCTCGAGCCAAGCGGCCGCAACATTGAGCTAGTGAATCTTCTGGACGCGTCCGCCATCGAGGCCGATGCCGCATCACTCAAAGCAGACGGCGTCGACTTTGTGGTTGTCAGTGCCCATTGGGGCAGCGAATACAGCACCGAACTGACTAGTCAACAGGCCGAACTCGGACCACGACTAATCGCTTCACCCAATATCGATCTGGTCATCGGGCACCATGCCCACGTCGTGCAACAAATCGTTGAATACGATGGCCAGTATGTGGCATACGGGCTCGGCAACTTCTTGTCCAATCAATCGGCCGAGACCTGCTCGCCTTGTCCCACCACCACCCAAGACGGGGTGATCTTGTTGGTCGATATCGCGCTCGCTAGCAGCGGCGGCTACGAAGTCGCCGAACTGCGAGCCGTGGCTACTTGGGTCGATCGCAGCAACGGTCATGTCATTCGCGTCGCCGATGACGATTCTCGTCAAAGAACGATCGCGGCGCTTACCGCTTCGGGGGTGGGCCTATCGTGATCATTCTTGGCCCGCGACACGGGCCCGGCAGATATTTCGCCTATAATTGGTAGCTGGCTCATCGCAGGAAGTTCGTCGCCTGATCAACGAGGCGAAATTGTCTAAACAGGCCAACCGGTGTCACCATGGACTACCGGCTCAAACTGCATTCGCGCCCTGGAGAAAAATTGACATTCAAGGTTGGAGACCGCGTGGTCTACCCGCATCACGGTGCGGCCATCGTCGAAAAGAAAGAAAAACGAAAAGCCTTTGGCGAGGAGCAGGAGTACCTGGTTCTGCGGATGGCGCACGGCGAGATGGTTCTCGCCGTCCCCGTCGATAAGGCTGAAGAGGTCGGCATGCGTTGGCCAATCAGCACCGAAGACGTCGAGGATCTCTTCGATGTGCTTCTCAAACGCGATGTTCGCGAACCTGCGAACTGGAGTCGTCGCTTCAAGAACCATCAGGAGAAGCTCAAGTCGGGCGACGTCTACCAGGTAGCCGAGGTGGTCCGAAACCTGGCCCTGCGCGACGCCGAAAAAGGCCTATCGGCCGGCGAGAAATCGCTCTTCACCAAAGCGCGTAGCGTGCTTGTGTCAGAGCTTAGCTTTGCCCTTGACGTACCAGAAGAAGATGCTCTCGACCGGGTAGAAAAAGCACTTATCTAGCGGTGCTTCGGTTGCGGGGTAAAACTCTCGGGACCCGACCTTCCAGCCGAGGCAAAATCGTTCTACAATAGTGTGACAGTCGTCACCTACCTGTGAACGGAAATGCCCGTGAGCGAAAACCGTCAGCACCGAATCGTTGTTGGAATTGAAGGCTCCGGTGGAGCACGAGCCGGACTGCAGTGGGCGATCTGTGAGGCGCGCTATCGCAGTGCGCTTATCGAGGTGGTCACCGCCTACTCGCCCACGTACGTCCCAGCAGCACCCGATGTTGGGTTCATGCCGGTGAACATGACCGACATCGTCAGCGAGGTTCAAGCCCTCCAAGATGCCGTTGTTTCATCGGTGCAGGAGCGAATCGATGCTGCAGGGGTCGAGGTTACCCAGACGATCATTCGCGGCAGGGCCGCCGATGCGCTCGTCAAGGTGGCCGAGGGGGCAGACATGTTGGTGGTGGGAAACCGCGGTAGGGGCGGATTTCGAGGCCTTCGTTTGGGTTCGGTCAGTCACCAAATCGCCCAACACGCCTCATGTCCGGTAATGATCGTGCGGACCGATATCGAACCAGAGGACTGGGACGACATCGAGCTGGCAGATCCGTCCACCGCCATTTCTTGACAGACATCCAATAGTGCCTCAAGTCGAAGCTGGCGTTCTACTTCGTGAGTTCTAGCTTGGCTATCTTTACCTCTACCCCGGTGCTGTAGTGCACTATTGGAGCGCCTTGTGGTTCGGGCAAACCAGCCGAAGTCACAAGGGTGTCTTCGATCTCGACAAGCGTTGCACGCTGCAAAGGCCAGCGAGGATGATCGACGGCTCCATGATAAAGCTCGCCGCGCCGCATCGTGGTCATTCCCCATCGAGCGGTTAGGAAGCGCTCGAGTGAGGTCTCGTCCGTCGGCGCTATCGTCTCACGCGGTTTAACCACAAACCGGGTTCGCGCCCCGCTTCGACGCAGCGAACGGCGCTTCACTGAATAGATCCGATGCTCGCCAACATGGGACAAGGCACAACTCCCCCACCGATATGGCAGCCCAAACATTGCCTGAGCGACGGCAACTGGCGGGTAACGGTCGATATCGAGTGAGAAGAACCAAACGTCTCGCCGACCCAACGGGTCGATCACATAGGTGCGTACGTTGATTTCGGGAAAGTTCGAGAAATAGCCAGCGGTTGGGCCTTTTGAAAAGCGAACCGCCTCCATCCGAAAGCCGATGAGGCCGACCCAAGCGTCTCCACCGAAAGTATCGACCTTAAGACCGCTGGGCAGTAACGCCTGCACGGTCTTCGGGTCATAGGACCAGTGGATAAAACTCAGGTCCATCCAACTCTGGCGCATCACCGGCCGCGCGATCGACCCGCGGGGCATTGCCGAGATCGACTCTATAGTGACGGCCTCACGTTGGACGCTGTTACCCCTCACGCGGCCGACAGTTCACCGAGTCGCTCGCCAGCCCGTTTCGAAATGGATTCGAATGCAACTTGAAGCCCTCCGTCGAGCAATCGAATTGGGCCGGTGAACGATAGTTCGGCCACCCGATGAACAAGGCTGGCAGAACCGTTCGCCTTGATGACCATTTCGTCACGTGCCCTTACCCGCTTGCTGGTCCCGGTTAGGACAACACGTTCGGACTGTACAAACTCGGTCACTTCGTAGTCGATGTCGAAGTGACGTCCGTAGAAATTGAACACCACCGAGTACCTAGCACCGAGTCCTGGGCCCTCCCCCTCGGTTTGTTCTACCGAGACGTATGCGGGGTTCCATTCGGCAGCGTTGGTGTAGTCGGCCAATATGGAGAACAACTCATCAGGGGGTCCGGCGATGTCAGTTGTGGTCTCGTAGCAAGCCATGATTACCCCATCGGCACTTCAACCCGGAACCGTGAACTAAAACAACACTGTGACAATCGCACCGCCAGCCATGATTCCAACCACGATGCGAAGCGTGTTATTCGCTCCTGGAAACCAACCCGACCTGCTCTCGAAGCTCCCCCGTTCAAAACCCGATTCAGTCGTGCTCGATCTCGAAGATGCCGTACCACAAACCGAGAAATCGGCTGCGCGTTCACATACTGAGCGAATCGGAGCCGAACTTGCGGCACTCGAGGAAGGACCGCTGGTTTTTGTTCGAGTGAACGCCGTACCCAGCTCATACTTCCTCGACGACTTCGCTGGGGTGCCAGCGGCTTGTTCAGGAGTGGCCGTTCCCAAACTGGAATCACCAGAGCAGGTACGCCAAGTAATCGAACAACTCGACCGGCACGGGTTCGGCCAGCACCTGATTATCGCCGGACTCGAAACCGCCGCCGGAGTCTACCGAGCCGCTGAAATCCTCGATTCCCCGCGAATTTGCGCAGGCTACTTCGGAGCGGAAGATTTCATCGCCGACATGGGTGGCGTACGCACAGCGAGCAACGACGAGGTGAGTTTCGCCCGCTCAGCAGTCGCTCTGGCAGCAAGGGTCGCCGGGGTCTCCGCAATCGATCAGATAGTTTCCGACTTTGGAGATAGCACTCGCTTTAACGCTGAAGCAGCCCAGGCCAAGGCGATGGGCTACGCAGGAAAGCTCTGCATTCATCCCGCCCAGGTCGAGTTGACAAACTCGGCGTTCACGCCGACCGCCGCCGAGATCGACCATGCTCGGCGCCTCGTGTCGGCCTACGATGCAGCGCTGGCAAACCAACGAGCTTCGATCGCTTTCGAAGGCCAGATGATCGACGAGGCGCTGGTTCGGCGAGCCCGGTCGATCGTGGCAGCACAAAGTACCGAGCATTCTTCCGATATCGAATTGGAGCACTGATGAACAATCCACACACCGGCCGCTGGTTCGAAGACCTCCCCGTTGGGCTTACGGTTCAGCATGCGCTCCGCCGCACGGTCACCGAAACCGACAATCTGCTATTCACCACACTCACACACAACACGCAGCCCCTTCACCTAGATGCGGAGTTCGCCAGCGAGACCGAATTCGGCCAGATCCTGGTCAACAGCATGTTTACTGTGGCGCTCTTGGTTGGGGTCACCGTTCCTGAGTTGACTCACGGCACGACCGTGGCGAATCTCGGATTCGAGAATGTGAACTTCCCGAACCCGGTGTTCTTGGGTGACACGATGAGAGCCGAGACCGAGGTCGTAGCCTCACGAACATCGAAGTCGCGTCCAGACTCAGGGATTGTCAGCTTCGAACACCGGCTCTTTAACCAGCGCGATGAGACCGTCTGCGTAGCTCGCCGAAATGCGTTGATGAGACGCACTCCAACATGAAATACAACGAACTTGCTGGGCCGGTCGATTCAACTTCGACAGGCTTTGTCAAGGTGAGGCCGGCAGCCCGCCGATGCCAATCGGGTCATGCCGCAAGTTCAACCCATCCCGCACAAGCGTTTTCGTGTCCTCGCGCTCCCCAAAGGGGTAGCACTCATAGCCACGATACTTGCGACAATCCTGTCTCCAATCGCTGAGCCGTCGGCTTCAGCTTCGTCAGAAGTAGCGCTCTTCGACACTGCTTGGGAGCTTCCCTTCCTGGCGACCAACCAGGAGACGACGGTCTATTTCGACCATCTTGCTGAAGTCGGATTCGAAGGTACCTGGATCTCGCTGTTCGACATTCTGACCGGCGCAGCGGATGCGACCGACCGCGCTGGCAATGTCGCGTTCACCATGACCGGCGACGGCTACTTCACCCTCGACCAGAACTACGTGGCAGGAGTGCGCCAGAAGCTCGATTTGGCTCATCAACGCGGTTTGAAGGTCACGATCGTGCCCGTTTGGGGCGTTGTCTACCTACACCACAAGTCCTATCAGGGCTGCGGTGGAGCTGATCAAGGTCTGCTCCAGGAGTACAACGCTTGGGGGCTAGGTCAACAGATCGGCGAGGCGTTAGGCGATCACCCTGCGATCGACTCCTGGTTGCTCGGTGGCGACAACTACTGCGGACATGAGAACGCCCAGATCTGGGCGAACCTCACAGCCGGTCTGCAATCGGCCGGGGCAAATCAACCGCGCGGCTATCACTCCTCTGCCGAACCGAGTCGTCACCTCGACTACATGAACCAGTGGTGGGTCGACTACCTAGCAGTACAGACCGGCCATTGTCAGCAGACCGAGTCGACCCGCCATCAGCTCGGCCAAGCCCTACAGAATGCGACCAAGCCAGTGGTTGCGGCCGAGCTTCGCTACGAGGCCATAAGCCCGGCATGGGAATGCCCGGCACACGGCCCGAACAACCCGGTCGCTGCCGCCGACATTGAATCCGACATCCGAGCAGCCACCGAGCTCGGGTTCACCACTATCGCCTTTGGGCACAACGAACGCTGGCAGTGGGGTCTGGGCGTCCACGGGAGTAGCGGCGGCAGCAGCAGCGCCGCGCTGGCTTCACTGGGTTCTGCTGGCGAGCTAAGAGCACTCGCCATCACTGGAGCCAGTTCTCGCTCGGCCCAGCCAGCTCAAGACGCCCCGCTCGAAACCGCTACTCAAGAAACTGACGTTCCCGTAATTCCCGAAGCAGCCGCTGAGCCCGAGAACACCAGCGCGACCGATGAGGTAGACGATCGCGAAGCAGCGGTCGCCGACAGGCCCGATGCCTCAGTTCGTGTTCAACGCTGCGTCCGACAACGACGTTGCAAGCCAGGCGATATCAAACGGGCCATTGAATCACGCCGTCAGAGATAGCTATCTCCAGCACCGAAGTCCCTGCCAACAGGCTGTACCTCGATGACAGAGAACTGTGGAATTGGAGACTCGAGACCGACTCGGTTGACACCAATTCCGAAACCTCCCGTCGCCTCGTCAGAAATGCCGACCGTTACGATTTCGATTCCGTCGATCGTTACCGACACCGTCGAACTAGCCACCTCGAGTATTAGCTCTCGTCTCGATGCCTCCTCCATGGAACCCTCGGTCACGATTCGCCTACCGTTCTCGGTGCGTCGTTCGACCCGAAACCAGTTTGCAGAAACGGATACGTTGATTTCTTCTTCGGCTCCGACGAGTGTCGTCACCGAGGCGGTGGTGCCGGTGCCCCCCGCACCGAGACCATCGACCACCACGCGCAGCCGGTAGTCGATCCAGTCGGCTGTAACCCCGGGACCAAAATCTGCCCCCAGAAAGGTTTCAGCCGGTGGGGTCAGCAGTAACTGACGGTCGATCAATCTGAATTGGTCGGACCGGTACGACACATCGACCGATGCACTCGATTCCACGAAGGTCGAACCACCAGCATCGATCCACCGTTCGGCCATACCCAGCGGGTCGGCGTCGGCGACCGCAAGAGGTTCAGCTCCGATGATTCGCGCCATGAGCTCTTCGGTGGAAGTTGTTGTGAACACTTCGATCCGGGGCAAAAGCCCGCGCCGAAGATCGCGCAGGCTCGGTACCCGATCCGGCTTAACATTGGTGACCGTCACGGTAAAACGGTCGCGGAGCAGTTGGTTAGCAATGCCGGGGGCGGCTGGGTCATTGGTTGGTC
>CBERPN010000226.1:0-7382 GCA_965524675.1 uncultured bacterium
CGTGAAGGGAGTTGCTGTTGGCGAGTCCGATGAACTCGTGACGTTCGCGAAGGATCATCTTGGCTAACAGATCGATGATCGCGTCGATATGTTCACCAGTAAGCCTGTTAGCTACCAGAGCAGTGTGAAAGCCAGGTAGCTGTTCTAGTAGGTCGGCTCGGCTCCGTTTACGACGTGCCTCTGCTTCGGACAGGTTCGCTTCACGAGTCAACCGGTCCTGCACAGACCGACCATCAGTATCAACGTCATCGCTGTCCGGTTCGGTGTCTGGTCCGCTGTCACGGTCGTCGCTGTCGGTGCAACTGTCGTCGTCGGGGGTGGGCCCAGACGACGGCGCCGGACGTGGGGGACGGGGTGGCCGTGGCGCAGATTTGGCGAGCACATCAGCACGAGTGATTAGTAACGCCTGAGCCGCTGACAGCCATGACTGCATACCGGTAACCCGACCCAACAGATCAGAAACCTGCACCCCAGACGCACCAGAAATATCGAGACTGTCGAAAGCATCGACATGGCCACGAATCCTTTCAAGGGTGTCAGATGTGGTGGCCGAACAGGTCATAACACGTAACCTACCGAACTATCACCACACTGTCAAGAACAAATGTTCCAATACTTTCTACAACCCTACCAATACACCGATCTCGCCGTCTTGGATTCGGTTCACAACTAGCGAGACCAAGTGTGTTGGTACGGGATGGCCGGGTCACGCTCGCCAATACCGTCACACCGATCACGACGACTGCATCGCGAGAAGCGCCGACGAAAGCCAGCACGTCGTTCTCGGGGACCGCAGGCAAACGTGGCGCGGACCAGGGGTCAACGAGCGGCGAGTAAACTGTCCATCGTGATCGGGGAGATCAATACGGCACGACTATGGCTGCGACCAATCACCTCGGCAGACGTCGATCTCCTCGTCGAACTCAACAGCGATAGAGAGGTTATGCAGTTCATCTCGGGGCAGCCGAGCGCTCGGGAAGAAGTCGAGATTGAGCTCGAGGATTCCTTGGGTGCTCGCTGGCTCGTATTCGACGATGCGGGTACGTTTCTTGGCTGGGTAGGAGCAGTCCGCGTCGCCGACGGCAGTGAGTACGACATCGGCTGGCGCTTTCGACGCGCTTGTTGGGGTAAAGGGTTCGCCACGGAGGCTGCGCTGGCTCTGGTAGCTGCGTTGTTCTCGACGGGAGTCAAGCGGGTGTTCGCTCAGACGATGGCGGTGAACGAGCGATCCCGCTCGGTGATGGAGCGCCTTGGCTTGCAGTACGCCCGAACCTTTCACCTCGAGTTTGATGATCCGCTTCCGGGAACCGAGTTAGGCGAAGTCGAGTATGAATTGACTCGGGAAACGTGGGAGGGGCGGGCCTGATCGGTTACAAGTGAGGCGATCATCATCACGAGAGTCGGTACGAAGAAAATGCCGATCGACAATGCGCCCAGAATTACCAGAACCAGGAGAACTACCACGATCGCAATGCGGGTTACCCGAGCGGCTCTCTCGTTGCGGATCAGGAGCGGTAGCGCAACCAGCGCCACCGGGACCAGCAATATGATGATCAGCCCGGGGCCTTCGTTGTCGAGAAGCGAAGGGTGGGTTGTAACGGTCTCGCCGGTCACACCGTTTTCGGAGACGGATGTACTGAGTGGTAACAACGCAACCCCGGTAGCGGTCAGGGCTGCGAGCGCCACGGCGGCCAGGTTCCACCGGCGCGCTCGGTCGGTTGTCTGCGAGAGGGTGTCGTGCGTTGGTTTGGTGTTGGCGGTTTGATCCATCATTCTACTATCATACGTTCGTATGAAAGAGAGTCAACGAAGAGCGTCGGAGGGGTCGCGGGCTGGGGTGCGAACCGACCTTGTTGAAGCCACCCAAGGACTCCTGGCTTCGGAGGGACCTGATGCCCTAACCTCTCGGGCGATAGCAGATAGCGCTGGCGCCAACCTCGCCTCGATCACCTACTACTTCGGCTCCAAGGAGCACCTGGTAGCCGAGGCGATGATCAGTCTCGCCCGAACGCTCATCGAACCGGTGGTAGACCATCTAGCGAGACGCGACGTCGACGCTGTCGAGAACCTGCTAGGTGCTACGCAGCTGCTCTATCGAATCCTTGACGAGCACCGGTCACAGTTACCCGGCTACGTCCACAGCCTGGCCGCGGCGACCGCCAGCGACGAGGTGAGAAGCGACATTCAAACACTTCACCGATCTCTGGTAACGGTGCTTGCCGAGTCGATCGCCGACCAGCAACAAGCCGGGCTTCTACCCGACTGGATATCGGCCGAACCGATGTCGCAGTTGATCGTCGCGGTCGTCAATGGCATAGTCATCGCCGCCACGGTCGACCCGGACCGCACCGACGAGGTGGCGATCGGCACTCAGTTCGCGCAACTCCTGCTGGCAGCCCGCACCCCTGGCCGGTAGCTGTTGACCTGAGCCAAAGGTCTTGTCTCCAGAAGTATGATTGATGTATGACGGTTGAACGACTCACAGTCTCGCTCGAGTCCGAACTAGCGGCCGCGGTTCGCGAAGCCGCCGATTCTGATGCTCAGAACACCTCCGCATGGTTGGCTGAGGCGGCCCGCAATAGGCTCGCCAGAAGAGGCCTCGCCGAAGTTGTTGCTCAATGGGAGGCGGCGCACGGTGGATTCGCCGCCGAGGAGCTAGAGGTCGCCCGAGCACGGCTATCCCCGTGACCACCCTGGTCCTCGATGCTGGGGCATTGATCGCACTCGATCGTTACGATCGCGACGTTTGGGCCATGCTTCGAGTTGCCTCCGACGATCAAAGCAACGTCTATGTCCCGACCGGCGCGATAGCTCAGGCATGGCGCGACGGAGCGCTTCAAGCCTTGCTTGCGAAAGCGCTAAGTCCCTGCGAAGAACTCGCTCTTGATGGCACGACTGCTCGCGCTGCCGGCCTCTTGTGCGGAAAGACCGGGACGTCCGACGTGATTGACGCGGCGGTCGCTATTGCAGCAGCCGGAGCATCACAACATAGCCCCACGGCAGTCCTGACCTCAGACGTCGGTGACATCGGTAATCTCATCGACAGCCTGGACAGTGCCGCTACCGTCGTAGCGGTCTGAGCTGAACCCAGCGATAATGGAGCTCGTGTTAGTACGGACTGTTCTATTGGATCTCGACGGTGTGGTGCGACACTTCGACCCGGCTCTTGTTTGTGAGGTTGAGGTTCGTCACGGTCTTGAACCAGGTGTCTTGGACGCAGCGGCATTTGAGCCGACGCTCCTCAATCGAGCAATTACCGGTGAGATAACTCGCGCTGAGTGGGTCGCTCGGGTTGGTGCAGTCGTAGACAACCCGGCCGCGGCAGCGGAGCGGCTGTCCGAACGGGGTCGCGTGGATTGGAAGCTGATCGAAGAAGTAACTGCCCTGCGCGAGGCCGGGGTTGTGGTCGCCATCTTGACCAACGGCACCGACACAATCGACGAAGAGATGCTCGCTCTCGGAATCGTCGACCACTTCGACGCCATTTTCAACAGTGCCTCCATCGGATACGCCAAGCCCGATCGTCGGGTCTTCGAGCATGTCTGTCGAATCCTCAACGTGGCCGCCAGCGATGTTTTCTTCACAGACGACACGGCTTCCAACGTCGCCGCCGCGAAAGAGCTCGGGATGATCGCGCGGCTGTTCGAAGGTGTTGCGGGTTTTCGGCGGCACGTTGACGAGTTCGTGCATCGGGTCGACTGAGGACAGGCCCGGCGATGGCGACCATTCTCGGTGGCGTTGCGCCTACGTACCCGTCCATGGATTGAGAAGGTCGGTTCTGGCGAATCGCTCGAAGTCGGAGGTATTGCGGGTTACCACGGTCATGCCGTTTACCATCGCCGTTGCAGCGATCAGGGCATCCTGGAGTGGCGCTGGGTCGGGGACGTGAAGAGCTGCAGCGGTACGGGCGACTGCAGCGTCGACCGGGAGTACACGTCCGTAGAACGCGTCGTGTACATCGTTGTCGAGCCACTGTCTCAGGATTAGTCCAGCATCCGGGTCTCGGCGCTCGGCGAGCAGTACCCCGTATTCGAGTTCATGGATGGTGATGGCCGATACGAATGTCATCCCTGTGTCGACGGCCGCCGCCCACTCGACCACGCCCGGGTTGGCTCGACCCGCTTTGACCTTGCGAAGTTCTGAGACAACGTTTGTGTCGAGGACAAACATCAGTCGAACTTTGCTGGCTCTGCTAAATCATCTCGCCTCGGAAACTCGAAGTCGACGTGGCCGATGTTTGGTGTTTCGCTCAGCAGGTCGATCAAACGCGGTGATTTCGCGGCGAGTTCCTGGTAGTCGCTGAAGCTCAGGAGCACGTGTGACGGCCGCCCCCTATCTGTGATGTAGACCGGTCCGCGACCGGCCGCCTTCTTTGCGCTGCCGGTGTTCTGGTTGAACTCGCGACTGTTCATGTAGCTCGAAGGTTTAGTCATGTTCGGCTTCATGTAGCAATGTTACTACAGTTTCGGAATGTGGCAAGGCGGTCAGCATCCAGCCCCATTCTTGAGCCCGGATTAGTTCACAACCACCAAACCCACGATTCGCCAACAACGGGCGGTTCGTCGAGAAACTCACGTAGTGCTGCCACGACGTTGCCGGGATATGCGAGCGTCGCTCGATTGAAACGCTTTGGGTTGGTGAGGATCAGCCCGCAGTGGGAGCGGCCCTCACTAGCCCGTTGGGCGACTAGTTTGGTGAAGTCGCCGACGTTTTCGGTAACGATCGCCTGCCCGTTGGCGGCGGAATGAACGAGTAGATCTTCATCCGACATGCCTCGCAGCTCTGGGTCAGATGTCACCGCGACAACATCGAAAGACTCTGCGCTGAGGACCATGGCGATGCTCTGGGCATGCATCTCGTCAAGAAGAAGCTTCACCCTTCGAGGAGTTCACGTTGCCGGCGCCACGAAGCCTCGGCTTCGTCGGCGACGCGGGCACGATCTTCGAGCAACCCATCGATCTCCTCGGTGAAGTCGCTGTAGTAGGCCATTGCCGCATCCACCAGGACCTCGGTGATCGCGTGTACTTCAGCGGCTCGAGCCTTGCGTTCATCAACCGGGACATCCCCTCCGACGATCGCTCCGATCACGTCGACGATCTCAGGTCCTGCAGCGAGCGCTGGTCGGCGCCCCGATGGACCATCGCGAAAAACCACCATCGGGTGTGCCTCCATGCGGAGCCCCTCGTCGATGAGGCGCTCGGCTCGCGTCGATACGCCAGTGTCGTGCCGACGAGCACTGACCTTTAGCCGCCGATGGAGTGGTTCGTCGGAAAATCGGATTGAAACAACAGTCATGACTACAGTGTAGTCTTCCGTCGTCACTATTGCGATCTACCATAATGTCAGCGGGGATCGGCGCTACAGGGGTTCTTAGGTAGCGGAACGGTTCTGGATGCTGGTCAGGCTGCGCCTACTGTCTAGCCATCATGAGTTCTCACTCAGACAGCCTTCACCGCGAGATCACGCCGAGCGACGTAAGTAGCCCTGCTGTCAACTATGCGCATGCGCGTTTGACGACGGCTGCGACCCGGTGGCTTCACACGTCGGGGGTAGTGCCGATCGCGCCCGATGGCACCGTGCCCCAAACCGTGGTCGACCAGGCGGAGGTGATCTGGCACAACATCGCTGCCATGTTGCGCGACGCCGAGATGTCGCCCGCCGACGTTGTTTCGGTAACCACCTATGTCACCCCGGGGTTGGAACTCGCCCCGGTCATGGCCGTCCGGGACAACGCCCTCGAAGGGAACCTCGCGGCCTCAACCCTGGTGGTGGTAGCCGAACTGGCGCGCCCCGAGTGGTTGATGGAAATCGCGGTAATCGCGGCCAGATAAACCCAAATTGCGGCTCTGGTGCACACAGAGTGTGCAGAATCGCCGCAATTTCGGGAGGTTGGGTGATTTGAGTCGGGTGACTTCGTGAGGTTGACTCTGGTCGATGAGCGAGGATGACGGTCGGCACTGGGATGAACGCTACGGCTCGCTCAACTCGGCGGCCGCCGATGCCAGCCGTCCACCGAGTGCCTTCGCAGAGTTTGAGGATCAGTTCCCCAGGTCGGGGAGCGCGCTGGTTCTAGCTTGTGGATGGGGTGCTGGGTCGGTGTGGCTGGCCCGCCGAGGAGTCGACGTGTGGGGTGTCGACATATCCGCTGTGGCGATTGGAATGGCAGAAGATCTAGCAGCCAAGAACGGGGTTCAGCAGCGCTGCCGATTCGATGTGTTCGACCTCGACGCTGGCCTTCCCGACGGCCCAACGGTCGATCTGATCCTGTGCAATATGTTCCAGGGGAAGGGTCTGGAAAAGGCGATGGTCGAGCGTCTCGCTCCGGGAGGGCTCTTGGCGATGGCCGTGCTCAGCGAGGTCGATTCGAAGCCAGGACGATTCTCGGTCGCGGCTGGCGAGCTGCAGCAGACCTTCGACCGATTTGAGGATCTCGATCTGGTGACCGAGGGTGAAGAGAACGGCCGGGCCTGGATCCTGGCCAGAAAGACTAAATAGGAGACCGAGATGAGCAAGAGGTTCGAGGATCAAGTTGTGGTGGTGACTGGCGCAGCCACCGGAATCGGTGATGCCACGGCGGTTCGCTTTGCGTCGGAGGGAGCGCGGGTGGCGTGTCTCGATATTGAGACCACCGAGAACGAAGCCACCGCGGCTGAGGCGGCATCGCACGGTGTCGATTCCATCGCCATCACCTGCGATGTGCGCGTGCGGTCGGCTCAGGAAGAAGCCTTCGCAAAAGTGGTCGAGCGTTGGGGTCGTGTCGACGTGTTGGTGGTGAGCGCCGGGATCTATGTGGGCGGCCCGCTGCACGAGATTCCGCCGGAACGCTGGGACGACATTGTCGCTGTCAACCTCACCGGGGTTCTCACGTCGAACTCGCTCGTGGCGCCCATCATGATCGAGCAGGGTCGGGGCACGATCGTCAACATTTCCTCGATGGCTGGCAAGACTAGCTGGCCGTACTCGGCCGAGTACTCGGCCACCAAGAGTGGGGTTATTGGGCTCACCAGGTCGGCGGCGATGGAACTCGGACCATCGGGTATCACCGTCAACGCGCTATGCCCCGGAAACACTCTCACCGCAATGGTGCAGAAGGTGGCCGACGAGATCGGCGAAGCGGTGGATATGACCGGTGAGGAGTGGCTGGCGATGCGAGCCCAAGACACCGCCCTTAAACGATTGGCGCAGCCCGAAGAAATAGCCGGAGTAATAGCCTTTCTCGCCAGCGAAGACGCCCGCTATCTAACCGGCCAAGCCATAGAGGTAGACGGTGGTCTAATCCTCAGCTAGCTATAGCTGATCTCAATCGTCTCAGGGGAGTTCGAGTTTGGGGGGTGTTGTTTGTTTGCGGATGTGCCAGCCGGTGGTGTTGGTGATGAGTTTGA
>CBERPN010000227.1:0-7359 GCA_965524675.1 uncultured bacterium
GTTCTTGGCCGCCTCCTAGCAATAACGGCGTAAGTTCAATATCGGACCGGGCGATGAGGGCGCCTGTTCCCTGCGGGCCACCGAACTTGTGTGCGCTGATCGAGACCAAATCAAACCTCGATACGAACTGCCCAACATCTAGCCAAGTAACAGCCTGCACTGCGTCGCTGTGTAGCACCGCATTAGGAGCGTGCTGGGCCACAACCTCGGCGACATCGTCGAGCGGTTGCACCACCCCGCTCTCGTTGTTGGCCAGCATCACCGACACCAGTTTCACATCGCTATCGAGCGTCGCGGTGAGCGCATCGAGATCTATGAGACCACGTTGATCGACCGGGACTACCCGGCCTCCAAGATGTTCCACCGGGTGCAACACCGCATGGTGTTCGGTGGAGGTACAAACCGCCACGCCACCACCCGGTTCGACCACCCCAAATATCGCTAAGTTGTCAGCCTCTGTTCCGCCCGCGGTGAAGATGACATCGCCAGGGTCGGCACCAAACTCGGCAGCGACGACTTCGCGCGAACGATCGAGAACTTTGCGAGCCTCTCGAGCCAACTTGTGAGCGCCGGTCGGGTTGGCCGCCCCGGCGCTCATCAGCGAGGTCATCTCGGCGATGGCTTCGCTGCGCATTGGGGTGCTCGCCGCGTGGTCTAGGTAGGCGGTTTGCTGAGGCCTTGTCATAGCTAACAGGGTATTCCTATCGCGCCCCTACCGGTGACTCAGGACACCAGCGAGGCATGCTGATAGCGGCTTGCTACACATGCCAGAAAAGTCTCGGGGTGCACGTTGGCCGGGCGAGCATGGCCAATGTGCTGGGCGATTGGCACTGCGATTCGCTCGGCCATCGATGCCCGCACGTCGGGTCGCAACTCGACCACCCTGGACAGGAACCCGCGGATCAGCCGGTACTGCTCGCGATTGATGCGACTCACATCGAGTTGCCCCGCATAGGCCTCAAAACCGAACGGAATCGGAAACTGAATAGCTGGCGCACGTTTTCGAGCTTTGGAATCGCGGATTACCATCGTGTCAGCAACCAGGTCACCGAGCCGCTGGCCGCGGCTGGTGAGCAGGACGCTGATGATCGCTGCCCCTCCGCTGGTCAGATATATGTCGGGTATCGCCATGATGCTGCGTATCGCGGTTTGGCCAAAGGTAACCGGGGCTCCTTCGGTCGAAACCACGCGCAGGCCTAGAGCCATCTTTCCGAATGTACGGCCGCCGAGAAACGTTTCGGTCACAACGGGGTAGCCGAAGATGATGAGGAACAGCCCAATCAATCCGACGACGAGCAGGAAGGTTTCGCTAACAAAGGCAGCAACGATCAAACCGAACGCTCCCGCGTAGAGCAAGCCCATCACGACGACCATGTCGAGCATTCGCGACAAGAGCCGGGTCCCCACTCCCGCGGCTGCAAAATCGAGCAGAACCGCCTCGGGTGTGACGATTCCGTTCGGGAGGTTGCGGCCGGGCACCCACCTAACCTAGCGCTGCGGTTGCTACGATCGGACGCACCACCAAATATGGATATCGATCGCTACATCGCTGAGAACGAGCCGGCTTGGGCACGACTGTCTTTCCTGACCGCTCGAGCCCGCACCGGTCTAAGAAAGATGCCTTCGCACGAGATCGACGAATTGGTATCGCTTTATCAAAAGTCGTCGAGCCAGCTTTCGTTTGCCCGCGGCGAGTTTCGCGACGTCGCCCTCAACTCACAGCTAACGATGCTTGTGGCCGAAGCACGAGTGGTCATATACGGAACCAAAGCCCGTGGTGCTCGATCGCTTGTTCAGTTCTTCTCGGTCAGGTTTCCGGCCGCGGTCTGGCATTGTCGGCGAGTGGTCGTAATCGCTGCCCTGATTACCTTTCTACCCGCCCTGGCGCTCGGTACCTGGATCTCCTTTAGCGACCGGGCGCTCGACGCGGCGGCTCCCGAAGCGGTCCGCGCCGCCTATGTGGCCGACCAGTTCGAGGACTACTACAGCAGCCAACCAGCGGCCGAGTTTTCCACCAAGGTACTGGTCAACAACATCTACGTATCATTTTTAGCGTTCGCATCCGGAATCTTGTTGTGTGTTCCGACTGCGTTGATTCTGGCATTCAATGGCGCCAACGTGGGCCTCGCAGCGGGACTTTTTCACGCGGCGGGCGAAGCACCCCGGTTCTGGGGCCTCATTCTGCCCCATGGGCTGCTAGAACTCTCAGCCGTTGTCATCGCCGGTGCGGCAGGACTTCGACTTGGATGGTCGGTAATCGCGCCCGGCGATCGCACCAGGAGTGAGGCGATCGCCGAAGAAGGAAGCCGATCGTCGGTGATCGTAATGGGGTTAATTCTGGCCTTCATTCTGGCCGGTCTGATCGAAGGGTTCGTAACGCCGTCGAGCCTGCCGACCTTCATGAGGGTCGGAATTGGTGTCGCAGTATTCCTAGCCTTCGTGACTTATATAGTGTCGCGCGGCATAGTCGCCGAACGCATTGGTGTAACGGGTCTGCTCCGCGAGCCAATTCCCAGCTAAGGGCCCCTGTCCTAGACTCAGAAAACTACAGCCGCCCGGTCGCCTTTACCTGTAGGTATGCGTCGACGAGTTTCATGGCGAGTTCGTCGGGCCCTGCGTCGACCACGGTCGCCCCCATCGCCTGCAGCCTTGCGATGGTTCGCCTCCGCTCGTCGAGAGCCTTTAGGGCTGCCACTCGGCGGTAGACCTCATGAGGTTCGGTCACGTTCTGCGCGGCCCATGCCTCGACCGCCGGATCGCGAACCGCCGCTACTACCACGACGTGGTGTCGTGAGATCAAGGGCAATGCAGGCAACAAGAATTGTCCAACGGCTTGTTCGATGAGTTCGGTGTGCACAACGATCATGGTTCGGCGCCGAAATCGCGCCAGTGTTGCCGTGAAGCCACCGCGATAGTCACTCTCGGCGAGAACCGGTTCGAGGTCGTACATCGCTTCGACGATTCGACCTAGCTGAGCGCGGCTTCGACTCGGCTGCACGACCGCGCGCACCTCGCGGTCGAACGCCAACAGACCACACTTGTCGCCGAGCCCGGTGGCGACGGTGGTGAGCGCCATGACCGTGTCCATGGCGTGCTCTACCCGTGGGACCCCATCGACCTTGCCCGCCATTACCCGACCGTTGTCGAGCAGGTTGATGATGGTCTGGTTTAGCTCAGCCCGGTAGGTGCGGGCGATTACAGTTCCTGTGCGAGCCGTGGCCGACCAGTCGATGCGTCGAAACTCGTCGTCGGGGGTGTACTCGCGCAATTGATCGAACTCGGTGCCACCGCCGCGCCCCTGTGCCGATCGCAAGCCGACTTCGAGCTGTTTGGCTCTGGTAACCCGCAACTCGGCGTCTTGGCGAGAATGGTATTGGGGCAACACCCGCAGAATCATCGGCAGCTGGCGGTTGCGTTGTCGGGCGATAAGACCAAGCGGCCCCAGCACACGAACCGAGAGTTCCGAGATGGCAAAACGACCCCGTCGGGTTGGGGTGATTGTGTTGGTGATGACCGCCGACGATCTGGCTGGTAGCGATACGAACGCTCTGCGATTCGATGCGTTGAGCGACGGGGCGAACTCATCCGCGATACCGACATTTAGCGTTGCGTTGCTGGGGTTCCCGACCCTCCAACGAACCGCTGTTTGCGCCCCTAACGGCACGCCGCTCGATAGCTCGCGGTCGATGTCGATCCGGCCTGGGTCGATGCATAGCAATCGGTCGAAGGCCGCCACCAGCAGAACAAAGCCCGCCAAGACAACCGTGGCCAGCGGCTGCGGCAGCGGTGAAAACATCGTCACCACAGCCGCTACCGCCAGCACAAAGGCCAGTCGGGCAGTTGGGATAGGCAGCATTTCTACCTAGGTCGGAGCGGGGACGGTGGCTAAGAGTCCGTCGAGTACGGCGTCGGGCGTAACGCCCTCAAACTCGAGTTCGGCACGAAGCTGTATTCGGTGTCGAAATGCAGGCTTCACAACAGCTTTCACCTCGTCGGGGGTGACGAAGGTTCGCCCAGCCAGCCAGGCCCACGCCTTCGATGCATGAAGCAGGGCCGCCGCGCCGCGCGGCGAAACGCCAAGGCTGAGCGAGGCCGATTCGCGGGTAGCGCGGGTGAGCGCCACCATATAGTTGAGCACGGGTTCCTCAACGTGCAAAGCATCGACTTCGAGTCGTGCTGCTTCAAGGTGCGCTTTGGTGGCAACGGGCTTAACCCCCAATTCGGCCATATTGTGCGGATCGAGGCCTCGATCGTGGCGTCGCAACACCTCGAGTTCCTGCTCGGCGCTGGGATAGCCAACGTTTAGTTTGAACAAGAAGCGATCGAGTTGGGCCTCCGGCAGCGGGTAGGTGCCGTCGTACTCAACCGGGTTCTGGGTTGCGATGACGATGAACGGATCAGCCAGCGGTCGAGTTTCACCACCAATCGATACCTGGCGTTCCTCCATCACCTCGAGCATCGCCGCTTGAGTCTTTGGTGGGGTCCGGTTGATTTCGTCGGCCAGCAGCAGGTTTGTGAATACAGGTCCCTCACGAAAGTCGAAGTCACCGGTTTGCTGTTTGTAGATCATCTGACCGAGCACATCGGAGGGCATCAGATCGGGGGTGAACTGTAGCCTTTTGAAGTCGAGCGAGAGTGCTGCTGCTACGGATTTCGCCAGCAGTGTTTTTGCTACGCCTGGAACACCTTCAAGGATGACATGGCCGCGAACGAGCAGCGCCGCGACAACGCCGGAAAGGACTCCGTCTTGGCCGACCACCACTTTGCCAACCTCGTCGCGCAAAGCCAGGAAGGGTGCTCGTGTATCGCTAGCCGCTTGTGGAGCGGCAGCTACGCCAGGCGGGTTGGGCTGTTGGGGTGGCAGCGATGGATCGGTCATTTCGAGACCCCTTCGGGTACTGATGGTTGAATTGGCAAGATCACGGATCGAACCTTGTCAATGGTGCTGGCCAGCTTCACAAGATCGTCCTCGTTAGCAACCGGCTCGGAACCGAGCACATATTCTAGATCGGCCATAGTCGCCGCTGGTCGATTGGCCAAGGCCGCGAGCACTTGCCCTGCTGGTGTGCTGCGGGGCAGCGTCAACACTTTGGCAAACTCGCGCCGCGCCTCGTCGCGCAACGAGGCGGCAGCGATGGCTGGCTGACGAGATCTTTCGAGCATCGCTCCCACCGCAATCACCAGTTCGGATCCTGCGATCTCGACGAGTTGGGGCTCTCTAACCGTTGAGCCGTGGCGACGCGCCTTGCCCAACGCATAGACCAAGAAGGCGAACGCGGCTAGCCCGAGGCCCCACTTGACACCCGCAGGTGTCAGATCGAGCAGCGACTCATCGCCGGTCCCAAATTCGGGTCCCTCGAGAATGACAATAGTCCGGCCAGCTCGCGGTGCGAGCAGCGCTACGGCCAGGCTGGCGTGATCGCCATCGCCGATGCGGTCGTTTCGCCATGCGTCGCGCAAACCAAACCCGACGATCGCGCCGTCGCCGCGGTCGGCAACCACGACACCTGCCCCGCTACCAGAAGCGAAGCACGTCCGCCGGTTTCCGGTGGCGGAAAGATCGAATCCTTCGAACTCGCCGAGTTCGATTTGGACTATCGAAGCGAGGGCGGCGATCTCGCATTCGCTACCACCGCGGTATGGCCCAGCTACGCCCGAAGGCATTAGCGAACTGGCCGGGTCGGCGATGACGAGAGTTCCGCCGCTATCTACCCAATCATCGATTCTGTCGATGTCGTCTCTTATGCTGTCGGCCAAATTGGGGTCTCGGGATGCGAATCGATCGACTAGTACCAAGGCGATGTCGTCGCTGGCCAGCGGCGGCCCTGCGCGCAACTCGACGTCGGCGCCTTCTGCTTCGAGCAGCCTTACCAAGGCCCGAGTGCCGGATTCGGTGGTGCTGCGCGGGCTAAACGGTGGCCCGTTCGACGTGCCGTTGCCGATAACTAACAGCAACAACAAGATCACCACGACGGCACCGACCGCGAGACCGATCCGGCTATTTCGGCGCCCTCCGTCGGTAGCTGGCTCGCCGTTCACGTGGCCACCGGATCGAGAACTTCGTCGACGAGCGTTTTTGCTGCTGCGACATCTTCAGCGTCACTGGAACCGTCGCCGTACCAGACCATCTCAAATCGTCCGGTAAGAACCGAGAACGGCGCGGCAGCTCCATCCAGGCGCGCTCGAACTTCGCTGAGGTACTCGCCGCTGGTTCGTCCGGGTGGGTTCTCTATTAAGTCGCGTTCGACCAGTTCGGCGATGGCTAGTCGGTAGTAGGAGCGCAGCGCTTCACGCCACTCGCCCGCTGCGGTTAGCGACTCGGCCTCGGCCCGTAGATCGTCGGGTCGCTGCCACGGATCGAGGTCGATGACCGGTTCGATAGCGACTGCGTCGGGCTTAGGCAAGCGATCACGAATCACCCGCCAAATCATCCAAGCGGCCGCGACGACGAGCCCGACGATTACCAGGTAGCCAATCAGCTCTCCTGTAGCACCTCCGCCGGCACTCCCGAACAATCCGAATAGATCGTTGAAGCGATCGCCGATCCAATCCATGACGCGCTCGAAAAGAGTTGGGCTGTAGTCGTATTCGGGGTCGCGAAGGATCGATTCGATGGTCTGCTGGGCATCGGCGCCATCGCCCTCGGGTACCGGTAGCTCCTTCAAAGCTGGCTCACCTGCGGCCCAAGGTATTCGACTGCGTCCATCTCGAGGTCGAGCGCCTCGCGCCTAACCCGTAGATCGAAATAGAGCAGCAGTGTCATCCCCGCGACCCCGGCGGTGGACAGAACCGACGAGAGTATTGATCCGAACCCAATCACAAGCCACCCGTAGGTTTCACCCACTAGGCCTCCGACGAGCTGTGGAACCGTTGCCAACGCAAGCTGTAGGCCTCCGACGACTACCGCGGTGATCACGGCTACTCCGAAAGCCCGGGCAGCGACCCCCTTGACGAGAGTTCGCGAACGACGCATGGCTTGCAACGGCTTTAAGTCTTCGATGGCCATCGCAGGCACCGTGAGCATCAGGACTGTCATCACGGCGAACCCGGGAACGATCAACAGCAGCGCGCCGATGGCCTCGGCCAAATGAACCAACACCCACACCAGTGGCCATTCCCACCAACGGTTTGCAATGAACCGAAACAGCTCGCCAGCGCTGTAGTCGTGGCCGCCGTACCAGCCCGACACCAATCGCGAAAGAGCTGCTGAGACGAGCACCAGGGCGAAGCTGGGTAGCAGGTAACCCAGTATCAGGCCGGTGCCGGAGGGGCCGAATGCCTCAACCTGATCGCCGTCGAGCGCTTGTTCGAATACGCCAATGACGCCACCGTTCGCCAGCGCGCTGCGCTGAAGGTACG
>CBERPN010000228.1:0-7350 GCA_965524675.1 uncultured bacterium
ACCGGTGCTGCCACCCATTCGACGAGATGCTCGAGCAGGTCGAGAAACACCGATTCAGCCCATTGAATGTCGTCGATCACCAAAACCGTTGGTTGAGTCGAGCCGAGTGACTCCAGGAGTTGTCGAATAGCCCAGAACGACTCCTCGGTTGATCGAGCCGGTGCGGATCCGACGAAGCTGGCGAGAATCGAAGCGACTTCTTCTGGAAGTCCCTCGATCACACCACCGACTCGCGCTATCAGCTGCGCAATCGGGGCGTAGGTTGTGGAGCCGGTCCGGTCGACGCGGAGCTCGAAGGTTTGCGCCCGCTCGGCGGTTTGATCCCTGAACTCCGCGGCAAGGCGGGTCTTGCCCTCGCCCGGTGAACCAATGACCGTTACGAGTTTGGCGACGTTTCCCTCCGCTGCTTGTTGAAAGGCTGACGCAAGCCGGGCGAGCTCGGGTTCACGGCCAACGAACGGGGTGCGGAGTTCGTCATCGCGAACCGAGGCGAGGACCTGGAACGTTGCGACCGGCTCCGCCTTCCCCTTGACCGAGACCTCACCAAGCACCTCGTATTCGACCGTTGAACGAGTGATGCGCCACGTCTCTTCGCCAACGACGACGCAGCCGGGCGTGCAGGCTGCCTCGATGCGGGCCGCGGTATTGATTGCATCGCCGACAAGGTCGGCATCGTCGTGACCAATGACGACTTCACCAGTATTGATGCCGACACGAAGGCCAAGCTCTACACCATGTTGACCCTTCGCTGCCCGTCCAATCTCGGCGAAGCCGGCATGAAGGTCGAGGCCTGTGTCAACGGCTCGGTGGGCGTCGTCTTCGCCGACCTCAGGTATGCCGAAGGTAACCATGACGCCGTCGCCGATGAACTTGGCGATCGACCCACCGTTCTGTTCAACGACGGCCGTGGCCATCGCGTGATAGCGGGCCATGGTTGTCCGGGCGACCTCGGCATCGACCGACTCGGCGAATGCGGTTGAGCCGACGAGGTCAGCGAACAGCACGGTGACAGTCTTGCGTACCGCATCTTCGGCTGGCGCAGCCGTGGAAAAAGAAGGCCCGTCAGCGAGTGTTCCACAGTTGTCGCAGAACTTCGCGGCGGGGCGCAGTTCGGTGTTGCAGTTCGAACAGGTCCGAGAAAAGGGCGTCCCGCAGGACGCGCAAAACATCGCTCCATCGCGGTTCTGGTCTCCACAGGATACGCACTGCAAGATTGCCCCCTCACATCCATACTCCCGCAGATTGATAGACCAGGCCAACGGTCAGTGGTCACAGGGGTTCCCCGGTTCTGAAGACGTTGAACATCTCCAGACTCGTCGAGCCCTATCTCGCGGGCACCGTCACATTGATCGATCGGCTGGCGCGGCTAGCAGGGTTAGCGTCGAGCTCCGGTTAGATCACCTCGGCGAGGTCATCGAAAGCTGCAGCGAGGCGTAGACGCTGGCCCTCAACTTCGACACCGAGTTCGTAGTGCCCACGTCGAACGTTTTGCATAAACGCGTGACCACGAATCACCGCTGAGGCAGTCCGGTCGGTTTGCAGACCTCGCATCGGCCGGAGTCTGGCCTTGAGGGGACCGTGGTCGTTTTCGATCTGGTTGTTCGAGTACTGCTTCGTGTCGTGTACCGCCTCGGGAATCAGCTGATCGATCACCCGAATCAAGGGTGCAGCCAGATCAGTGGTGACCTCAGCGGGTCGTCCGTTGGCGCTCAACGCGTCGGTGAGGAAGTTTTGGTCGGCCGTGATATTGCGTTTCTCGGATACGTAGACGTCGATGACATGGCCGTGCTGATCTACGCTCGGTACACGTAGCGCCACACACCGGCGACCTTGACGTAGGTCTCGTCCACGAACCAGCGGTCACCCACGGTGTGACGGCACGGCCGGGCCGCGTCAATCAGTAGCGGCGTGAATCGCTGCACCCACCGGTAGATCGTGACGTGATCAACCTCGGTGCCGCGTTCGGCGAGGAGTTCTTCGACGTTGCGGTATGACTGCCCGTAGCGGTGGTACCAGCGCACCGCGAGCAGGATCACCTCGGGCGGGAACCGGTTGCTGGCACACAAGGCGGACTCAGCAGGGCATTGACGATTCACCCGCACACGCTGCCGTGCCGCACCCGATCTGTCAACGCAACGGTGCGTGCGACGGGGCATGAGAACAGAAACAACTTGCAAGTAATATGAGTTGAGGGTAGTGTTGATCGGTGTGGGAAGTGGACTACACGAACGGATTCGAGGACTGGTGGAACAAGCTGTCTATCGACGAGCAGTTACACATCGCGTCGTCTGTCGAACTAGTACACGAGCATGGCCCGGCGCTCGGACGCCCGGCCGTCGACACAATCAGCAGCAGTCGTCATGCGAACATGAAGGAACTGAGAGCTGGCACGACCAGGACGTTGTTTGTGTTCGATCCGCGTCGCCATGCCATCTTGTTGCTCGGCGGCGACAAGTCAGGGAAATGGAGCGCTTGGTACAAGACGGCGATTCCTCACGCCGATGACCTCTACGACGAACACCTCGAAACGATCGAGAAGGAAGGACTGATCTGATGGCCAAGAACTTCAAGGACCTTGTCGCTCCCCTCTATGAGGATGCCGACTCGGTGAAGAAGATCGGCGAGTACAAGCAAGCCGTCGAGGCTGAACTGGTCGCCCATCAGCTCGGCGAACTTCGCCGCGAACTTGGCGTCGATCAAGTTGAGCTAGCCGAACGGCTCGGGATGACCCAGGGCGGGATCTCCAAGCTTGAACGCTCCGCCGACCCGAAACTGTCCACGCTTCGCAAGTTGACCGAGGCTCTCGGTGGAACCCTTCGGATCGAGGTCGAAGTCGAGGGCCGGACGTTTCATCTGAGCGGCGCGACGACTGATCAGTAGCTCCGGCTTCAACGATTGCAAGCCGCCACAGGGGTGTCGCGTTGCTAATGGTTTGCTAATGGCATCTGGCGTCCTGGAGCGGCATCGAGCGGTAGGGAGCGGCTTGACCGGTCGCTGGATGCCGCTCAGGGACGCTGGTTACCGCAGGACGACGCCAGATGCCGGGTGGGGGAGGGGAGTTCAAGTCCCCCCTCCGACGCCGAACAAATGTTCGATCATCTATCAATAGGGTGATCGAGCGCAGCTCTCTTGTCAAGGACCCGCAAGAGTGAAGCTGCGAGTCGCCGTTCCGTGAGCTACGGCTCCGCTTGAGGTCGGCGAGCCGATCGCTGGAACGCATCGCAGTGATTACGTGGCACGCCTCGGAGCCTCATCGGTAGGGCACTTCGCATGATATGTGGGTGATCCTGAGTGCGGCACCAGATCAATTGCCCCGGCTTGCGATTCTGCGCCGGGGCGTTCGGGCCCATGCACCAGAAGCGTCGTGGTAGAACTTATCCGTGAGAGACGATCATGAGGCGACCCGGCAGAGCTACGTCAGCAAGATCCAAGGGTTCGGAGCCGCGTGCAGTGAACGTTTGACGTGGGCACCAGATCGGCGAGCGACATCTCGAGACGAGATGTTGCGAACGATTCTGCGTCACGCCGCTGATTCGTCTCCATGGCACCGAAACCGAATTGCGGGCTTCGACATCGATCACGTCAGTGGCGATGATCTCAGTGGGCTGCCGACGATGACCAAGGCCGACCTCATGGACAACTGGGACGCCGTTGTGACCGACCCCGCCGTCTCTCTTGGCGACGCGCAGAGCGTGCTCGATGCCCACACCGCTGGTGAGCCGTTCCAGTTTCTGCACAACGGGTACGTGGTTGTGGCAACGGGCGGTTCAACGGGAGCTCGCGGCGTCATCGTCCACGACGAGTACTCCCTCGCCGCCAATTTCGGTTCCGACATGGCCATGGGTCGGGCGCAAGACGCTGCACGCCTGCTGCCACCCCTCGAGGTCACGGGGCCACCGAAGATGGCCCGCCTCAACGCCACGAATCCGGTGCACGTCTCGGCCGTCATTCCCGCAATCCTCGGCAGCGATACTGGACAAGACTTCAAATCGATCAGTCCAGCCACTCCAATACCTGACGGAGTCGAGACGCTCAACACGTTCCAGCCTCACATTCTTGTCGGCTACCCATCGCTGCTCGAGGTGTACGCCCTCGAAGCCCGGGCCAGTCGTCTGAGCATCAAACCAGGCCGCATCGCGTCAATCGGCGAACCACTGACAGCGGAAGTGAAGGCAACAATCGAGGCGACCTGGAATGTCCCAGTCGCCAACGCCTACGCCGCTTCGGAAGGCTTCTCAGCTAGGAGCTGGGGCGGAAGCTCACAGCTCTACCAACCCGACGACGTCGTGATCATGGAACTCGTCGATGACGACAACCAGCGCGTCGCTCCAGGTGTCGAGAGCACAAAGGTGCTGATAACCAACCTCCACAACCGCATCCAACCGCTGATCCGATACGAGATCTCCGATCGGGTGAGCAGCGCTCAACCCCCTGCAGATTGCTCCTGGCAGGGCCAGTGGATCAACCCGCCGCAGGGCCGCCAAGACGACGTATTCACCTACGGCGCCGATGGAAACATCCTCGCGCATCCTCACCTGTTCAGAACCGCACTCCTCGCTGATCCAGCAATCCTCAGCTACCAGGTCCACCAGACCACACGAGGATCCGACCTGCGTGTCGTCGCCGCCGGTGCAGCCACCATTGATGCCGCCGCACTATCCGCACGAGTGACGACCGATTTGCGCAGAGCCGGCATGAAAGACCCGCTCGTCAACGTCAAGGTTGTTCCCCACCTCGAGCATCACGCTAATTCAGGGAAACTGCGCCGCTTCGTACCGCTGACCGACAAAGTCTGACCCGTTCGCAAGCGACCATCGAGTTCGGGTTGCCCATGCTGACGAAGATCTATCCGGCAGCCGACTGCCGCACACGCCGGTTAGTTTCACGACTTTTTCGAGCAGGTCAGTTTTGGTGCCGTCGATTGTGCCGTGTTCAAAAAATTCGTCGGGTAGACCACCCAGTGTTTCACCCATTAGTTTCCGCCCGTCTGTAGCTCGCCTTGTTGCTTGAACCCTTCGGTTCGAAAGACCTCGTCAAAGCTGTCGATGAACTGACTACCACGGTCACGCACCAGCGCCTTGGCTCCTATGAGCCGGTCGGCGTGGCGAAGGAACAGGTTCCGGGCGGCTTGGGCGGTCCATGGCCCGGTGGGATTGGGTGTGATTCTGGCGAAGAAGACTTCGCGGCTGGTCACGTCGATGAAGAACAGCACGTAATAGCGACGCAACATCGCGGTGTCGACGGTGGCGAAGTCGCACGCCACCGCTGTCTGGGACCGCAGGAACTGGGCCCAGGTGACGGCAGAGCGTTGCGGTGCGTGCGCTGGTACCTCCGCTACGGCCTGTCCTATCGCGATGTCGAAGAACTCCTCGCAGAACGTGGCATCGATGTTGACCACGTCACTATCTACCGGTGGGTACGACGCTTCACTCCGATGCTCATCGACGCAGCGCGGCCCTGCCGTCTCGCGGTGGGCGCGAACGAACTTCGGGTGCGTAGCCATGAGAAGGACCGGAAGCGGCGTGAAACTGGAGGAACCACCGTGATCATAAATACGTCGAAGATCGGAAGGCGATCGCGATGGCGTGGGCGTGCCCGAAACTCGGTCGTTGCAGGTCATGCTGCTTTTGATATTAGTTGGTGAATCCGTGGCAGCTGGTGGTCCTGATGATCTGAGTCGGCACTGAATGTGATCGGCTGGCCCAATCCGGTCGGGACGACATCATGGTTGTCGTTTGGTGCTCGTTGGTTGATGCCTCGGTGGGGTCGATTGGTGTTGTAGTGCTCGATGTACTCGTCGAGCAGTCGTCTGAGTTGGCGTTCGTTCCAGATGATCGTCCGGTCCAAGAGCTCATGGCGAAGGCTGCGCACCCATCGCTCTGCGAACGCGTTTGCCTGCGGTGACCGTGGCGGAATCGAAATAACTCGGATGCCGGACCCGGAAAGAACTGCGTCGACCGAACGAGTGAACTGTCCGGCTCCATCGCGAATCAAGAACCGAAGGGGTCTGCCAATACGCCCGATCTCTGCCGATCGTCTCGCCCTGCGCCGTGGACATCAGAATCGAGCTTGGGTGAGGCCTTGGAGGGTTATTGAGGTGATCATTGCTTGTCTCTTGGACATGTGGTGTAGCAGATCGCGTTTGTTTGTACATGTCTTGCTGCAGTATGCCGGTGCAAGGGCGTGTGCGCCTGCAGCTTCTGGGCAGCGTTGTCGATCACTGCACCTCGGTCGTTTCCAAGTGATGCTTATGGGCGTGCGAGTGGGATTCTGCGGCGCAGACATCGTGCGAATCTAACGATCGGAGCTACGCTGACCCGGACAAGGGGGTCGAATTTAGGTGCGGGGTCGAGTCGCGGCGATGGGTTTGGTGCTGACAGTTGTCGCCGGCGGCTGTAGCGGCTTCGGTAGTTCTGCTAGTTGCAGCTCGAGCTTCAGCTCCGGCGACTCGGCGCCGTTGATTCGATTGGGAACCATCGATCCCGTTAGATCGGTCCAGACCCAGGATGAGACGCTAGTGGTGTACGAACTCTCGATCATGAACTCGGGAGAAGCGCCCGTGAACCTCCTACAGGTCGAGACGACTAGCGGGGAAAATCTTCTCGCCTCTCATTCAGGCTCGGACCTCTGCGAACGGGTGTCCGGGCCATCCATGCTGATCGACCCAGAGGCTGACCCGTCCACGCTGATCGAGCCAGGAGCCGAACTGTTGGTGTTCATGTGGCTGCCGTTGCCTGCCGACCTGCCGAACCAATCCCTAACACACGTCGTGACCTTGCAGTCCGCCGGCGGGGAAAGCGAGTTCGAGGAACGGTTGGTCGTCCCGATTGAGGATGATGATCCAGTTGTACTGGGCCCACCATTGCGGGGGGATAGCTGGCTGGCTGCGAACAACACCGACGAATCGCCGCACAGCCGGAATATCGAGGTCTTCGACGACACAGTCCGGATCCCGATGCGATACGCGATCGACTTCGTCCGGAGGGACGCTGAGGGGAACGATTTCGTCGGCGAGTTCACGAACAACGCCGACCGCCTTGCCTACGGCGAACAGATCCTCGCGGTCGCCGACGGCACAATTGCGCTGGCTATAGATGGCGTCCCCGAAAACGTTGCCGGCTCGCGACCACCGAGCCCGGTCCTGCTTGACGCGAGGTGCGGGAACGGCGTCATTCTGGACATCGGCGATAGCCGATTCGTGACGTATGCCCACCTGATACCAGAGAGCCTCACCGTCCGCGTTGGAGACCAGGTGAAGAAGGGTGACGTCTTGGGCAAGCTCGGCAACTCGGGGAACTCCGGACAGCCTCACCTCCACTTCCACGTGAGTCAGATATTCGATACGCAGAA
>CBERPN010000229.1:0-7329 GCA_965524675.1 uncultured bacterium
GGCTACGGTGTCGCCCATGTCTCTTGCTCATGATGCAGCTGATCTGGCGTCGGTTCGTACCGGAATCGAAGACCTGTCCGGTCGGGTTCTAGCGGTGGCCGACGGATATGCGAGCGGCCCTGACGAAGATCTCGCAAGCCGACTTTACGAAGTCGAACGCAACCTCTTGGCGGCAGCTCGACGTCTTGGCGGGATTCTCAAAGAGCTCGATGTTCGGTAAGGGCGCAGTTGTTGCCACCGCAAGCCAAAAACGGAACCGGCGCCCCGAAGGGCGCCGGTTCGGCGACACCGGGCGGCGGATCCCTGTGTCGCTCTTGTACACCAGGTGGCGGAAACCTGGCGTGAGCAGACGAGGATAGCACGCACGATCCGGCTTCACGCAACCCCTGCACGCCTAAAGTACGTACAAAACCTGAAAGCGTTTTCAACCATAAGTTTACTTGAGCTCTGATGCCCTCGGTCGGAACACCTGACGGACCTAGTGGTGCTGAGTCCGCGGGATTCGTCCGAGCTACTTGACGTGCTCGGCATTTCCGACCGAGGGGCACCAGTCGTTGAGCATGCAACCATCGCAATCGGGCTTCTTGGCAAAGCAGATGCGCCGACCGTGCAGGATCAGTCGGAGCGCGAAGTCGCCCCGCTCTGCCAAGGGCACCATTGGGTTCAATGCTCGCTCGATCTTGACCGGGTCGGTTTCGTCGGTGAGCTCAAGACGCCGAGCTAGGCGACCCACGTGGGTATCTACAGGCAAACCCGGCAGCCCCAACACGACACAGCGAATCAGGTTGGCCGTCTTGCGCCCAACCCCAGGCAGGCTTGTGAGATCGCCGACATCGCTCGGGACCTCGCCGTCAAAATTCGCCACCAGCATTTGGGCCATCGCCACGATGTTCTTCGCCTTCGACACGTAAAAGCCGGTCGAGCGAACGATCTCCTCAACATCGGCTAGCGATGCGGAAGCCAAAGCCTCTGGAGTGGGGTACGCGGCGAACAGCACTGGGCTAACCAGATTGATTCGTTTGTCAGTCGACTGCGCCGACAGAATCGTCGCCGTCAACAATTCATATGCATTGCGGTGATCAAGTTCGCAGATCGCCTCGTAGTGCTCGGCGAGTATCTGGTGAGCGCGTTTAGCCCGCCCATTCGCGGTTCTTGGTCGTGCCATTCGATCGAACGTAGCAGCCACCGCTCGCTGCTGGCTGAAGTTGGGTATTACGATCAAGCTGTGACCGATCCCGAAAATCACATTCAGGCCACCCGTAACGGCTGGCTAGTCGATTGCGACATCGATCGGCACGATCCCGCCGCGGTCGCGACCGCTCTCAACCTGGCGTCAGCCACCATCGCCGCAAAGGGCGGAGGACGCGCCGAATTCTGGATCTACTCGGTAACCGAAAGTGACGACGCTGGCCCAGAACAAGCCGGGTTCAAGCCATACCGCGACCTGTTTCAGCTGCGGATGCCCCTACCGGCGGCTGCGAGCACGCTGAGCACACGGCCGTTTAGCTCGGCCGACTCGGCGGCGTTTCTTGAGGTCAACAACCGCGCTTTTGCCTGGCACCCAGAGCAGGGCGGAATGACCCAGCGCGACCTCGATGCCAAACGGGGCGAAGACTGGTTCGACCCGTCGGGATTCCTGCTCTATGAAGTCGCTGATCAGCTCGCTGGATTCTGTTGGACGAGAGTTCACCACGACGAAGATCCATCGGTCGGCGAGATCTATGCCATAGCGATCGATCCAGCATTTCATGGCCAAGGCCTCGGGGCGCCGATGACGCTAGCCGGACTCGATCAGCTCTTCACCGCAGGCCTAGAGGTTGCGATGCTGTACGTCGAGTCTGACAACGCTGCCGCCAACGCCACCTACGAGCGCATTGGTTTCAAGCGTCACATGATCAATCGTGCCTATCAGCGAGAAATTGCAGCGGTCTAACCATGACCACCGCACACACCGCCCAGGTCTCACTCTATGACCTGACACGCTCTGAAATGTCCGAACACCTCAACCAGGGTGCCAAGGTTCCGGGGTATCGGGTCGACCAGATCTGGCAAGGCTTGTACGACGAGGGCCTCGCCATTTCCGAGATAACCACTCTTCCGGCGGCCCTAAGAGAGACGCTTGCGACCGACCTGCCAACAGCGCTCACCACCGCCGAGGAATCGGTGAGCAAAGACGGTCAAACCATCAAATGGCTGTGGAAGCTAAACGACGGGGCGGCCATCGAGACTGTCCTCATGCACTACCGCGACCGCTCGACGGTCTGCATCAGCACTCAGGCGGGCTGTGCGATGGCCTGCGGATTCTGCGCCACCGGGCAAGCGGGTTTCGACCGGCAATTGACCGTGGGCGAGATCGTCGAACAGGTGGTAATGGCTCGGCGCGCTTCGGGTGACCGACGGGTGTCGAATGTTGTGTTTATGGGAATGGGCGAGCCAATGGCGAACTACGGTGCCACCTGGGCAGCGGCCGAGCGGCTGCATGGCGACTTCGGATTATCGGCGCGACATCTCACCATCTCAACCGTCGGCGTAATTCCAGGAATTCGCAGATTGGCCGAAGAGTCGCTGCCGGTGAACCTTGCGGTCAGTCTTCACGCCGCCAACGACACGCTGCGCGACGAAATGGTCCCGATCAACAAGCGCTACCCGATCAGCGACCTCATGAGCGCCTGTCATGACTACTTCGACGCAAAAGGACGCCGCGTCTCCTTTGAATGGGCTCTGATCGACGGCGTGAACGATCGCCCGAGCGATGCACACGAACTGGCAGCGCTGGCTAGCCCGCTGCGTGCCCACGTGAATCTGATCCCACTCAACCCAACCCCCGGCTACCTCACCAGAGGGACGCCACCCGATCGGGTTCGCAGCTTCGCCGACGAGCTAACTTCGCTGGGAGTCAACGCAACCGTGCGACGAAACCGCGGTACCGATATCGACGCTGCTTGTGGGCAGTTGCGAGCCAACTCAGAGGCGGCGGCCAAGCCGGCTGCTTCTAGGGTCGCGGCTCCGGTGAAGCGGTGACTCAAAGCCACCCAACAGCGCAGCACTCGATGCCCGAAGGCGATGTTTTGCCTCAGGGCGAGCAGAAAGTTCAGGCGGTGCAGTCAATGTTTGACGCAATCGCACCTCGCTACGACATGGTCAACCGGATCATGACCTTTCGCCTCGATGTTCGCTGGCGAAAGCGAACGGTCGCCGAGCTAGCGCTTGCGCCCGGATCGCTGGTAATCGACTTGGCCTGTGGAACCGGAGACTTTTGTCGCGACCTTCAAGCCGGCGGACTTCACCCGCTGGGCTTCGATCTGTCGTGGGGCATGCTCGCAAACGCCCGAACCACAGCGCAGCTCGCCCAGGGAGACGCACTGCAGCTACCACTAACCGACTCCTCGGTCGACGGTGCGACATGCGGTTTTGCACTCCGCAACTTTGTCGAGCTAGCGCCCTTCTTCGTCGAGTTAGCGAGAGTGGTTCGGCCCGGCGGGCGGATTGCCTTGCTCGATGTCGCCGAGCCGCCAAACCCTGTGCTGAAGGCCGGTTACTCGGTCTACTTCGGCAAGATCGTACCCAAAGTGGGCGGGCTGCTGTCGGACAAGGCGGCATACTCCTATCTGCCGAGATCGCTCGCCTACCTGCCCGACCCCGACGAGATGATGGCGAGTGTTCGCGACGCTGGCTTCGCCGATGCCCAGCGAACGCTGCTGTCGGGAGGACTCACACAACTAATCGTCGGGACCCGAACTTGAGTTCTCGGCGAGCAATTATCACTATCGATGATTTTGAAGTGTTTTGTCGACGATCGTTTTCGCGAGTACTCGCCGCGATTGATGAGCTCGGAGACGATCTGGTCAACGAAACGCCGGGCCTAATCGAGGCCAACTCACCCTTTGTCATCGTTACCCACACCGTTGGCGCATGCGAGTGGTGGGTAGGCCATGTCATTCTCGGTGAGCCGAGCAATAGAGTGCGCGACGATGAGTTCGCCGCTAGCGGATCGGTCGACGATCTGCATCGAATCGTCGGCGATTGGCTCGCCTCTCTCAAACAACGCAAGTCTCGTATCGCACAAGCCACAGAACTTGTAGGTTCGCCGCGGACTCAGCTCCCGCTCGAAGGCGAGTGGACCGTCGGAGCGGTGCTGTTACACGTCTATGAAGAGTTGGCCCAGCATCTTGGCCATCTCGAAATAACCGCCGACCTGCTAACTGGAAAGCGCTAGGCCAAGCGCGAGGGCAAGACCGAGCACCAGTTCCATCTGGCCGGTCGCTCCCAGCACCGCGATGAGCTCACTCCCTTTTGCTTCGGCCATGACCGGCTTGGCTGCCCTAACCGCCAGCGGCACGGCGACCACGGCGGCGACCGCGCCGATTCGAAACGCCGCCAGCGGTAGCAGTAACACAAAGCTGGCCACGATGAGCATCATGTACAGGAAGCGGGTTCGCATGTCGCCAATCCGGACAGCCAACGTGCGCTTTCCCGAGGCGGTATCGCCGGGAATATCGCGAAGGTTGTTGATGACCAGCAGTGAGGTCACAGGCAAACCGACTACAACCGCAGCGAGCACCGAAGTCCCGCTGATCGATTCGGTGTGAACGTAAGTCGATCCAATAGTGGCCACCAAGCCGAAAAAGACGAACACAAAGACCTCACCGAGCCCAGCGTATCCGTAGGGTCGAGGGCCGCCGGTATAGAACCATCCGGCAGCGATCGACAGTGCTCCAACCACGAAAAGCTCTGGGCCGACGGCCAAGGCGACAAAGAACCCAACGACCCCTGCAACACCAAAGCAAAGCATCGCAGCCCGCTTCACCTGGGCGGGTGTTGCTAGGCCACCGCCCACCAGGCGAGGCGGACCGACGCGCTGCTCGCCATCGGTGCCGCGAACGCCATCGCTGTAGTCGTTCGCGAAGTTGGTTCCGACCTGAAGCGCACCCGCCACAACCAAGGCTGCACCAGCGCGCCACCAGATGATCCCGGTTGTTCCCACCGCCGCAGCAGTCCCAACCGCGACCGGCACTATGGCCGCCGGCAGGGTGCGCGGTCGAGCCCCCAGCAGCCAGCGATTCATTGAATTGCAGCTTTTGCAGGGTGTGCCGGCGACATGGCGCAGCTATGCAGCCGATCCAGTGCGTTTTTGGGCAGGGGCGACCAATTCGGTTTGGTACTGGTACATCTCGAAATCAGGCCTGTAAAGCCGAGTTACCTGACGGACCAAAGCGTCATCGTAGAACCAGCCATACCCGGGAACAGTGGGACGGCTACCAGGAGCATGAACCATGTCCCCCACAAACGTTGGTAAAGCCGAATAATCCGAGCGGTGTTTGCTCTGGATATTGTCCGCAACGAAGTCGGTTGCCTTAAGCCCAAGGTCCTGCTCGACTTCGCATAGGCGCTGCTGGAGGCCGTCCTCGACGCGAACTACGTGGTCGAGGACAAGCTCGCCGTCACGTTCCGCAGCGGTTGACTGCCAGCGAAAGTGAATGTTGTGCGAGGCCAGGTCGACAGTGGCGAGGTAAGCCACGAAATCGCGGAAAGAGTAGGCCCGATCGACCACCAAGAAACTCGAGATCTGTTGGCGTTCATAGCCCTGCTGAAGCGAGTGGAGATAGGCGCTAACCACCCTCGAAAACGGGTCGCGCACGACTCGGATATGGCGATACCTTGATTGCTGGTAGCGCTCTATCCCACGTCTGTAACGCCGCGAGTCATAGTAAACCTTGGTTCGAAACTGATGGATCCACCCGAAATAGTCGGCGGCATCTAGCAGTCCCATGCGACTAAAGGTCCAGCGCAGCACAGTCGTACAGGCTGCCTTGCCCGACCACAGCACAATAAGCCGCTCGTCGGCGTCGAGAAGCGGCTTCGGATCTTCGAGCAGATGTCCTGGAACTTCAGGTTGAACCTCGATGCCCATCAGCATACGAGCCACGATGCAAAAGTTGCTGAAGTGGCTTATGTTGACGGTGTTGTGATGAACTTCGCCGTTGAGCTGGCAACGATTCGCCGAGCGCTATCGTGCCCAGCGCACGCAAGCGAGACGGCACCCCGAAGTGATCGAGAACCGACCGCTCATTTTCGAATAGGCCAAAAAAGAGAGCCCCAAGGCCCTCGCTGTGCGCGATCAGCAGCAGATTCTCGACAACCATCCCGCCATCAACAAACCAGTAAGGCACCGGCCACACCGACTCAGATTCTCCCAACCCAGTCGACGCTTTGTCGGTCTCGCCGTAGCGCTCCACGTATGCCGACGGATCGACTAGCGGTATGCACAACACCGGGGCACTCAGCAGATCGGGCCAGGGAAATGAGTCACGACGATCAGCGGGAAGGGTAATCGACCAGTACTCTCCAACGACCTCGAGCGTGTCCAGCACCAAGAACTCGACACTTTGAGTATTGCCAGCCGACGGAGCAAGTCGAGCGAGGTCGAGCATTGGATCGAGCTGGTCGCAAGCAATAGGGGTCGACGCGAAAGCTCGAGTCATTCGACGGGTCCGAATTGTGTGCGCGACGTCCACGCTTACCAACTCGCGCAGAGTTTAGGAAGCCAGTTTCTCAAGCTCTTCGGCCATCGCCCAAGCAAACCCAATGAGCACATCGCCTTTGTCGACTTTGAGGCCATCAAACTGTGCGATGACCTCGACGTCAAACTTCTCGGGCTTGAGAGCTTCATGGTCGAGCACGCACGTCATCGACCCATCGCCACTAACCACGAACGCTCGATCGTCGTACCTCGTAGCCGGAATACCGAATCGTTTCACTAGACGCCGGCCCCACGCCCGCTCTTCGCCCGACGCCTTGTGACCGGGCCTAGGGATTGGTTCGCTGAGGTTGCGGAAGGCATCGAAGCCAGACGCCGAAACCAATTTTGAGCCGACCAACACGTCTTCGTCGGGGAAAGCCATGAGTGCCCGGCGGAACTGATCGAGCACCATTGCGCGCAGTACCGAATCGCGTTTGCTCGACCGCTTGACCGAAGCCAGACCAACCAACACGCTCGGGGTTCCACCAATGCGCTCGAGGGTGCAATACGCAAACCCCTTCAGCCTGCCACTCTCAAAGGCTTGAGTAACCAAAACCCAATCCTCGGCCTCCTTCGAGAGAAATCCCGCCTCATACGCGAAATCTCCTTCGGCGCACAAAATCGCCATCTCCTCAAACTCAGTGTCGCTCAATGAGCTGCAATCTTTGGTCTCGACTTCTATCGCCATAGCGTGTTCTCTGCCCCCAAGGTGGTGCTCTTTGGACCCATATAGTCCACTCGATTTCGCACTCATGCGCAATTTGGGGCTGTTTTGCTTTTCTCCGCCTTCGGCTCCGGCGCTCCGCTAC
>CBERPN010000230.1:0-7270 GCA_965524675.1 uncultured bacterium
GGCTGCGGAGCTGGTTACCGAGCTGTCTTCGGTATGAAACACGACCATCGCCGTGGCGCCAGAGCGTTCGGGAAAGCGCTCGTCGAGTAGATCGATCGCTTCTTGTGATTCGACGCCCGGTACTTCGAAGTTGTCGACGGTCTCGGCGCCGACCGTTCGGTCGATCGCGACCGCCGAGATCACTAGGGCAATCCAGGCCCCGATTACCCAAAAGCGGTGGCGAGCCGAGAATGTTCCTATTCGATAAAGCCAGTTCGACATGATGGTCTCTTTTCAAAAGTCCTGTGGAGAGAAATTGCAGACACTGCAATCTTGCATGAACCGCACAAATATGTCAAGCTGTGAATATGAACCCAGCCCCCGGACTCCGTGAACGTAAGAAACTCAAGACCCGCCAGCGCATTGAGGCCACTGCTCTCGAGCTCTTCGATGCCCACGGATTCGACGGAACTACCGTCGAGGCCATCGCCGACGCGGCCGAGATCTCACCGCGAACCTTCTTCCATTACTTCGGTACCAAAGAAGATGTAGTGCTCGCCGACTATGCGAGTCGACTAGAACGAATCGTCGATCAGCTTCAGCAACAACCAGCAAGCGAACCTCCATGGGCTGCTCTGAGGGCATCGTTTTTGGTTGTCGCCGCCGACTATGACGCCGAGCGCGACTCACTCATTCGCCGATTCAGCGTCATCGCCGCCACCCCGTCGGTGTACGCCCGAAGCCTGCAACTTCAAGCCGGTTGGGAAGATGCGGTTGCCGCGGCTTTGGCCGAGCGAATGAGCTGTCGATCCAGTGAACTCCAGCCTCGCCTGCTCGCGTCCTGCGCGTTGAGCGTGATTCGCTCGTCGCTGCAGCATTGGATATTCACCGGCCAAGAGTCGTCGCTACCCTCGCTGGTCGAAACCGGGTTCGACCAGCTAGCCGCCGGTTTCGAAAAGCTCTCGAAGTAACCGAACTCGTGTCAGGTTTGGCTGTCCCGACCGCCAGATCTGTCACCGGTTGCGGTTTGGTTGGTGGTTAGACGGCGATGTCGCGGCGGTTGAATACCCACGTTCCGATCGCCACCAGCAACATGGCAAGCCCGCCCATGAGTGCGCAGTCGGCCACGTCTACCCCGTTGCGAAGTGGGTCGCTACCGGTTAACCAACCGAACGGAGACAGGTTCTCGACCCACTCGAGTCCGTCCACTGTGGGGATGATTCCGTTGGCCAAATAGCCCAGCACGGCCACCGCTGATCCGGTTCCGAGGGCGAGCGACCTGGCTCCGGTGGCAGCTCCCACCGCATAGGTAAGGGCACCGAAGAATCCACCGAACAGAGCCAGGTGTAAATGCATCGCCGCGAACTGCGCAACCGATATATCGTCGAAGTTGGCGGGGCTCGCTAGCGCGAGCATGGCCAGCCAGAAGATGAAACTGACGAGTATCACGCTGACCAGGACGGCGGCACAGCGCTGCAAACCAAGTCGAGTTCGACTCACCGGATGAGCAGCGATGAGATCCAACCGGCCAGCCTCTTCGTCGCCAGCGACGGCTCGAGCGCCAGCCGACACCGCGTACACCACAAGCAATATCGCCACAACTAATCCGTAGACACTGGCAGTGAGATACCCGGCAGCGGTCGAGATGTCGTCATAGTTGAGCGCGTCGAGCAGGCCCTGCGGGTAGCTGTCGAGTGCCTCTTGAATCTCGGGCCTGTCGATGGTGGGCCAGAATGCCGAGTAGCCGCAACCCACCGCCACGATGGCCACCGTCCACCCGAGCAGCGACCGGCGGGAATCCCACAGCCCTTTGCTGAAGATGCTAGTCAGCATCGTCAACCTCCCCGCTGCGGTCGTAGTAGCCGAAGAACAGATCCTCCAGATCGGCTTGCTCCACCGACAGAGTGACCACGGTGTGGAGCGCTGCTCGCTTCACGAGGTCGTCGGCTCGACCCTCCAGCCGGCAATGCAGTGATGAGCCATGTGCACGAACCTGGCTAACCCCTGGTACATCAAAGAATTCTCGCTCGTCGACCGGGCGGTCGAACAAGATTTCGACCCTGCGCCCCGATCGTGCAAGCAGGTCCTCGACATCCTCTACTGTCACCAACGCGCCCTCGCGGATGACGGCTACACGATCGGCGACCTCCTGCACTTCGCTCAATACATGCGACGATAAGAAGACGGTTCTGCCGGCGGCCGTGGTCTCTCGAACCAGGGCGGCGAACTCGTGTTGAAGAAACGGATCGAGACCGCTGGTGGGTTCGTCGAGAACGAGCAGCTCTGGCTCGTGCATGAAGGCTTGAATCACGCCGACCTTTTGCCGGTTGCCCTTGGATAGTTCGCGAATCTTTCGGTCGAGATCAAGGTCGAGCCTCTGAGCCAGTTCTTCGATGCGGGCCGCGGCAACGCCTCCTCGAAGATTCCCGAGGAAGGTGAGAAGTTGAACCGCGCTCTGTCGTCCCTCGACCAGGAAATCGCCTGGCAGGTAGCCAATACGTTCGCGCAATGCCACACCATTGTTTTGAGGATCCAAACCCAGCACCTCGGCACGCCCGCTCGTCGGACGGATTAGGTCTAACAGCAACCGAATCGTGGTGGTCTTGCCTGACCCGTTGGGACCGAGGAACCCGAATACCTCGCCGCGCCGTACTTCTAGGTCGAGGCGATCGACCGCGCGGGTTGAGCCATAGTCCTTCACCAATAGCTCGGTTCTGATAGCGAGCTCGACCATCTTCGTTCCGATTTTTGGGGCTAGGGGCGGAGGGCGTTGGCGACTTTTTCTAGGGTAATGCCGAGCGCTGCCAATTCTGCTGGGGTGACTACATCTAGGAGGAACTCGCGCACATTGGCTACGTGGTGGTGCGACGCAGCTTCTAGACCCTCGACCCCAGCGGGTGTCAGCACCGCGTAGCTCGACCGTCCGTCCTCCGGGCAGGCACTTCGGCAGATGTAGCCCATCTTCACGAGACGATCGATGCGGTAGGTGAGTCGGCTGGGCGACGCAGAAACCATGTCGGCGAGTTCGCTCATCCGCACCCGATGCTCGGGTGCCTCGCTTAGGGCCACGAGGATGCCGTAGTCGTCGAGGGTCAGGCCAGTCGCGGCTTGCAACGCCGTAGTGCAGGCGTTCTGAACGCGGATGGTGGCTTCGATGTAGGAGCGCCAGGCTTGTGACTCGTCGGCATCGAGCCATTTCGTCTCGGTCATGGCTCTGATTCTAACAGGTTGTTTAGATTTGAATTACTTGATATAGTTCAAATTCGAAACATATTCGACAGCGACTCTCAGGATCCGCACTGAAGAGGAAATGACGTCATGGCGAAGCAAATGAACCGTTTGAACCCGGTCAGAAAGCAGCAGAATTAGGGATCGGTCAACGCCGCGAGCGGCGGGGATCGTGTTCGAGCAGGGCGCCATCGGCTTTTGCGTCCTGCTAGATAGTTGAATCCAGCTTCGCTGAATGCACGAGCTCGCCTGAGCCACTAGAAACAACTCACTCAATACGGAGAGAAACATGAATCAACCCTTAAACCTCGTCGCCATCGTCGGCAGCTTGCGAGCCGAATCGTTCCAGCGATCGATATTTAACTCGGCCGACGAACTGGCAGGCTCCGACATAGCGATCTCCGAGGTCAGCCTGCGAGACGTGCCGTTCTTCAACGAAGATCTCGAGGTCGACGGTGGCCCAGCCGCAGTACAGGCTCTCAACGAAGCGGTCGACGCAGCCGATGGGCTCATCGTATTCACCCCCGAATACAACGGCAGTGCGCCAGCCGTAACCAAGAATGCCATCGATTGGTTGTCGCGGGTTCCCGGCGACAGTGCTCTCAGCAGGGCGGCGGTTGGTATCGTTGCTTCGAGTCCAGGCGGTCATGAAGTCGCCGGTGTACGAGCTCATCTAGGCGGATCGATCGGCGCCAATACCAGTCGCTTCTACGAAACGACTCTTGGTATCGCCAGCATCGCCGACAAGCTCACCGACGGTCGCCTCACCGACGAAGCAACTCGCACCCGGTTAGCCGAATGGATCGCCGGGTTTGCCAGCCACGTGCGAATCTAATTCTCTACAAAGGCCCGTAGCGCCCGAATATTGCGGAGAGGCGTTGTGGCCAACGAGACGCATCCTGTGCCGAGGACGAGGCGGCCCTTGGCCTGGCCGACCGCGTCGGCAGCTTCGACCAAGGCAGGGTCGGGCGATTCTCGATGCAGAGTGTCCTGCGATATTCCGCCGCTTGCCGCTCCAGGAAAGACCGTCAGCCCCTCACCAATTGTCGGGGCCGTATCGCGATCGTGCCAGTTGATAATTTGCACCGGATAATCGGCCACCTCATCAAACATGATGTTGATTTCATGGACGTGAAGAGTGTTTAACCACAGGTCTTGCACAGTTGCCAAGACTTGCGCATCGTAGAACTTCCCAAAACTATTGAACTCTTCCACGCTTAATAAGTCATATCTATTGTGTTGGACCACATAGTAGATCCCATCGATGGCCGCCTCTTTGGCCATTTCTACATACCGTAACGTCGTCTCGGTCAAGGATTTAAGGGCACTGTGTAGTCGATCGGGTTGACTGCGCAAATGACTTAACATGATCGGGTTGGAAGCGAGGTAGCTGGCTTGAGTGAGAGGAGAAAAGACTGAAGCGATAATCGGCGTTCCCGGCCCAAGTCCTTGCCGTAGTTCGTGCAGAGACTGCAACTGAACTGCTAGGGCTCCCTTACTAGGGTCAAGCGGTTCAATAATGGCCCAATCGTCAGCCGTCTCTATTGGCCGAAAGGTGTAGTCCCTCGAACCTTCGCTATTGCCGCGCCACTGGTCAACAAGCCCGAACCCTGAAACAGTAAAACTGCTTGACGGTGAGTGCTTTACGAAGTCCCAATCGTAGTCTCTTTGCCACTTTATGGTTGTCGTAGCCAGAGCGCTTGCATCTTGATCGTCGCCTGGCCAATGGCGCCAAAGCGCGATGGGCGTCCTGTCCGATTGTTCACCGGAAATGACTGCTTCCAGACGTCTTCTCTTGCTGAGGTCTGTCATATTGCAGAGTAACCCCGCAGGCCAAGGTCGATCCAACCGGAAGCGAGCGTGTGTCCCTCTGGGCTTCTACGCCACTATGGGTCGCGAGCCAATAGAGGCACGGACAGGTCCGTCGTGGCGTGGTGTTGCTGTAGCCGTAGCGCGGCCGCCCCAATCGCTCGTTGGGAAATCAGCCGTTGAGCAACCGTTAATCCGCGCTGCAAGGCGAGGTTTGCATCGGCAGAGGTGAGTGGCTGCACTCCGATCACTACCGGTCGCGATTCGAGATCTGATGCCGCGTCCATGTCGTTTGCGGGCACTCGGGTGACAAGGCCTGAGTTGGGTAGGTCTACCGCGCTGGCGATGAGGGTGGCTGCGGCGTCGGCCACCGCGCAGGTGGGGGCCACCACCGCAACCGAGTCGGCGATCCCCATCGTAAGACTCCGCCCGCCCCGACCACTCGTGGCAACTCCCCGAATCGGCAAGGTCGAATCGATTCGAAACTTCCCCAAGGGCGAGGCCGTCGATACATCGGCCAGCCCGACCTTTAGCGAAGCTCCCTCAGATAGATAGAAGGCAATATCGCCGCCGTTGTTGACTATCGCGCGGTCGATGCCGTCGCGGACGATGGCCTCACAAACCGTGTCGGCGATCGCTCCGGCAACGGCCGCCATCGGCGTAAGGAACGCTGAGCCAGCCACCGCTGCGGTCGCGTCGACCATCCGTTGTGCGGTAACGCCCGAGACCCTTGGATTCGAAGCGACATCGCTGCGCAACGCTTCGACGTCTTCCATAAGGTCAGCTAATAGCGAGCCGAACAGCTCACCCACCGATTGAATCGCGCCGCGCCGCGCCTCGTCTGTGCCGTCGATGGTGATGATTAGGTCGGTGGGGCCGTGCTGCACATGGATTCGCCCATCGTCGAGCAATGCGATGGCCGCGCCCGGGTCGGTCACGAACCTTCGTCGAGCACGTCGAACGGCACTTCGCTCGCCAAGACCTGTTCCAACGGAACCACGACATCGAGGTGGCCGTCGATTCTGGCGTAGACCTCGCGACTCATGGTGAACTCGAGCGGCGCCACGATCGCAGGGGTAGGGACGAACCCGAACGATCCCGGCGGAGGGCCCAGCACATTGGTCATCAAGGTGATGCCGCCGCCCGGCCAGATGTAAACCGGCGCTCCGCCACAGGTGACCTTGGTTTCGCCCGACTGGACCGACCGGGTTAGCGCTAGCGGCTCGTTTACAACACCCGCTCGAAGCGATCCTCCCGCACCGGCCATGAACACCATCGACGTCAGCGCTGGTTCGCAGTTGCGCCTTATCTGATCGACCGACTCTGTTACCTCGTCGGGCATCGATGAGGGTACTGGAATCAGGTCATCGTCGAGCACGTAGTAGGCGGAGTCATCGCCGGTGGTGCTGGTCATCAGCAGCCGCAGTCCCGGCCAGGCTTGGCCCTTTTTGAACTCGCGCACGATGGTGAGCGGATCGTCGAGATCGGTGCCACCCCAACCAGAGCCGGGCGACGCCACGTTGAAGAAGCGGCCCGGTGTCGAGCGCCGTCCGTGCAGCTTGATACCGCTTCGGCTCATCCCGAGAACCGCTCCGGCTTGGTGTTCTGAGAGGACGCCGGTGATGTGTTCGTCCACCACCACCACTTCGTCGACCAAGTCGGCCCACCGCTTGGCGAAGATTCCCACGGTGGCCGAACCACAACCGAGCCTCATCACCTCTTCGGTTTGGCCATCGACTATCGGCGGCTCACCGGCTTGAAGGATGAGCGATGAGCCACCTTCGACTTCGAGTTCGACCGGTTCGCTGTTGCAGGCGGCCAAGAGTGTTCTCATGGTGGCGAGCCCCGAATGACGAGTTCCACCAGTGAGTTGGTTTACCCCGCCCAGCGACAACATCTGAGAGCCGTACTCGGCGGTGGTAACCAAGCCCACCGGGTGACCTTCGGCGAATACGACCGCTCGTTCGTTACCCAAATGCCGATCGGTATCGATCTTCACCTTCACGCCGCAGTAGGAGAAGATCCCTTCAGTAACCACGGTGATGGTGTCGACCCCGCGCAGCTTCTGCGACACGATGAACGGTGCCGGTTTGTAGTCGGGGTAGGTGGTACCCGCCCCCGTGCCGATGATGGCCAGACCGGAATCGGCCGTTTCGTCAGGGTCGTCAAGCTCGGTTCGCACGAACTCGACGATGTCGCCGCCCGTTTCGACACGCTTGCGCAGCACGATTACCGGATCGAGCCGGGTGAGGAC
>CBERPN010000231.1:0-7244 GCA_965524675.1 uncultured bacterium
TTGCCGGAGCCAGAGTTCAGCAGAGGTATCGCTCAGTTTCAATGGCGTTGTCGTGCCGAATGGACTCCGGAGTCTTGGCAGTTCGGCCTGGGCGTGTTCGTCGATAATCAAATAGTCGGTGTCCAAGACATGGGCGCTAAGGACTTCGCCAACCTGCGCGAAGTGCTGACCGGATCATGGCTTGGCTCGGCGTACGAAGGAAAGGGGATCGGTACCGAGATGAGGGCTGCGGTTCTACATTTCGCATTCGAGGGACTCGGGTCGGCGATAGCTCGCAGCACCGCCCGCGCCTCAAACGTGGCTTCGCTACGGGTGAGCGAGAAGCTTGGTTACCGCACAAACGGTTCAATACGAGCAGTGTTTGGCGACGAACAGGTCGACACCGAAGTCTTGCTTGAGCTAGTCCGCGACGATTGGCTGCCCCTGCGTCGATCCGATATCGAAATCGAAGGCCTTGACTCCTGCATCGATATGTTTGGATGCAACCAGGAATCTCGTCGCGGTTAAGCCGATTGAGGCGGGCTAACCGCGAAAAATTTGGGAGCGGCTAGGGTCGCTGGATGGCCCTTCTGCACCAAGCAACGCTCAGTCCGTCAAAGCTTGAGATCCTCGCTAGCTATCTAGTAACGCTGCCCGCTCATGCAAAAACCGATGCTTCGAACTTCGCCCTGCTGGGCTCTTACCGTTTCGATGATCCAGCCAACGAGGTTGGTATCGAGGCTCACCTGCTGACAGCGGGCTCGGGTCCCGTCATCCACGTACCCCTCACCTACCGGGCGGCTCCGGTGGCTGGAGTTGAGGAGATCGCGACGATGGAACACTCGGTTCTCGGATCTCGCTGGGTGTACGACGCCTGCGGTGACCCCGTGTACGTATCGCAGTTGCTAAGGGCGATTCTGACTGGCGGTACACAGGTCGAGCAGTATTTCGAGACCGACGACGGACGGGTCGTTCGCGAACCGACGGCGACCGTGATCGGCAGTGGTTCGGCGAACACCCCGATTCCCACGATCGATTCTGTAGTTACCCAGACCGATGGAAACGACACCGTCATCCAAGCTGGTGGGTTCGAGATAGTCGTACGTCACCTCCTAACCGAACCGACCCCGGCAGCCACCCAAACGCTGGCGGGCCGCTGGGACGGAACCGAAGTACCAATCTCTCTCGCCTTCGTTAGGTGAGCCGATCGCAATTGCGGTTGCACTCAAATATCTAGCCGCTGGTCCGACGGATGATCATGTCGTCAGTTGCCGTTACGATCGCCTCGCGCGCAAGTTGGCTAGCGCCGCTGGTCGTAGTGGCTATGTTGCTACCTGGCTGCGGTTCAGATTCTGGATCGAGCGGCGTGCAGCCTGGGTCAGCGACCGTCGAGATTACGGCTGTGGCGGGACCGATTTGTCCAGTGGAGTCCGACCCGCCATCGCCTGAGTGCGCTGCGCAACCGGTCGAGGGTGCAGTGATTGTTGTCAACAACGCTGCCGGTGATGAGATTGGCCGCGGGACCACCGATGCCGACGGCGAGGTTGCAATCGCAGTAGCACCTGGTGAAGTGATCGTTGTACCCCAACCGGTCGATGGCTACATGGGTACTGCAAAGGCCACCGACATCACCCTGGTCGACGACCAGACAGCCCAGATTGCAGTCGACTACGACACCGGTATTCGCTGAACAGATCTGGGGCTAGACCTTGTGACCTGGTCCTGAGTGTTCGGCGAACCCGACACAGTGCATACTGGCCAAATGAGAACAACCGTCAGTCTTGTTTGTGCGGTTCTGTTGTTGTCGGTCTCGCCAGCATCAGCGGATGAGGTGGAGTACCGGTGTGGCGGTCGAGCAGCCACGATTGTGGGCACCGAGGGCGACGACGTCATTGTAGGTACCAGTGGTGACGATGTAATCGTCCTGCTGGGTGGTGACGACACGGCGAATGGTCGCGGCGGTGACGATCGCATTTGCGGAGGAACGGGCAACGACCACCTCATCGGAGGAAGTGGTCGAGATATCCTTCGCGGTGGTGCGGGCGACGACGTGCTCAGCGGAAGAAGCGGTAACGACCGGCTATGGGGCGGCAAGGGGACTGACAGCTGCGTTGGTGGGAGGCACAACCTGGAGCGCCGACGGTTCCGCGGATGTGAAGACATCGCTGTTCCCTCGAGGGTGATCCGGCAACACTGCACCGGAGTCGACGATCGCCTTACCCTGACCAATAACATCGATATTGATGGCGATGGAGCTGAGGACATCTACTACGAGGGGTTTCTTTGGGACGACTCCGACTTCGAGCAGGGTCACGTCTTTGGATACTGCTTGGCCGATGGTCGCGCCGACGCGTTGAACAAAGGCTCGATGAAAGCCGCCGTTCAGGTCATCGACCTGAACGACGACGGTGATTTGGAGTTCGTGTTGGCCGACGGTGGTCTGAACGGGTTTGTCTCTGAGTTCTATGCCCTTGGCGGAAGGTCGAGACTTAGGCCGATGACCCTTCTCGGCACAAATGAAGTTTTCACTCTCACGAACGGCTTTGGTGGTCAGCTCGGTTGTCTGCACCCGGCAGGGTCGAAGTTGGCAACACAACGCTCGGTTATTGCCACGCCAGGAGGAGTCGTCTATGGCGATAGTGGCGAACTCGAGGCGGTCGAGCCAGATGCCAGAATCGAGGCCGTAACCGAGAGCTATCGATTCTCAGAACGAACGGTCATCGCCAAAGGGGTTGAACGAATATCCTTCGCAACCGCCGCTGAAGCCCTCCAGTACTTGACGAACCAGCTCGAAGACACCTGTGGAGACTGACAGAATCCCACCGGCTGCGGATTGTTGGGAGAGATGACGATTGATCGGAGGTAGCGGACCGACGATTTCGGTGATCATCCCAGTATTCAATCGAGCCGGCCTTCTGACCGAGGCGGTCGAGAGCACCTTGGGACAAGACGGAGCACAACTCGAGGTGATCGTCGTCGATGACAGCTCGACCGATTCTTCGCTTGCTGTCGCGCGCCAGATTGCGACGGTGCATCCCGAGGTGTTGGTGGCATCACTTCCGGTCAACAAGGGCCCCAGCGCTGCTCGAAACCGTGGACTGGAGCTGGCTAGCTCACCCTTCGTTACGTTCCTCGACTCGGACGATCTAATGACGGCTAGTCGCCTGCAACGCCAACTGAAAGAGCTCGAGCAGCACCCCGATTGTCTGGTAACAGGTCGTCAAAGAATAGTGGTGCGAGACGGGGTTTCGCTGCCGGACTGCATCGCTACAGAGATGTCTCGACCAGAGACCTCCTATCCGATGACGATGTTCGGATCTCGAAGTACCTTCGGTCGAATCGGTGAGTTCAACGAGTCTTATCGGCTCCTCGAAGACCTAGAGTTCTTGGTACGGGCGGGAGAGCTGGGCATTGAGATTCGTCGGCTAGATTCAGTGCTCATTACTCGCCGAATAATGGGTGACAATGCTGTTGCTGACACCATCGGACTCTCGAAAGCGCGACTACGCCTATTTCAGGAGCATCACCGTCGTGTTGGTGACGGCAGTTGGCCTGGGGATTCATCCACTCAATAGCTGTACTGTTGTGAGCAGGAGGCTTCCGTGGCGACTGAATACAGCCCTGAACAACACGCGAAAAATCGGCGTAGCGTTCGCCGCGTTGGGTTGGTCCTCGGAATCCTGATCGCAGGATCGTGGCTTTTCGGCCGGATCGATAGTGGCAGTGCCGCAATCCTTGCAGCGATAGCGCTGGGAATGGTGGGAATCTTGTGGTGGCTGTTCGGCGCCGCCTCGGCGCGCCCCATTCCCGATCCGGGCCCTGAGGCCAGAGCCGCAGCTCGCTGGGGGGCGATCATGGGATTTTGGCTCAAGGAATAGCTTGCTCGGATAGGAGCCCCTCGAAGGTACACAGGCGCGCTTTCGAAGACCGGTCACGATTCATGGGGTCGGGCTTAGTTGGCGAAAGTCGAGCGCCTCATAGACGGCTTTGCCGTTTAGAAACGTGGCGAGGATTCTAGTGTTGTCGATGCGGTGCACATCGATATCGAAGAGGTTCTGATCGAGGATTACGAAGTCGGCGAACTTTCCGATCGTGATCGATCCGGTAGTGTCGTCGTGGCCGAGGGCATAGGCAGCTTCGATGGTCGAGAGCCCGAGAGCGGTTTCTAGGTCGGGCACGGCGTTGGCGTCGCGGGTCAGTGCCCGCTCGATGGTTCCGAGCGGCGGTAGGGGTCCGGCATCCCAATCGCTCGAGAGGGTTACCCTCGCGCCCGCTTCGAGTAGTTGAGCTGTCGGTATGACCGCTAGCGCTCGATCGCCGATGAACTGGGATAGAAACTCGTGGTAGTCGGTGGCCACTGCGTCGCCGCTCTGCTGAAAATCGGCGATGACTCCTAGTCGAGCGAACCGGTCGATGTCGTCGGGATGGACGAGGTAGTTGTGGGTGGTGCGGTGGCGACGGCCGGCGATTGCGCTGGGCGTATCGTCGATGGCCTCGATCGAGTCGAGGGCGGTACGGACCGCGGCATCGCCAATCACGTGAAAGTTGATGCGGTAGCCGATCGTATGAAGCTCCGACACGTATCTTCGGAGCTGGTCGGGCCGGAAGTAGCTGAATCCCGATGGGAGTAGCGGGTCGACGGGCGAGTCATACGGTTCCACTAGCGAGGCGGTGCCCAGGTCGAGAATTCCGTCGACGTAGATCTTCGCAGTGTCGAATCGGAGTAAGTCCGATGCGTTTGCAAATCGTTGTTTGAGCTCGGCGAGCTGTTCTTCAACGTCGAGAGCCGGATACACATACATGGAGTTGGCGGCTCGCACAGTGAGGGTGTCTTCGTCAAGAGCGCGTTGCCATGCAGCGGGGTGGTTCTGCGCCCAGTAGCCGCCAGCATCGCTAACCGAGGTGACCCCGTGCTCGGCCAGTTGGTCTAGAGCTTCCAAGAGCCCTTGATAGTTCGAATCGTCAGACCCGGCTGCCGCGTTGCGAACGAGTTGTTGAGCGTCCTCCAACAGCAGGCCGGTGAGCCTTCCGGTAGTGGCGTCTCGGTGCAGGACCCCACCCTGTGGATCGGGATCGCTTTCCTCGATCCCTGCCGCTTCAAGGCCGAGGGTGTTGGTCCAAACAGCATGGCCGAGGTCATCGAGGATTAAGGCTGGCCGATTGGGAATCGCTCGGTCGAGAACATCGATTGGATTCTCGCTGGTGTTCCTTAGATTGAACAGCGACGGCCCGGCGGCGCGAACCCACTGCGAATCGGGCTGTCGTTCAGAGCATTGTTGGGCTTGGGTTTCGAGTCGCTCAAGGTCGTTGCCGCTCATGAAGCAAAGACCGGCATTGATTCCCGCCTCGGGTACGTGCACATGCGGATCCTGAAAGCCGGGCACGATGAAGTTCGCTTCGGCGTCGATGATCGTCGCAGCTTTGCCAGCAGCGTCTAAGACGACGGCCTCGGAACCGACCGCAATGATCACTCCGGTTGCGTCATAGGCGAATGCTTCAGCCTCGGGCTGTGCCGGATCGACGGTGTACACCGCAGCATTTATCACCGCGGTCACCCCTGAAGCCCCTCGCTCATCGCCAGCCGGACCCGTGCAAGCAGCTGCAACGATCCCCAGCAGCAAGATCAACAAGACCCTCCGCACCCAAACCGTTCTGCAAGCTAAGAACGGCCCCATAGGGCCGATTCTCGCTGGCAGAAGGGCTTTCACACGAACCCAGCAGCTGACGATCCGGCTGCACTATCCTCCAGTCTTTGAGTTCGGCATCGAAACCACACCAGAGCACAGCTTCTGAGCAGGACTTAGCGAGCGGTCCAAGGCGTTGGCTATTGCTCACCATTGGGATGATTGCTTTGGGCCTTGCAGCTCTGGGGGTCGTGCTGCCATTGCTGCCGACGACACCCTTCGTTCTGGTGGCGGCAGCCTGTTTCTCTAAGTCTTCGCCAAGGTTCTATGACCGACTGCTAACCAACCGAGTCTTCGGATCGTTCATCAACCACTGGCGGGAGGCCCGAAGTATCCCCATGCGGGCGAAGCTATTGGCGGTGATGTCTATAGCGGTCATTGGTGGCGGATCGGTCGTCTTGCTGGTCGAGCCGGTTTGGGCCCAGATTGTGATCGCGGCGATCATGGCGACAGTCGCTATCTGGATTGTGACTCGACCGACTGCGCTTTCGGTGTCGCAGGGCTAAGCATGAGACGATCGGTTCATGCAACAAGCAGCCTAAGAGCGGTGCCGACGTGCCTTCGCGAGTTGGCGCGATCTGACAAGCAACGATTTCGAATTTGACGATCCAAAGGGATTCTCGCCAGTCACAAGTTCTGCAAGGTTCCCGCCAGCTTCGATGTCGAGTTTGCAGGCAGCACCTAGCCGCAGCAGTTCTTACCCCGCCAGGCCTCGCGACCCTCGCGGATTGCGACGACGGCAATAACCAGCCCGGCAACCGGGTCGGCCCACCACCAGCCGAGCGAGGCGTTGGCCACCAGCCCGATGAGCAGGACGGCTGATAGCGAAGTACAGAGCCAGGTTTGGGCACTGTCGGCTACCACCGTTGCCGAACTCATCGCCCGTCCGACTCGGCGTTTGGCGAAGGCGAGTGCAGGCATGACTACTAGCGACACGATAGCCAGCACGATTCCGACGACGGACGTGTCGGGCTCGCTTTGGGTTACGAGTGTAGAAACCGAACTGAATGTGACCCAGGCACCAAGGGCAAAGAATGACAGTGCGATGAGCTTGAGAGCCTGCTGCTCGCGCTCTTCGGGCACACTGGATCGAAGCTGCCACAGAACGACCAAAGCGGAAGACACCTCGATCATTGAATCGAGGCCGAAGCCGATCAGTGCCGACGATCCGGCCGACCTTCCAGCGAGCAAGGCGACAACGCCCTCGACCACGTTCCATGCCACCGTGAGCCAGGCGAGACGGGTCGCGATCTGAGCGAAGCGTTGCGATTCGGACTTTGTCGAAAGTTCTGGTGCGGTGGTCAACGGGGTTTAGCCTGCGATTGTTCTGAAAGCACCACGATACGCCCCGGAAGGCCGATTCTGTCAAGCGATTACTCTTGGTGTAGAGGTGCGCTAGTTACCAGCTGGCAATCCAGGCATACCAGCCGCCGCCAAGCGCACGAAAGACAGGGGCCTCAAAGCTCCCGTTGCCAAGTCGTTCGTCCGGTCCGTCTGGCAGGTATGCGAATCCAGCATCGTTCAAGAAGTTGCCAACTACTTCATACAAGATGACGTTTTCGCCAACTTGGTAGCCCGAAC
>CBERPN010000232.1:0-7243 GCA_965524675.1 uncultured bacterium
CCCGAGGAATATCGAGATTCACCGGACCTATCTCGGTCAACACAGTCTTTGGTGAGGTCCCGTTACGGTTGTTACCCGAACCACGCCCAGCCGCGTCGCCTTCCACATAGCCGAGACTCGTCCGGGTCGAGTTCACGGTCGAGCCTTGGGCGATCTGTTCGACGGTGCGACAGATCTCGTTACGAGGGGTGGTCCATTCACAGTGCGCTGCGCCTGCGACACCCCTCACGAACCACCCCACCGCATACCCCACGAACCACCCCACAGGTCCCCCGCTAGAGCCCCGATGTCTGAAGCTCGTCGCCGCTTGGGCAACCAAGACGCCGTCCTCCTGTACATGTGTCTTTATCGCCGCCTCACAATCGAACGCCACCGAGTAGTCGTCGTACCCGAGCCGACCATGATTGGGCTCCCAGAGTTCATACCCCTGATTAGCAACGCAATTACCTCACAGCTGGCCGCGCCGAACTTCGGCTACGTGGCCCAGTACCACGCCACCCTCGCCAACCAGCGCGCCCGCGATCGTCTGAAGTCACTCGCCGAGTTCGCTCACCCCCATCCATCGCCATGAATGTCCAACGATCATGAGCTACTGCCAACACCATCGTTCACCCGACGCACGCCTTCGGCGTTGTCATCAACGGTGCCAGACCCCTCATTTCCTGCTCGCCAACCCCACACCTCCCCTTGGTTTGGCTACGCCCTTGGCACCCATGATTTGTGTCCCAGACCTCGGGCTTGCAATTCGTTTGTCCACGACACCTGATCGTTTGGGGTCCACCATCAATTCCAAGGGGAACGTATGCAGGTTCGCCTTGCGAACCTGCTGAAGCAGAAAAAGGCCCGTTACTGGGACCGTCCACAACCCCGGTCCTAGGACCGTCGCTGGCACCGCAATCCAACGACGGAGGTAGCTCATGGCCATCATCTCCACCGTTCCAATAGGAGCCTCGAAAGGTAACGTCGCGCCCACAATCTCGGGATACGTCGACTACCTCCACAACGGTCGAGCTGGTGACCTGCAGCTGCGCGAACCATCGGGCGATGGTGTTATCCGCTACTACGCCGACACGGTGGAAGGCCCCGGTATCTGGAACGGCACCGGAGCGCGTCACCTCGGACTCAAAGGACAAGTAGACCGCCACGACTTTGAAGAACTACTCAACGGCCGCACCCGCATCAACGAAACCAACTTCTTCACCCAAGACGGACTTGGCGAGATCGCCGCCCTCGTCGAAGCCGACGACGAAGTTCGCTACGAACGCTCCTCGGTCGGCAACAGTACAGACCTTCTCTCAACCAAAGACGTCGCATCACTCACCGGCGTCTCACAGCGTCACGTTCAACAAATGGCGAAGTACTACGAAACGAACCAGACCGACATCGACGCCGCGGGCCCTGACGGACTCGGCAACCTCAAACAACGGATCAAAAGCCAAACGAGGGCATAAGTACCCCTTACGCATTCCAACCAATCGAGAACGGCCTCGAGTAAGTGTAAACGTGATCAGACTTGACCTCGGTGATCCCGCACGACGGAAAGAAATTCCGGATTTGTTGTCCCAAAACTAGTGGCGCGATCTCCCACTGAGGGGTGAGAGGCATCCAGCCACCAAGGAGAACCCTGATGAATGTCATTGCAGCAACAGGGAGACTTACCGGCCAACCCGAACTCAAAATGGTCGGCGAGAAACAAACCCCGAAGGCTTCGGTCCGAGTCGCCATCGACAACGGAGACGGTCCAAGAGCCCAACTTCGTCAATGTCCAAGCCTGAACCAAGACCGCCGAGGCAGTTCGCCCAGTACAAAAACCAGGGCGACGAAGTCCAAGTCGACGGCGCCAAGGGCTACAGCACCTACATCAACGCCAGCCACGCCGACTTCGGACCCAACAAAGGCAACAGCACCACAGCCGCCGAAGCGCCCACGGAGACGGCAAACGCCTAATCCGGCGATAGTTCCCCACAAGCCGGGATTCGGTCACCGCAACCCAAACACCCCCCTGTCGCCCCAAAGCCTGCGGTGGCGCCGCTTCGAGGCACCCACACCCGGCACACAGAACGAGGAACCAATGGAAACCAACCACCGACCAACCCAAGACCACACCGGTGCGCTAGCCACCCGCTTCGCTCCAGTCGAGCGGCGACAAACTCGAAAGGATAGAACTCCATGACACCTCAGCGCCAGACTGGTTCTGAACCACACCAACGGAAACAGGCGATTCACCTCCTGGATGTTCCTGGCCTTGCCGAACAACTCGGCGTCACAGAACGATTCGTTCGCCGTCTCATCGCTGAACGACGAGTCCCATTTTGCAAAATCGGGAAGTTCGTACGATTCGACCCCCACGAAATCGAAGAATGGATCGACCGTCAAAGAGTCGCAGCATTCGAACGCAACTAGCCAAACCCCGTCGAGATAGACGCGGCGGTCGGGGGGACTTCTCTGCTTCCCACATCGCACCTGCGGCCGTCCCGTTGAAGCTCATCGCCGAGGCCCCCGAAGGTAGCAGGGGTCGCAACTGCGCATGAACGAAGGGCTTCAGCTAAACCGCCTGAAGCCCCGAACCGAGATCGCACGGCGAAACCCAAGAGGCTTCGAAGGCTTTCCGCTCAAGACAAACCCCAGAGAAATCCCTGATCGGATGTTGCACGTCTGTTGCACGACTAGACGTCCCTTAGGAGAGATTCCCGCATAAGCCCTGCATAAGAGCTATACGACTGCACCTGCAATGCCAGCTTCCCAAGCTGAATACCGGAGTTCGATTCTCCGTACCCGCTCCAATCCGAGTTCTTTGAATTCTCTCAAGAGTTCCCCAATTGGCACCCTGGTGCCGATCTCGGGTCACGACGGCCGCTTCGGCGAGGACTACGAGGCGGAGGCTTTCGTACCTGTCGACCTGCCAGAGAGCATTGATCTGCCCGGCAGCGCGTGGATGACGGTAAGCGATGCAGCCGCGGAGCTCGGACGCCTCGATGCTGCTGCCAGCCTGATTCCTCGACCTCAGCTGGTCGCGAGGGTCGCCACCCGTCGAGAAGCTATCGGAACGTCAGCGCTTGAGGGCACCTTTGCTGACCTGACTGATCTCTTTGCCGCAGAAGTGCTTCCAGAAGACGAACAGGACAAGAACGTCGCACCGAACGTGCGCGAGATCATGAACTACGCACGCGCTGCAGACAGCGCGTTCAGCTGGATCAAGGAGCGGCCAATCACGTTGGGCACGATTTCCGCGCTCCAATCCCAGATCGTGCGGGCACTCCCAGTGACGGGCCAGAAGCCGGCGCCATTCGAACGACCCAGGTGTTCATCGGTGCCAAACACCGACGCGTCTACGAGGCGCGGTTCGTTCCACCACCGCCCGGCGATCATCTACGTGCGATGTGCGAACGCTAGGTCCGCTGGTTGACAGCGCCCGCTCCCCGGGAGCAAATCCAACTGATCGCTCGACTTGCGATGGCGCACTATCAATTCGAGACGCTGCACCCATACACCGATGGCAACGGCCGAATCGGTCGGTTGGTGACCGTGCTTCAGTTGCTCCGCGAAGGAGCGTTGCGCTCACCTGTGCTGGCCGTCTCGACGTGCTCGAGCCATACACCGACAACAGATATGACCGCATGTACTGGAGCCCGCGGGTATTTCAGGTAATCGAAGGATGAGATCCTGACCAGCCGATCGAACAGGACGAACCGCACTGGTGACTATGAGCAAGCGTGAGTAGCGTCGAACATCCCTAGATTTGGTCGTCGTCCACATCGAATTTCCCTACCTGAGGCGACCACCACGGCGAAGACCCGCCGAACCAGTCCCAAGGCAGCAAGAGCAGCATCCAAAGTCCTCCGAGACGGTCACGACCTCACGATCAGTGCTGTGTCCGACAGCCTCGGCCACTGCCTACTCACGTTCACGCTGAGAGACGGCCCCAATTACACCTGGAAGACAGTCGTCGGCGGCTTCAGGATCGACGCGCTTCGTACCCAAGGTACAGCAGACCACATGTCAGCATTTGTCGGCCCGCTTCTACATCCCCCGATCCTGCGACCCGATAACCAGCCCTAACCTTCCTCGCCCGGCTGATAGAGTCCGGGTGAGGTTCTCGTAGTACCCCGGAGGAATTAATCGTGAATACGACAATGCGCTTTTTGTTAGGTCTACTAGCGGTATTTGGCTTGCTGGCGGTGTCTTGCGGCAGCGACGACGAGACGACTGGTGGAGGTGGGTCATCAGATGTTTCTTGCGATCTCGGCGATCTTGAATTGGCTACCACTGACACCCTGACGGTCGCTACCGGCGACCCAGCATTCCCACCGTGGATCGGTGTCGGCGACGACAACTTCGACTCACCAGAATCCCAAACCGGCTTCGAGGGCGGATTGGTGTATGCAATCGCAGCCAACATGGGCTTCTCCGACGATCAAGTTGTTTGGGTTCGAACCGGCTTCGACGAAGCGATCGCCCCCGGTTCCAAAGATTGGGATTTCAACATCCAGCAGTATTCGATCACCGACGCTCGCGAGGAAGTCGTTGATTTCAGCGATCCGTATTACGCGACTCGCCAAGCCTTGGTGACCTTCCCCGATTCGCCTTACGCCGGAGCGGCCTCGATCGATGACCTCAAAGACGCGACGCTGGGTGCCGCCATCGGCACCACCAGCCTGGACTTCATCGCCGACGTGATTCAGCCCGACAACGATCCCAACGTGTACGACGAGAATGTCGACTTGGAGGCCGCGATGAGAGCCGGTCAGATCGATGGGCTAGTGGTCGATGTACCCACCGCCTACTTCGTAACGGCGGTTCAGGTTGAGGGATCCATCATCGTCGGCCAATTCGAGGCCGAAGCCGCCGCCCCCGACCAGTTCGGGCTCCTGTTCTCGGACGGCAACAGCCTCGTCTCATGTGTGAATCAGGCCTTGGGTGAATTGAAAGATGACGGCACTATGCAGAGCCTTGAGGACGAATGGTTGACCCAGGATGGCGGCATTCGAATCATCGCTGGCTAAGCCCGCTCCACCCACTAGATCCAGCCGAGCACGGCTGGTGAAAGGGAGATGAAACAGATGGCCAGCGCTTGACTTCTGCGCCCCCTAACACCCGAAGTCCGGGGTTGTGGCCCAACCGCGAGCGCTCCCGACTGCAACAAGAAGAGGGCGCCCGCGGCGCTTTGATCGCAGCATTCTCGACAATTGCTCTGATTGGGCTGCTGTTGTGGTGGGTTCTATCTTCTGAGACTTGGCCCGCCGTCCAAAAACAGTTCTTCAACCCCACGAACTTTCGCGAAGTCTGGCCGGACGTCCTCAGTGGATTCTGGCTCGACATTCGCATGTTTTTGGCAGCCGAGGTGCTGATCTTGGCCTTCGCGTTGGTGCTAGCGATGATCCGGTCGCTGCGCGGCCCGGCATTCTTTCCCTTACGAATGTTGGTGATTCTCTTCATCGACCTGGTGCGGGGCATACCAATAATCCTGCTCATCTTGGTACTGGGCTTCGGAATCCCAGCGCTACAGCTCACCGGCGTTCCGAAAGATCCGTTGTTTTGGGGGGTCGCAACTCTGGTGATTAGCTACAGCGCCTACACCGCTGAGATCTACCGTGCGGGCATCGAATCGGTGCACGAAAGCCAGCGAATGGCGGCGCGCTCTCTCGGCTTGGGCCAGGTGCAATCGCTGCGATACGTACTCGTGCCACAAGCCATTCGCAACGTCATCCCTGCGCTATTGAACGGCTTCATCAGCCTCCAAAAAGATGTCGCGCTGGTGTTTGTACTCGGCGTGCGAGAAGGTGTCCGCGAGGCACAAATTTACAACGCCCGAACCTTCAACTACACGGGTTACATTGCGGCGACGGTGCTCTTTCTGGCCGTGAGTGTTCCCGTGGCCCGATTCACCGACTGGTACACCGAACGCGACCGAAGACGAAAACAGGCGGTAGGCAGCGGATGACAGCAAAGGTAGAAGTCAGAAATGTGGTCAAGTCCTTCGAGGACAAGATCGTACTACAAGACGTCGACCTCGCAGTCGCATGTCACGAAGTTGTGTGCCTCATCGGCTCGTCCGGTTCCGGAAAGTCGACATTGCTCAAGTGCATCAATCTTCTGATTTCCATCGACGCGGGTCAGATCTTCCTGGACGGTGAGGAGATCACCGGTCCGTCGGTGAACGCCAACAGCGTTCGCAAGAAGATGGGCATCGTGTTCCAAGCCTTCAACCTCTTCCCCCATATGACCGTGCTCGACAACATCACGTTGAGTCCGACAAAGGTGCACGGCGAGTCGAAGGCCGAAGCGAACGACAACGCACGGGTGCTGCTCGAACAGTTCGGCCTGCTCGACAAGATCGACGAGTACCCCGACCGACTTTCCGGCGGCCAGCAACAGCGCGTCGCGGTCGTCCGGTCGCTGGCAACGCGGCCCGACCTAATGCTCTTCGATGAGGTGACCTCGGCGCTCGATCCTGAACTCGTCGCCGAAGTACTCGGCGTCATCCGCGGTCTCAAAGAAGATGGGATGACGATGATAATCGCCACCCACGAGATGGGTTTCGCTCGCGATGTGGCAGACCAAGTCTGTTTTCTCGATCAGGGAATCATCCTCGAAAGAGGCGCTCCCACCCAGATCTTTTCCGAGCCACAGCAACCCCGAACCCAACAGTTCCTACAACGAATCGTCGACGCAGGGCGCTTGTAGATAGCCATGGGTTTGGTTACCAAGGCCGAATCACACGGGTGGCATCGCCGACTGGCGAACCACGGCTGACGTGGGATTCAACCGGTCTAAATGTGAAGACAGATCGAATGCTGCCGATGGCTACCAATGACCACTGAGGGAGCAAATAGCTCCCCTCTCCTTGTCGCCAGCTCACGAACAGGCGAAGCCGGTTCCCAACCAAGCCTGCAATGGGCACTCGTGTTTGCGGTACCTCTAGGCCTCATCCTCTGGGCGACATCACATCCAGGATTCGACTTTCTGAAGCTGTTCATCGCGCTTGCACTACTTCTCGGGGTGGGCGTGACGTGGCTGGTATCACTGATCCTGTGGTGGCGAAAAGTCGAACGGGTCGACGGCAAAAGATGGCTTGCTGCACCAACGCTCATCGTTAGCATCTTCATCTTGGTGGCAGGCGACATCCCCCTGAAGGCTCGATTCCAAGTCGCTCGTGGAGAATTCGATGCGATCGTCGCCGAGTTGGCGCCGGAAGGCTCATTCGACGAGTGGGCACGACTCGATGTTCCCTCAAGCGTCGGGT
>CBERPN010000233.1:0-7218 GCA_965524675.1 uncultured bacterium
GGGCGCCGAGATCGGCGCGACAACATCGCTGTTCGGATACGACGATGCCACCGCTCGATATCTCAAGAGCACAGGCCGCGAAGCCATCGTCGACGCTGCCAACGCCGTAGCTCACCATCTGCGCGCCGACGACGAAGTACTCGCCGACCCAGAGTCTTACTTCGACCAAGTAATCGAGATCGACCTCAGCACTCTCACGCCTCACATCAACGGACCCCACACCCCCGACCGCGCAAGAGAGGTCAAAGACCTTGGAACCGAGGCCGCTGCTGAAGGCTGGCCTACCGAGATCAGCGCCGCCCTTATCGGTAGCTGCACAAACTCATCGTACGAAGACATCACTAGGGCTGCCTCGATCGCCCGCGACGCGAAAGCCAAGGGACTCATCATCAAAACCAAACTAATGATTACTCCCGGATCCGAGCAGGTCCGTGCGACGATCGAGCGCGATGGCCTCCTCGCCGACTTCGAAGCGCTGGGTGCGGTAGTGCTGGCAAATGCTTGTGGCCCCTGCATCGGCCAGTGGGACCGCTCCGAAGAAACCGACCACGAGGCGGGCAAACCAAACATCGTCGTAACCTCCTACAACCGCAACTTCCCGAAGCGCAACGACGGTGACCCAGCCACCCTCGCATTTGTTACCTCCCCCGAAACGGTGATGGCTTTAGCGCTAGCCGGACAAGTCGATTTCGATCCCATCGACGGCACCCTTACCAACGAGGCCGGCGAGCAGGTATCACTCGATGTCCCGGTGGGTATTGAACTTCCGCCGCTCGGGTTCACTCCCGGCGAAAACACCTTTGTCGCCCCGCCCGAAGACGGCTCGGCTATCGATGTAAGTGTTTCACCCAGCTCCGATCGACTTCAGCTGCTCACCCCCTTCACCGAATGGGACGGCAATGATTACGAGAACCTCCCAGTTCTGGTCAAGGCGCAGGGGAAGTTCACCACCGACCACATTTCGATGGCTGGCCCCTGGCTGAAGTACCGCGGTCATCTCGAGAACATCTCGGGCAACCTTTATCTAGGCGCGGTTAACGCCTACAACTCAGCGGACGGTTCGCCGTACGAGGTCGGCTACGGCAAGAACCAGCTGAGCGGAGAGATCCAAACCTTCCCAGACATGGCCAAGGCCTATCATGAAGCAGGCCAGAGTTGGGTAGTAATCGGCGACGAAAACATGGGCGAGGGTTCGAGTCGCGAGCACGCCGCGATGGAACCTCGATTCCGGCTCGGGGTAGTAGCGATTGCTCGAAGCTTCGCTCGTATCCACGAGACCAACCTCAAGAAACAGGGCATGGTTCCGCTGACATTCGCCGACCCGGTCGATTACGGCCGAATCGGCGAAGACGATCGTCTAGCGCTGCGCGGACTCGGCGACTTGGCTCCCGATGTTCAGGTCACGGTCGAGGTAACAACGGCCGAGGGCAACGCTTGGAGTTTCTTGTGCGACCACACCTTCAGCAATAGCCAAGTCGAATGGTTTAAGGCGGGGAGCGCGCTAAATATCATCCGAGCCCGCTCCTCGAGCTAAGAAGCCAATTGCTAGTCGATTGCTAGTTGGCAGGTTAGGCCCGCGCTAATGCTGGTGAGAACTGAATCGAATTCGATTCCCGTGGTGCGCCCCGCCAGCGGACCGCGGTCATCGAGTTGAAACAGACCCGAACCGTCGGCGGCGGCCGAGTCCAGTTGCACCTCGAAATCATTGCCATAGATCAGCTCAAGATCTCCGACCATTCGCCCCACGCCAGCACCGAGGCGGGTTACGAGCGATGCAGGCCTTCGTCGATCGTTGCCAGCCACCGACCATTGCTCGAAACTACGTACGCCTGTTCCGTCGGCTTGTTGACCCGCAAACACGAGCTCGAGATCTCCAATCGTTACCACCCGAACCTCGGGCGCGGTACAGAACTCGTCGAACACCCACCCAGAATCAATATCGGGCGGACCCAAGACGTTTACGATTCGGTCGAGTGCGGCCTCTGCGTCGAAGCCGAACGGCACATTCGCCTCCTTGGACGTTCCGGGTTCTAAGACAACGCCAAGTCCACTAAGAGCCAACAGCCCCGGCCCCGGCAACTCGGGAATCGTGGTAGTGGTTGTTGTCGACGTGGTAGTTGTTGTGGTCGAGGTAGTAGTGCTGGTGGTTGTGGGAGCGACCGTGGTTGTGGCCTGGACCGTCGCTGTCGTCTCAACCGGTTGGCTCGTAGACACCAGTGGCGGTGCGGTCGAAGAAACCGCCACCTCGTCGCTAGTACTATCGCTGGCTTGCGAGGCCAAGACCGCCAGCACCGCCGCTACACCTGCCAACAGCACGGCGATCGCCACGTACCACCCCACACGGCTGCGACGAACTGTACGAGCCGGCTGAGCTGGCAACGCACGAGGGGCCGCGGGTATTTGGGCAGGCGGCGCCGGAATCGGTTCCGACTCGGTGAAGACGGTCGCGGGCCCTTCAGTGTCGTACACCGATTCTATGATCGGGCGTTTCGGTGCTGGCGCGACAAGGGGACCCTCAAGATCCTCGCGGGTGATGAGCGGCATCGGCACCGGTTGAGTGAGCTCGAGGTCGCCCGACAGCGATTTCGATGCGAGAACCGCCGCCCCATAGGCGGCCAGAAACGCCGGTTCGAAAAGGTCTTGATCGTCGGCGACGGCTTGAGCCACCGCGACCGCCTCGTCGGCTCCGACAATGGTGACATCGTCGAAACCCGCCCGCGCAGCTGCGGCGGCTAGAACTGTGGTCTCTGTGCCCTGCCAACCAGCCGGGTGGGAGATAACCGTCCGCTGGGGTCGCTCACCAAAGCGAGCGACCGCCCTGCCTAGGATTGCCTCCAATAGCCGAGCCAGAAGAATCTCGCCAGACACCTTGCGACCGTTGATGGCAATCAGCGAGCCCGCAGCGAGCATGTCGAGTGGATTCTCTACCAGGCCGTCGGGTTCGGTGAGCGCTGCGCTGTGCGCGCTCTCACCAGCCGACACCGTTCCGTCTGCGTTTACATGAGCGACCGAGGGCAAAGCTGCGGCGCCGTCTCCGAGCGGAAGCAACCGCACCTCTTTGTCAGAAAGATACGCAGCGAGCGAGATTGCAGCACCGAGATCGATGCCGAGGCGGTAAGCCATTAACCCTTTACGGCTACCTCTGGTTGAGCGCCGCTGGGGTAGGTTCGGGCGAGTTGCTCATCGGTGGGCGAAACAATCTCACGCGACTCTTCGGGCAGTAGCTCTGAAATCGAATCCATGACCGTTCGAACGATAGAGGCTTCGCGTGCCTTGATCGCGGATTCTGACTTCTTCGATACTTTCGCTTTGGACTCTTTGCCAGCCTTCTTCTTAGATGCTTTCGGCGCTTTGACGAAGTCGCTCAGATCGACAGGGGCTCCCATCCGCACTGTCACCGTTGGCGGGCTCGTAACGTTCCAGACCATTGGAAGTTTGGAATTGCGGGGCCAGACGTTCTCAGTTCCCCATATCCCTAACGGAACCACCGGGGCACCCGACTTCCTGGCGAGTTCTGCCACACCGCGGCGACCCTCGAGCTGAGGCTCGAAGAAGGCAGGTCCGCGCGGAATAGTACCCTCGGGAAGAATTACAACGACTTCGCCAGCGCTCAAGGCCTCTAGTGCCTGGTTGAGCGGGGTCGAAGAACCAGATCCGCGGTCGACGCGAATCGTTCCCAACGCCTTCACCACCTGACCGACCACCGGAGCGTCGAAGACTTCCTTCTTGGCCAGGAAACGAGCTGGGCGCCCCGTGCGGGCCAGGGTCATTCCAATGGCCAACGGATCGAAATAGCTGCGATGGTTGGCCGCGACGATAACCGGCCCCTCGGCCGGAAGATGATCGGTACCGCCTATGTCGAAACGAGCATAGGGAACCATCTCGCTTCGGGCCATAGCGAGTAGCGCCTTCTGAGGCTCGACTAGGCCAGCGACCTTTGGCACCCCGGGGGGAACGTCGAGGTAGAGCACCGGCCAGCGCGCCGCGGTTGCGATGACTAACAGCCGCGGATCGGGGTTAACCGCTACAGGATGAGCCACCGCACGCATCAGAGGAAGGTCGTAACGGCTATCGGAGTATGCGTAGCTTTCGTCGAGATTGACGTCGTTGGCATCGCACCATTCGACAACCGCATCGCGTTTGCCCGGCCCCCACACATAGTGCCCGTCGACGGTGCCGTCGTACTTTCCTTTGTCGACGCCGTAGGAGGTGGCGATGACATCGTCGAGCCCGAGCAGCTCGCCGAGATGGGCACACATTGGATAAGGGCTGGTGGTGGCCATGACCACGCTCCGACCCTCGCCATGGTGCCAATCGATCAGCTGACGCGCATATGGCTGAATCATTGGTTCGAGGCGCTCGGCGGCAGACCGGCCAGCATCGGCGGCAGCCGCAGCATCCCAACCCTTGGAGAAGCGAACGCCAAGACGAGCCAAAACCATCGAAGGGCGATTCTCGCCTACCAAGTCGAACAGTCCGAACAACGCGTCTTCGATCGGAGATTTCGATGATGTCAAAATGCCAGCGTCGCGAAGCGCCTCGGACATGACTGGTCCGCTAGCTCCTTGAAGAAGGGTGCGGTCGAGGTCGAAAAATGCTGCGCCAGCCATAGAACCCTAGGGTAGTTGTCGTTAGGGCCGGTCGTGTCCAAAAAGCGAAGAACGGACCGGAGGGGGGTCCGGCCCGTTGCTTAGCGACTCTGGCCACAGTTGGGGAACCGGACCGGTCATTGTCGAGTATTTAGGGATGGGGGGACCCCCAAACACTCGTTACGTGAAAGTATTCACTAAGTCTTTCAATCTGTCCAACAGTTGGTTTAGATATTTGCTATCATTATTTGTGATGGACCTCCGCCAACTCAGAGCACTCTCCGCCGTTGCAGAACACCAGTCTTTTTCCGCGGCAGCGCGCGCACTTCACACAGTGCAATCAAATATCTCGACCCACATCGCACGAATCGAAAGAGAACTCGACACGGTCCTAATCGACCGCCGAACCGGACAACTCACGCCCGAAGGAGAAGCCGTCCGCCTGAGAGCCAAACGCATCGAATCCGAACTAGATGCCATCGAAGCCGATGTGGCAGGCCTTCAGCACGACATCCACGGCGCCCTGCGGTTCGGGATCATTGGAACCACTGCCCGCTGGCTCGTAGCCCCACTCCTCGACGCCCTCGACGAAGCCCATCCTGGGATACGGCTAATAGTGATCGACGCCACCACAACCTCGCTGATCCCCCAGCTGCGAAGCGGAACACTCGACGCTGCCCTAGTGAACCTTCCGGTCGACGATCCCGAGGTCACCACCGAGGAAGTCTTCGAAGAGGAACGCATCGTGGTGACACCGACCGAACACCCATTGGCCCAGTTCGACGAAATCTCCCTGCTAGACCTCACAAACTATCCGTTGCTGCTCAGCCCTGCCGGCACCCAGCTTCGCGACACCCTGGACCAAGCCGCGCAAAGGGTTGGCTCGACCTTTTCTGCAACCGCCGAGGTCGACGGTATGCGGCTTATGGCCTCGCTCGCATTTCAGGGCTACAGCCCAGCGGTACTCCCGGCTAGCGCCGCACCAGCGGGCGTGACCGGCGATTGGAAACGGGTGAGGGTTACCGGACTCGATCGTCGAGGGGTTGGCATTGCCTTGCCAGCGAGCACGAGCCCGTCAGCCACAGTTCGAGCATTCCGAGCAACCCTCATCGACGTGCTCATAGACCAGGTACAACACCACAGCGGACTCAGCGTCTCCTGCCAGCCAGAACCAACAGTCGACTAACCTCTGGTTGCTGGTTGCACGACATTTGCTGCGAGCATTAGCCACATGAACACAAAGGTCTGGCTACGAACCGGCACCGTTAGTCAAACCGGTGTCTCCCTCGTCATGGAGCCCGAAGGTGCGCGGGTTAACGTCCAGATACGGGCTGGCGATGCTGTCGGTGGTCTTGGTTCGTCAGACAGCGCCGACCTCGCCAAAGGGTCATTACTCGCCCTTGAGCACAGGGTGCCATTGGTTATCGAGATAGAGGCCAACGGACCAGACGTAGAAGAAGGACTCGCCGCGCTCGATGGCTGGGGCCAAGCTGCTCGAGCGATCGTCAAATGCTCGGGAGTGGTGCCAACTATCGCCATCGTTACCGGACCGGTGGTGGCCGGACCTTCGCTGCTTCTTGGCCTCGTCGACATCGTGGTGATGGTCGGCCAGAGCTACGCATTCGTTGGCGGACCACGTATGGTCACTGAGTTCACCGGGGTCCCAATCAGCACCGCTGAACTCGGTGGGTCGCCGGTTCATGACCGCACCAGTGGACTAGCCAGCTTTACCGTCGACACCGTCGACGAAGCATCCGAGCTCGTTGCAACACTTCTCGGCTACCTGCCTTCGAGCACCGATGCACTACCAAATCAAATCGCCACAACCGACCCAACCGATCGCCAGCTCGACGATGTGTACCAGATCATCCCCGACTCCCCCACCGGCAGCTACGACGTGCGCGACGTCATCGCCGAGGTTGTCGACGATGCGATGTTCCTCGAGCCTCGTCACTCGTGGGCACCCAACCTTGTCACTCTGTTCGCGACCATCGACGGTCACCCGATAGGGGTAGTGGCGAATCAACCGCAATCGGTTGCTGGGACGCTAGATATCGCCGCCAGCCAAAAAGGTGGCCGCTTCGTCAGTTTCTGTGACGCCTTCAATCTGCCGATTCTGACCTTTGTGGACACATCAGGCTTTTACCCTGGCAAAGATCTGGAGTGGCGCGGAATGATTCGCTATGGCGCCCAGTTCGCCTTCGCCTACGCTCGCGCCACCGTCCCGCGAGTCGCCGTTACCCTGCGAAAATCATACGGCGGCGCCTACATCGTCATGGATTCAAAATACATGGGTAACGACCTCTCCTTCGCTTGGCCAAGCGCGGAGATCGCGGTGATGGGCGCCAAAGGCGCGGTCGAGATCCTGCACCGCAACGCCGACGAACAAGAGCGAGATCTACTCGAAACCGAATACAAGGAACGGCTACTCAACCCCTACATCGCTGCCGAACGGGGCTCCATCGAAGCCGTCATCGATCCTGCCGACACCCGTCGACAAGTTAGCGCAGCTCTCGAGGTTCTTCAGGGTAAACGCGAACGCCTCCCCCGAAGGCGCCACGACAACACGCCGCTTTAACCTTTTCTCCGCCTTCGGCTCCGGCGCTTCGCTACGTCCCTCTGGTCTGTG
>CBERPN010000234.1:0-7213 GCA_965524675.1 uncultured bacterium
TAGCAGGAGGATCAGTAGCAGGAGGATCAGTAGCAGGAGGATCAGTAGCAGGAGGATCAGTAGCAGGAGGATCAGTAGCAGGAGGTGGTGGTGGGGGTTCGGGCAATCGATTGGTTACCACGCAGACAAGCGAGGTTCCTCTGGCGAGTTCTACATCGATGCTCGCTCCAACTCGCGAAGATCCGTCGCTGCAAGCTATCGAAGCAGCATACTCACCGGGGTTGAGCTCGGTAAGGGTGTATTGCCCGGCTGGCCGGTCGCTCAGCACAACTCCGCTGGGAGACGATGCACCGCTATCGATCAGGTCGACCTCTTCGAGCAACCCTTCGGGACCCGTCACCCGAATCGTGAACCGCTCGCCGGTGTCGGGAATGGCGTTCTTGGAGATGACGAGGCCGCCGACGGCGGTATTGAGGAAAGTACAGGTGACGTTTGCGCCGTCCGGTACTGCAACGACTACCGATGACACGCCGGTTGAACCATCGCTACACGTGACGACACCAATCCATCCCGAGGGGCGAAGCTCTGCGACCGTGACAGGAGCATCAGCATTGACGGTAAGTGCGAGCGATTCACCGTTGGCCAGCCCGAACGTTACGTCGCTGCCGCCACCCTTTGCGGTGAATACGAAACTTGTGCTGTCGACTGGCGTGGTCTTCTTGAAGATCGTGAGAGTTCCGGTCTTTGGCTCGTCTGGAACCCTTGTCGGAGGCGGCTCAGTCGTATCTGGAACGTCGGCCGGAATGGTGGTATTTGGGGTCTCTGTGGTCGGAACCGAGGGCTCGCTTGTGGTCGGAGTAGCGCTCGTGGGCACCGTTACCGTCGTTGTCACGGGGGTCGTTGTCGTAACCGGCGTCGTTGTCGTAACCGGCGTCGTTGTCGTAACAGGAACCGTTGTCGTAACCGGCGTCGTCGTTGTCACCGGCGCCGTTGTCGTAACAGGCGTCGTCGTCGTAACCGGCGTCGTCGTCGTAACAGGAACCGTTGTCGTAACAGGAACCGTTGTCGTAACCGGCGTCGTTGTCGTAACCGGCGTCGTCGTTGTCACCGGCGTCGTCGTCGTAACCGGAACCGTTGTCGTAACCGGCGTCGTCGTCGTGGGCGGTGGAACGAACGTGTTCACGAAGGTGCAGGTAATGTCCGAGGCTGGCGTTGAGTCGATCGTTATCGAACCATCTGCAGCTCCCGACGCGACTAGAGCTCCCGCAGCATCAGCACAGCTCGCTGTTGTCGCGTAATCGACATCGCCCACTTCGGCGATAGAAAGGATTCGGCCACTGCGAATGGCTGCGACAAAGGACTCACCATCGGCGAGCGGCGGGAACGGTCCTAGCGTAAGCAGTGCGTCACCGGCAACGGTGAAGAAGAAGCTGGCACCCTCGCCTGCTGGTTCAGACTTGATGACCCGAAGCTCGAATGTTTCTAGGGCATTGGTGAAGATGCAGTGAACATCCTCGCCTGCCAACACTTCGACGGTGGTAGACCCAGCAGCGAGATCGGGCGTACCACAAGAAACCGATTCGAGCGTCCAACCAGCAGGAATCGTCTCAGCGATGTCATAGATCCCTGGCTCGACTGCGAAGGTCTCGCTATCGCCATCCGCTAGGCCGAATTCGCTCGTCGGCCCGTCGAACTCGAAGACTGTGCCATCGGCTGGGAGCGCCGCCTTTTCGACGGTAATAGTCGAGCGAGCAACGTTGGTGAAGGTGCACACAACCTCTTGGCCGGCTGGCACCACCACGCTTACCGCTGACAACCCAGACGTACCATCGGAGCAGTCGACACCCTCGCTGGTCCAGCCAAGCGTTGTTTCCTCGGCAATGGTGACTTCTTCGCCGCCAACCACTGGCACCGAAGCGGAGTCCGGGGTGGCGGTGATGTTGTTATTATCCAGCACCACGCTTGTAACAATGGCCCCCGGGCCAGAGATATCGAAAACGAATTCATCGACACGCAACCCAATCGCGTCCTTGACAATCGTGAGTGTGCCGGGGGCGGTGGCATTGGTGAAGACACAATCGATGTCGTCGCCGATGTCGAGCGCCAGTTCTACCCCACCGTCGATGGGAGTACCGTTGCTTACACAACTGACGTCGACCAGCGACCAGCCTTGCACCGCCGCTTCGGTTAACACGTAGTCGCCGGGGTCGAGAAGAACGGTTCGCGAATCGTCATCGCTCAGCTCGAAGTCAGGCCTTCCGGTAAGCGAAAAAGTGAACGGCGTAGTATCGCCGTCGGGGTTTGTCTGCTTCTCGATGGTGAGTGTTGGAAGTCGCTCATTGGTGAATCTGCAAGTGACATTATCGCCGTCGGCAATAGCAACGGCGGCTCGCACGATGTACCCAATGGTGCCTCCCCCTACGTTGATCGACTCGACCGTAACGTCGGCTGGGAATGGGTCTCCGGCGGTGTTGACACATGTAACCGAGCGATTGCGCCACGGAACCGAGACCGACTCGGTGATCGTGTACGTACCGGGCGGAACAGGTGTTAGCTCCGAAGGTAGACCTGGCGTAGCGTCGTCGGTGAGGCTAAAGGCCGCCCCGATCGACCCAGCTGCGTCGGCGATCGAGAACGGGAACGCCACATCGGCATCGGGAACGGCGTCCTTTTCGACGGTGAGGGTCGCGCCAGCGACCTGGCGAGTATTGATGAACTCACACGTCAGGGCCTCGGCTAGGTCAACGACAACGGTAGCGGAAGTTGCAAAAACTGGTGTTTGCGAGCCGCAACGAATCTCGACCTCGTAGTCAGGATTGAAGATCTCCTCAACCGTTACCTCGCCCGGTTCCACAACTACCCAGTCTGATGTTTCGCCGTCTTCGAGGTTCGGTGAGTCGTTACCCTGAATCGCTCCCGAGATGGAGAAGTCCCAAGAATTTGATGTTTCTGGCCCGTCGACGGTCTTGACGATTCTGACCGCCGATGCCGTATTGATAATCGTGCAATCGATCGAACCGCTCACCGTGAACGAGATGGTCTTCGAGTCGCTAAAGGCTGCATCGCCACAATCGATTACGGTCTGGTAACCGTCTGCGCCCGATGTTTCGGCGATAACAATTTCGGTTCCAAGCTCAGCGGAGAACGAAGTGCCCTCACCGTCGAATAGCTCGCCCGTATCGAGTGTGGCCGGGTTGCCATCGATCGTTGCCTCGATGCCAAATGGGCCGAGCGGAAATGGCGTAGAAACCCCACCAATGTTCACAGACTTGGTGATGCTGATGGTCGCGGTGTTCGGGCCGCGCGACTCGTTCACAAACGTACAGCTGATCTCGTCGCCAGCGGAGACACCGATCTGAATCTCACCATCGGCAAAGTCGATCACTTCGGGGTCATATGGAATGAGATTTCGGGTACCTGGGTCGATGATCGAACAGCTGATGTCGACCAATACGTATGGGCTTTCCGTCAGCTCGGTGACGACCACCCACTGGTCCTCCTGGGCAAAGAACGTCTGGCTAGATCCAGCATTGATGAACCCCGTTTCGGGTTGGTCGTCGATAGAAACCGTGAAGAAGTGATTGGACCCATCGTTGAGCGGAGCAACTTCCTTGCGGATCGTAATCAACGCTGGGTCTTCGTTGAACACGGTGCAACTGACTTGCTCGCCAGGGTCAAGGTTCAATGTGAACGATTGTCCCGAGACCGGCACAGGGAACGACCGACCATTGCTGTCAGTGCACTCAACACCGGTAAATAGAGGGGAATTCTCGGTGAACGTGACCGGCACACCCGCCTCGATCGTGAGCGAAACTGGATCACTTTGGGAGCCAATCACCACCGGATTCGAAGTACCGATAGCGGGCGGGGTTACGTTGACGTCAAAATTGACATTGAAAGGAAACGTCGTGAGGTAGTCCTTCTCAATGCTGACCTGTGCCGTTCTAGCCGGATTCAGCAATTCGTTCGTGTATGTACAGGTGATGTCATCGCCTGCTACGAATGTGAGGTCGACGGTGCCGAGTACCAGGTTGATTTGGGCACCAAGGTATGGCTGCTCGTTGCCATTCGGGTCGATAATCACGCACTTGATATCGACTACGCCGTAGCCGGTATCGGGAAACTCCGCGACGTGAACCGAATCGCCTTCAACACCGTTGAAAGGCGGAGTTGATTCCGAATGCTTCAGAAACGCTGATCGCTCGATGCCTCCTACGGTTACCTCGAATGCGTGCTCGGATCCGTCCGCTCCAGAGACAACCTCTTTGGCGATGGTGATCGATGCCCTTGGGTCGATATCGGTTGTCGGGGTGTTGGTGAGGATGCAATCGACCGTGGTTCCAGCCTTAACAATTAGGCCCTGGTCGGCAACAGCTCTGCCCGCTTGCGCGCTAAAGGTAGAGCTAAGACCAATGCTGCTGCATTCCAGCGAGGTTGCTATGTACTTGTTGGGATCGAATAGCTCGCTGACCTCATAGAGGTCCTCCGGTACTTCTCGAAAAACCACGGTCGGAGAGCCAGATGTCGCGATGCGGGTAACTGGATCGGTAGCAGCAGTTGCTAGCCCGATAGTGAAGACGTCGTCGTTGTTCCACGAACCGCTATCGAGTCGCTTGGTAAAGCGAACTGTGCCGGTCGCTGGGCCGGTGGGTTTGTTTACGAATGTGCAATCGACAACAACACCGGGATTTGCGGTGAGGGTTACCACGCCCGCCGAGACGGTAAACCCTGTGCCATCAGTGCTGGAACAATTGACCGCTTCTAGGTGATAGTCAGCGCCCGGGAGGACCTCTTCGAACACCACGAAGCCACTGTTGGGCTCGATCTCGGTTCGAAACGGAACCAAGGCGTTGATGCGGAACGGAATCGAGTCGTAATGAAAGTCAAAGAAGTCGACGGTGTTGTTGGGAAAGTCTTTGCGAACAACCAACGACGGTGGTGGCGGTGCAGGAGCTTGCGGAACAGAAACCGATACCTGGACGGTCCCGGTCACTGCGACACCGGTGCCTTCGTCTGCGACAAAATACTGAAAGAAGTCGTTGAACGCGTTGAGTATTCCGGCTGGCGGGGTGTAGGTGCAGCTAGAACCCGAACAAACAACGCTGCCCCGCGTACCCCCAACATCGACTCCCAGGAAGGTGAGCGGGTCGTCATCGGGGTCGAAGTCGTTGGCTGTCGGGTCGAAGGTGACCGAGCCGCCAGCCTCGACGACCACCGAATCGCCAACGGTGATCGCCCTAGTATCGATGCTGATCGCGACTGTTGCGCTAGCCGAGCCGCCGTTGCCATCCTCGATCTCGTAGCTGAACTGATCGGTCGGGTTGCCCGCGCCTAGGGTTGAGCTATAGGTACAGACTCCGTTGTTACACGCCGCCGAGCCGAATGCGGGCTGGGAGATGACCCTGGCTTTGAGGGAATCGCCATCGGGATCGCTGTCGTTAGCTAGGACATCGACCGACCCTGAGCGACCCTCGGTCACCGAGATGTTGTCGTTCAGCGCGGTCGGCGGTGAGTTCGGTGCAGCTGTAGCTGGAACCGTCGTGGGAACAACAGTAGTTGTAGCTGGAACCGTCGTGGGTGCGACGGTTGTGGTGACCTGACCTCCCGGCAGGGTCGGCCCCGGGGGTTGTTGGCCCGGAATAGTAACCGGCCCCTGGGCGACGGCATCGGGTGGGCCCAGTGGTGCTGGTAGAACGAGTGTCGCAAAAAGCGCGATGGTTACCGCTACCGCAATCCGCTCCAACAATGTCTTCGATCGCCTCATAAATCCGCTCTTTGTATCCGCTACCAGAGAGTACGGGGCCAAACACGTCACGTCGAGTAGGCCGATGTGACCAAATAGCGTCACCTCCACTTTTGGATGAGGCTGAGCACCACAAACTAGGATTCGGGTATGGCGGTTTCACAAGCCTTGCAGAAGGTCCTTCCCGAGTACGAGATCCATGGCGAGCTAGGTCGTGGCGCGATGGGCGTTGTCTACCTCGGGCGCCACCGAAGCCTCGACCGACAGGTTGCGATCAAAGAACTGCCACGCTCGTTTGCCGTCGACCCCGATGTACGAGAACGGTTCTTGACCGAAGCGCGGGTGCTAGCGGGGCTAAATCACCCCCACATCGTCCCCGTTTTCGATTTTGTCGAGCGTGACGAGCATCTGTTGTTAGTGATGCAGGAGCTTCCCGGCGGCACTCTTTGGGACAGGTTCGTTACCGATGGCCTGGTGATGCCGGAGGCCTGTGCGGTCACGATGGCGGCGTGCGCTGGCCTCGATCACGCCCACCACAAAGGCGTGCTACATCGCGACGTCAAGCCCGAGAATCTAATGTTCGACGAGAACGGATCGCTCAAGGTTACCGACTTCGGCATAGCAAAGGTCGTGAACGGTGCAGTGGCTATGGCCACAGTCGATGGCAGCGTTCTCGGAACGCCTGCCTATATGGCTCCCGAGCAAGCCAGTGGCGACCCGGTATCGGCTACCGCCGATGTCTACGCCGCGGGCACGATGCTGTTCGAGTTTCTCAGCGGACGGCTCCCGTTTACCGGAGGCGAGAACCCCATGGCAATGTTGGTTCAACGGGTAACCGATGAACCTCCGCCCTTGCGGCAATTCGCTCCACAAGTTCCAGATGAGATCGCGGCGGTCGTAGACAAAGCAATCCGTAAGTCGGCCGACGAGCGTTACGGCTCGGCCGAGGAGTTTGGCATCGCCATTGCTGAGGCGGCGGCGACAGCGTGGGGAGTCGATTGGCTCGACAGCACCGGCCAACCAGTTCAGGGCTCGCCCACAATTTCCGCGGCGGCACGAACAACTCGTCACGCGGTGGCGCGAACCACACCAGATTCCACGACCGCTGCACCGATGGTCGGGCTAGATGGATCCAGCGCCACCATCGTTCCCGGCTCGACCAACCAGGTGACAGGTAGCGGGTCATCGTCACAAACCATCGTTCCCGGTTCGACCGACGCGTCCCAGACCATGCTGCCCGGCGAGCAAGTTGCCCCGTCGACACCCGAATCACACGCCACGATTGGGGCCGCACCCCACAGTCCGGCGCTGGACGAATCGGAGTCTAAAAGCAATCGAGCAGAACCTACCTCCGTCGAAGACTTCCCAGACGAACCGGTACCCAAGCTCGAAGACGCGATCCGCCCAGAGGTTGCCAAACATGCGCCTGGTGCAGATCTCAACAACGTAAACCCGGCCGAGATGGTGGCGGTTAGCGATGTTCTCCAGCCGCCTCGTGTCCCCTATCTGGCCGGAGCCCTAGCCGTGCTT
>CBERPN010000235.1:0-7156 GCA_965524675.1 uncultured bacterium
GATCCGCTCTCGCCGACCAACCCCAAGGTCTCGCCCCGGTAAACATCGAAGGTGACCCCGTCGACAGCGCGCACAGCTCCGACTTGGCGTCGGAACACCCCCTTCATAATGGGGAAGTGTTTTTTGAGATCTTTGACTCCTACGAGAACATCTTGTGCCCCAGATTCGACAGGTGTTGCTTCGTCGCTGGTTTCAGTGGTCATAGCGCGGCTCTCCGGTATTGGTGTCGGTCCAACAAGACACCATGTGTTCGTGACCTATCTGGTCCAGCGCGGGGAGGTCGGTGAGACAACGATCGTAGGTATATGGGCAGCGTGGGGCAAACGAACAATCGGCTGGCTCGGCGAAGAGGCTCGGCGGTTGGCCCTTGATACTCACCAGCTCCTGGCCTTTCTGATCGAGCCGAGGCAACGATTGCAAAAGGCCCTGGGTGTATGGGTGTTCGGGAGTGGCGTAGAGGTCTCGAACTTCGGCCTTTTCGACGATCTTGCCCCCGTACATGACCATTACGCGATCTGCCAGACCCGCTACTACTCCGAGGTCGTGGGTAATCCAGATCACGGCTGTTCCCAACTCTTCGCGAAGGTCTTTGATGATTTCTATGATCTGGGCCTGAATGGTTACATCGAGTGCGGTGGTGGGCTCATCGGCGATGATGACTTTTGGCGAGCACGAGAGTGCGATCGCGATCATCACGCGCTGGCGCATACCGCCCGACAGTTCGTGCGGGTATGCCTTCATCCGCTGAGCGGCATCGGGGATCCCCACCATGTCCAACAGATCGGTGGCTGCCGCGACGGCGGCCTTGCTAGAAGAATCGGTGTGCTCGAGAATTGGTTCGGTGATCTGGTGACCAACGGGTAGCACTGGATTGAGCGAGGTCATCGGGTCTTGGAACATGAATCCGATTTGGCCGCCTCGCACGTGGCGGAGCTGCTTAGCGTCGAGTTTGAGCAAGTCATGCCCTTCGAACATCGCGGTGCCAGCGACAATCCTGCCCGGAGGCATTGGAATCAGTTTGAGGATCGACATCATCGTGACGCTTTTGCCCGAGCCGCTCTCGCCCACAACGCCTAGGAACTCGCCAGCCCGCAGGTTGAAGTCGACTCCGTTGACCGCATGAACTACACCATCGTGGGTATCGAAGTGAGTTTTCAGGCCGCTGACCTCTAGAACTGGCTCGTTGCTACTCAAAGGTTCCCCGGTCGATTTAATAGCGGTCCAAGATTTCTTCGCACGTTACATCACGGTGTTACCTTTCTCCGCCTCGCGTTGTTGATGGCGTTCCTCCGCCAAACAGGCTCACCTGGAGCATTGGTGTCAGACATGTCTCTAATCAAAGCGTCTCTAATGGGTGTGCTTCGTGTCGGGGTGGTGGTGTCAGACATGTCTCTAAATCCTGGGTGCACGGTCGGCCTGTTGGCGTTGTTGCCAGGAATTAGAAACGTGTCGGACACCGGAGGCTTGGAGTCAAAGCAGAACAAGGGGCGAGGAGTGAGGGACGAGTGACGGGTCGGGCGTCAGCGTCAGCAGCGCGCATCGAGGCCCGAAGGGCCGGATTGTGCCTGCGCGAAGTAATGAGTAGCCCGTCGCGCCAGCGAGGGCGAGTTTGGGAAGCTGGGAGAAATAGCGGAGCGCCGGAGCCGAAGGCGGAGAAAAGCAATAGCATCTCGTGATGCTGCTTGAAGAAGTTGATGCTGGCCTTGAGGGCGATCTGCGGGGGGCGATTCCGTCGGGGGTCGACTATGCCACCGTGCGCCATGTCGAGGAGTTCTCCGAGTACCTCACCGTTAGATCCGGAACTCTCGAACCGCTGTCGACCGGTTTCGACACCGGCGCAATGGTGACAGTGTGGTCGGGTGGCGGCTTAGGGTTTGCGGCGACGAGCGACCTATCGGTTAGCGGTCTTCGCGGCGCCGGTGAGCGTGCCAAGCACTGGGCTGAGGCGACGGCAAAGGTTGGTCTCGCGGTAGACCCGCCGCGCACCGATGTAGTGGGGTCGTATCGCTCGCCGGTCGAGGTTTCATGGGACGAGCTACCAATCGATGAACGAATTGGGCTGCTGCAACGTCAATCAGAGTTGCTCGGCGGCGACCGGATCGTCGATCACTTTGCTGCACTTGGCCGTCGCGAAGTGCGGTCGTTGCTAATCACCTCCGATGGGGGTCGCATCGAGCAACGATTCTCGTTCGCCTACCCGATGCTGCAAGCGACGGCCAGCGACGGTTCGGATTCGCAGACTCGAACCTTTGGCGGCCACGCCTACTGCGGACAAGGCGGCCCTGAAGTTCTCGCCCGCTTCGGGTTTGGCGACGCCGCTGCGAGGGTGTCGCAGGAGGCCGAGCTTTTGCTCGACGCTCCTAACTGCCCTACGGCCAAGATGGACATGGTGCTGGCCCCCGATCAGATGATCTTGCAGATCCATGAGTCGATAGGTCATCCGCTCGAACTCGACCGGCTGCTGGGCGACGAACGAAATTACGCTGGCACTACCTTTCTCTCCGCCGACATGTACGGCTCGTTCCAGTACGGCTCGGATTTGCTTAACGTCACCTACGATCCAACCGTTTCGGGCCAACTCGCGTCGTTCGCATTCGACGACGACGGCACCCCCGCCGAACGCCGGTACCTGATCAAGGACGGCGTGTTGTTACGCGGTATCGGCGGGACCATCTCGCAACGCCGATCAGGACTCGAAGGCGTAGCCACCAGTCGTGCCTGTAGCTGGAACCGTCCGCCCATCGATCGAATGTCGAACATCAATATCGAAGCGGGCAACTCGAGCTTCGATGACTTGATCGGTTCGGTCGAGAACGGGATATATCTCGAAACCAATAATTCGTGGTCGATCGACGACAGCCGCAACAAGTTTCAGTTCAGTACCGAAATTGGTCGCCTGATCACCAATGGTGAACTTGGCGAGATCGTTCGCAACCCAAGCTATCGAGGTGTTTCGTCCAACTTCTGGCGAAACCTGTCAGGGGTGGGCGACCGCGACACGGTGAAGGTAATGGGCACGCCCAACTGCGGCAAAGGAGAGCTCAACCAGATGATCGGTACAGGTCACGCGGCACCAGCTTGCAGATTCTCAGATGTCGAAGTGTTTGGAGCTGGCGAATGATCGACGCAGACTATTTCGACCAGTTCTTTTCCCGAGCGTGCAGCCACCTCGCCGCTGGCGACGAACTGCTTGGTTCGGTTGCGGGCGAAGACACCGACTTCGTGCGATTCAACCACGGCGCGGTACGCCAGGCCGGATCGGTTTCCCAGACCGAGGTGCACTTGGAGTTGATCCGCGGAGCGCGCCACGCCACCGCTACGCTGCCGCTCGCCCTCGATCCAGCAATCGATGATGCGCGGGTTCGCCAGATTCTGAGCACGCTCGCCGAGCATCTGCCATCGCTGCCCGAAGATCCGTTCTTGTTGTACAACACCGAAATCGAATCCACCGAGGTACTGGGCGGCAACGACATTCCCGACACCGATGCGGCCATCGCCGATATTCGTAGCGGTGCCGACGGCGGCGACCTAGTCGGAATCTACACCGCGGGCGAAACCTGCTCCGGGTTCGCCAACTCGTTGGGACAGCGAAACTGGTTCCAGACATCGTCGTTCATCTTCGACTGGACCATGTACCTACGCGACGACAAGGCCGCCAAAAACAACTATGCAGGATTCCAGTGGGACGACGATGCCTTTGCAGCGAAGGTGGCATGGTCGAAACAACAGCTGGCCGCCCTCGAACGAACCCCTATCGATCTCGCCCCTGGCGACTACCGGACCTACTTAGCCCCGGCTGCCGTGCAGTCATACATCGAGCTGATTGGCTACTACGCGTTCGGCGAGAAGTCGTATCGAACCATGCGCTCGCCACTTATCAAGATGGTGGCCGATGGTGCAACGCTGGCCGCGGGTACTCGAATCGTCGAGGACACCGTGGGGGGAACCGCTCCCAACTTTCAGGAGCAGGGGTATCTCCGACCTGACGAGGTTGTGCTGGTCGACGGCGGTGCCTTCTCGGGGTCGCTGGTTTCGCCACGCACCGCTAGCGAATACGACCTCATCACCAATGGGGCAGCGGCCGACGAGTCGCCGCAATCCTTAGCGATCGCTCCTGGCAGCCTCGCTCACGACAATGCGGCCCAAGCACTCGACAAGGGGCTCTATGTCGGCAATCTTTGGTATACGAACTTCTCCGATAGGCCAGCGTGTCGCGTAACCGGCATGACCAGGTTCGCCACGTTCTGGGTGGAAGGCGGTGAGGTTGTGGCGCCGGTAAACGTGCTTCGATTCGACGACAGCATCTACCGCATGTTCGGATCGGAGCTGGTCGACTTCACCGACCAAGCCGAGCTGATACTCGACGCCTCAACCTATACGGCGCGCTCCAACGCAAGCTTCCAACTGCCGGGCGCGCTGTTAAACGAACTGAAGTTCACTCTGTAATTCTCGCAGGCGCAATCCGGCCCTGGCGGGCCTCGATGCGCGCTGCCGAACGCGAGCGCTGACCCGTCGCTCGTTAATCGCTCCTTGTTTCCCGCAAGGCGCAATCCGGGCGCTAGGCGCCCTCGCTGAGCGCTGCTGATCGCGAGCGCTGACCCGTCGCTCGTTACTCGCTCCTCGGCTTTGCGTTGGCACCTTGCTGTTGCTGTGGCCGTTTGTTTCCTGTCTGGCTAGTTTCTGCCTCGCGGGCCTCGGTGGGCGATGTTGTGTTGGCGGTTCGATACTGCAGTGGATTCACGAACGGTTCGTTCAAAACCAACATTATTCCGCGACATTGTGCCGAATCCGGACACATACGTCTTGAATCATCAATTGCAGGAGGAACAATAGTGAAATATCTAGCACAGCCACGCCTGGGACACCGGGGGGGGGGTTCTTGCCACGGTTTTCGTAGTATTGGCGTTCGCAGTAACCCTAATCGGCAACGATGCTGCCGCCGGGACAAAGTCTGAGACCTGGTATTCGGTGCAAGTATCGGTTCGAACCCCAGCGGATACACAAGTCTTTGACGTCACAGTGTCGAGTGAGGCCAAGGTATACTACGTCGTCGGGAGATCTGACTCGGTCCCCGGTTCTTGGAGCGAATATTTCGACGGGTCGGTCGCGCGACACGCCGCAATACCTCCAGGTCGCGAGGCTGCGGAAACGGTGAGAATAGAGGACACCCGAAAACATGTTGCGGTGACCGCCTGGCAGATTGCCCTTGGTGCTGGGGTTGGAGAAAGGGGAACCAAGCTGACACGCTCTAACAATGCGAGCGTCAAGTTAGGCACCAACGGAAATAGCCAAACAACCATAACGATTGGTCACGTGAACGAAATAAGTGAATCTGTCGCGCTTTCATTGATCGAAGCTCGCCCCGAACGAGGTTTGCCTGATGCAGTTCCAACACCGGAGGATCTTACGGAACGACATGCTGGTCACGCCCATGTTGGAACACCCGAATTTTATCACGGATCCGGAGTCGATAAGAGCACCAAGAAACATCAGACGATTTTCAGTGGGCCGTTCTGTACGAGAAATCGTAATAGGTTTAGGTACTCTGACCACTGGACTAAGGCAAGCTCTAGAATTCTTAACTCTAGCGAAAATTGCCATCGTACCGCAGTCGTCCATTGGCAAGGTGGAAGTGGTGGAACCTGGAATTCATGCTGGTCTGCCTTTCATATCGGAACAGGCCTAGTATCAAATTCTGTTTCAAGTACTCACAAGGTTATTGGTCACCCCTCTGGAGGTCGAATTTGTTCGAACTCTGCTGCTTGGTCGGTTGATAACATTTTGACCGTTCCGTATCTTGGCAACAGAAACTTTGTATAGGAGGAGTTGTATGCGGCAACAGACTCGGCCCCTGGCATTCTTCGCAGTCATGATTGTGCTTGCCGGTTGCACTGGCAGCGGTGGTTCAGTAGATGTGACCGAGGTTGACGCGGCTGCAAGGGCCGAAATAGGTTTGGTCGGCCGGAACACCTTCGGACCCGACCTCCTTAGCGAGGAGCAGTGGGTGGAGTTTGCTGTCGAGGCCTGCGGAACCGACGAAGATGACCTGGCAGAATTAACAGAGCGGTACGGCATAGCGCAGGCTTCGCCTGGCGGACGCTACTCCTTCAGCCAGATACTCTTCATCATGGCACCGCTTTGTCGGGAGCGATGGCTCGACGACTAAGCGTCTACTTGGCTGAGAGAATAGCGTGACAGGCGCCAGTATCTCTGTCGCGCTATTCGCTCGCCATTTGACGACTATTTACCACCGCTCTCTGCTGCCCCGCTATCTAGATCCACCAAAGAGGAGGAGTAGAGATGGTGTCAGACACGTCTCTAAATCCTGGGTGTGCGGTCGGACTTCTGGCGTTGTTGCCAGGAATTAGAAACGTACCGGACACCGGGGCCTGACTACCGTACTCCGTGCAGCCCGTTCGGGGCCACGGAGGCCGCCACAGCGCTTGGGTGGCCCGAGCGCGGTAGGGCGGAGGGCGCCAGCCCGTAGCCTGAGACCCCCGGCCTGCGTGACCGGGAACGCCAGCCAACAACGCACGGGTCGGGCGCCAGCATCAGCAGCGCGCATCGAGACCCCTCCCCGCACATGAGCGCGTCAGCGCTGCATGTGGTTAGTGAGCGAAGCGAACGGCGATTACGCCTGCTAGGTAATACTAGCTTTGGCGGCCGTTGCCGTTGTTAGGTCGGCTTGGGCTGCTGCTAGCTGGTCGCGGGTTTCTTCTACTAGTTCTGGTTTTGCGTTGTTCACGTAGCCTTCGTTGGCTAGACGGCCTTCGAAGTTGGCGATCCTTTTGGTTAGGTCCTCGATTACGCGATCGAGCCGCTGGCCTTCGGCGGCGGCGTCGACCTCCTCGACCAGGTCGGAGACGATAACCTGTGAGCCCTCGAACGCGATCGAGCTGGAAACCGTTGGCGAGTTTTCCGCAGCACTCATGACCGAACCCACTCCGGCCAGGGTTTCGACCAGGCCATCGACAGACTCGATGAGCGAGCGAATACTGCCATCGATATGAATGGTGATCTGTTGTTTTGGCTTCACAAGTCGCTCGGCGCGAAGCCGTCGGATCTGGGTGAGGAGTTCGTTTGCTCTGCTGAACGTTTCTGCGACGTCGACGTCGATGAGGCCGGAGTCGATCGTGGGCCACGGAGCGTTCGCTAA
>CBERPN010000236.1:0-7137 GCA_965524675.1 uncultured bacterium
CGAACACACCAATCAAACACAAGTTGTGGCGCCCTAGCGCCAGAACTTGGTAAGAGAGCGAAGCGAACGACGCTTACCAGATGGCGAGCGGATCTAGGTCGATCACTTCGCGCATTCGGCTCATTAGCGGAGCGAAGTCGTCTGACCTCGCGGCTCGGGTGGATTCTGGCGTTGCGCTGATCGCTGACCATTCGACATCATCGAATCGTTGATCGACAGCGGCTTGCCAAACCTGCTGCTGTTCGGCGAGCGTCGACAAGGCTGCTCCGGCGGCCGCAGCCGCTTTCTCTGACGCCAAGGTCTCGAACATCGTCAGTGCCAACGGCAGCATGGAGTCGAGAGCGGCTCTTATGCGCGACCGCGCATCATCAACTTCGAGCAACGCATCGAGCAACCCGTCAGCATGCATCCGGTGAAATCGCTCTTCGGCGAGGGCACGTTGGGCAATCTCGCTCAACCCCTCGATGCTCGACGTAAGAAGCAGGTTCCAACGCAATTCTTCTGCGATGTCGTAAAGCCAATGCCGCACCAGAGCTTCGGCCCAATCGGTGGTGGCGTACTCGACAAGCCAGCACGAGCGGTAGTCGCCGACGTCGCGGCCGAAGGCGAGGGCGTCTATACCGTTTTCGCCGTCGAGCAATTCGTACAACATCGCTGCGTGGCCAAGTTCGTCTTGAGCAATGCTTGAGAAAGCAAGATCTTCCTCAAGAAATGGTGCCACCCCAATCCACTCGGTGTGCTGCTGACCCATCAGGTGTTCGTCGTCGGCCAACGCGAGGATGAATTCTCTAATCGGACCGTCGATCAAGCCTTGGTCGACACTCATTGATTGGCACTCGCTTCTCGCTGCGCTTTGCGACGGGCAGCTACTCGACCCCCATCGTTGTGACGATGGGGCTTGTCTGCGTTGGGCGCCACGAAGTCGGCTTCGGCCATCGCGATATTTGTGCGATCGACGACCCAAAGATGATCGCCCTCGGCCCGACGGGCATAGCACTCGCGGGCCATTATCAAGGCGAGGTCATCGTTGGCGGCGTCGATGCTGCCAGCGTGGCGAAACTCATCCTTGCCGTCCTTCTTTAGGAACACTTCGTAGGTTCGCATCGCTCAGCCTCTCAACACTTCGATTGTTTCCGAACATGGCTCACAGCGATGAACCGACCGGCACCGGCTTGGCCCAAAGAGCGATTTCTCAACGGTGGGCTCACCGCACAGCGGGCACTTGGCCGAGCTTCCAATCTGTACCGCCACGGTGAACTCTTTACTAAGTACCGAACGCGCATCTTCACTAACCCGATCGGTCGACCACGCTGGCGCTGCTAGCCACTCGATTTCGATTGCTGTGACCCATTCGAGTGCCGCCACCGCATCGCGAACGTCATCCGCGATCATCGCCAACGCCGGACATCCCGAGAAGGTGGGCACTAAACCAATCCGAACACCTCCAGCATCATCGATCAGCAGCGTTTCCAACAGGCCGAGGTCGACGATGGAGACCCCGGGGTACTCGGGGTCATCCACCGAAGCAACCGCCTCGTGAACCAACAGCTCGAAATCGACCCCAGTCCCAGTCGATTTCATGCCGAAACACTCACCGCGTTGAGCGCATCGCGGACCCACGCGTTTCTGTTCCAGTTACCGGCCGCTTCAGCGATACGGCGAGCCGAGTCAGGGCCACCGTTAGCGAGGGTTGCCTTCAAGGGTTCCCAATCGATTGGGCCTGCCATCCACCTGCCCGCTTCATCGTCGTAGTGAAGCCCTGGATCCGGAATCGTAAAACCGTAGCCTTGAAGCATTGGCGCGAACTTCTGCACCCAACGGTCGCGCAGTACCTCATTGCGTTCAGACTTGATATGCCACCGCAGCAAGACGTCGCCGGGCTTGGTATCGGGGCCGAACAGTTGCAGCGCTGGCCACCACCAATCATTGATCGACTCCTGAAACATCGAACGCTGTGTGTCGGTACCCTCGGCGATTCGCAACATCCGCTCTTCGCCGAGGCGCATGTGAAATCCCTCTTCAGAAATGATCCGCTTGAGGATCCGACGATACGGGCCGTACGAGCAGTTCTTGAACACGGCTTGCTGGCTAGCGAGAGCGGCTGCGTCTACCAGGAAGGCAATAGCCACCTGATCGCCCCACGTCTTGGCTTGATAATGAAATACGTTGTGGAAACGACTCTTGCCCGCGAACAGATCTTCGAGCATCTCGGTGCGGGTCTTTACCGCCATGTCGGCCGCGACCATGTACAGCAGATGACCGTGCCCGATCTCGTCCTGGGTCTTGGCCAGAACTGCCATCTTGTGCCGCAAACCCGGAGTCTTGGGAATCCAGTCACGCTCGGTTAGACCGCCCATGAGTTCGCTGTTGGCATGCATCTCTATGAAGCGAAAAACTGCTGTTCGGTACTCGTCGGGCATTGCATCATCGACCTCGACAATGCCTCCGCCGTTTAGAAACGCTTCGAAAGCGTCCAGTGACGTCCAGCTTCTGGCAATCGTAGTTCCAGCCATGGTTTCTCCTGTTCTAGCCACCATCGAACCACCCCCAGCCTAGATCTGTCTTGACTGGAACACCGCAACGGTGCACCATCCACAAGAGAACTTAAACAGCGGCTTAGTTCACCGCTTGACCGTACATTTGGCCCAGTTCGTCTGCCAGCAATTCGAGCCGCTCGCCGTCGGGGCCTCTGAAGTAGATCGATGTTTCGTAGTCGAAGTCGATCGTCACCCCCGCCGCCTCCAGTTTGGTTCGCAAATGAACCTGTCTCTCGGGACTAACCGAAAGGGCGAGATGGTGCATCGAGCCGAGGACCTCCGCGTAGGGGCCCAGATCCAGCCCGGGAAAGTCGAAGAATGCGAGCAGATTGCCGTTGCCGATGTCGAAGAAGAAGTGGGTCGATCCCTGATAGTCGCGGTTCTCAAAGAGATCGGTAAGCGGGAACTCGAGCAGGCCTTGGTAGAAGGCGATTGTTCGTTCGACGTCGCTCGACAACAGTGCCAGGTGATGAACGCCTTGGGCGCTCGATGGTGGCCTCGCTTCGTGAAGGTGCTTAGCACGAAGCCGTTGCCACTCATCCTCGCGGTCGGTTCCATCGCCGTGCTTCACTTGCTCCACCATCTTGAGATTCCTTTGTCGAGTATTTCCTTCAGATCTTAAGTATTGCTCATAAGCAGTCCTTTGTTTCAGGCAGAGTTTGCTAAGAAGGTCACATGTCAGCACTCGATCCAGTAGAACCAAGCTTCGCGACAACCGCGCCACAGAAGGTCGTGGTGGAAACAACCGTTGCGGCGAGCACGGCAAGCGTCTGGGGCGCCTTGGCCGACAACGACGCCTGGCCGAAGTGGTTCGATCCGATGTCGAGTTGCATCTCCACGTCCGACCCAGCGACGGGCGTTGGCTCTACCCGCTCTGTGGTGGTCGGGCCACTTGAGGCCGACGAACTCTTCATAATCTGGGAGCCTGAAAAAGCTTGGGGTTTTACCATCACCAGGACCAATCTGCCGATGGCCAAGCGCTTCCTGGAGATGGTCGAGCTGGAAGCCATCGGTACCACCTCGTCACCACAAACCCTGGTTCGCTACACCGGCGCCTTCGAACCCCACTTGATAACCAAACTGTCGTACCCCCTCGTCAAGCGTCAAGTTCGCTCAGCATGGACGAAAGGCCTCGCAGGCCTAGACCCATTCCTCAACCCCACGTAACCAACCACCCCGAAATTACTGTTGTAATAACCGCCCACCGGTGCTCTCCACAGTAATTTCAGAGCCGCTGCTGTCATTACTGCTGCAATGACCGGCTAGCGGTTACTACGACAGGAATTTGAGGGTGGAGCGGGGTGGCGCTAGCGCGGTTCTCTGGGCAGACCTAGCACCCGTTCGCCCAAGATGTTGCGCATAATATCCGAGGTTCCGCCCATGATTGTGTACGCCGGGCCGTAGACAATCTCTTTGGTCCAGTCGTCATCTAGCAACGCCTCGGCGCCGAGCACCTCGGCAGCAAAGTCGGCGACGCGAATCTGGTGCTCGGTGCAGTACGCCTTGGTAGCAGCGCTAAACCCTTTGGGCGCCTGGCGCAGCACCTCTCGATAGACCAGCAAGCGGCCCAGTCGGTAACCAGTTTCAAGTTTGGCAATTTCCTGACGCACAACAGGATCTGCCTTGTCGGCCTTGGTCAGGGCGTAGTCATAGAGAGCGCGGTTCGAGACGAGTCGATCGATGCCACCACGTTCGTGTTCTAGTTGAACCATCGTCTGTTTGAAGGCGTTGCCCTCGACCCCAACCAAGTTCTCGACCGGTACCCGTACGTCGGTGAAGTACACCTCGCAGAAATGCCGATTGGTGGTCATGTCGGTGATGGGGCGCACCTCGATTCCCGGCGTATCCATTGGGACAACCACCTCGCTAATACCGCGATGGGGTGGGCCGTCGCTAGCGGTACGACAGATGAGATAGCAATAGTCGGCTACCTCACCGAAGCTGGTCCAGACCTTCTGACCGTTGATAACGAAATCGTCGCCCTGGCGATCGGCCGACGTCTTGAGGCTCGCCAGATCCGACCCTGAATCGGGTTCGCTCATTCCGATGCACCACGTGGTCTTGCCTGCGAGCATGTCGGGCAGGTACTCGGCTTGTTGATCGGCGGTTCCGTAGGCGATGAGGGTCGGGCCCATCTGGCGATCGGCAAACCACATCGCGGCAATAGGGGCTCCTTGGCCAATCATTTCTTCGGCGACGATAACCCGCTCGATGGGAGGGCGGGCTCCACCTCCATGCTCTTTCGGCCAACCCATTCCGATCCAGCCCTCTTCGGCCATCACCGCGGCGAACTGTGTCGAGAAACCGTTGATCCAACTGTCGTTATGGCGACCAAAGGTGGCAACACCGTCGGCCGCCACCTTGTGGGCTCGGGCTCGGAGGTCCTCGAGTTCGGGTGAGAGTTTGAAATCGAGCATCGGCTCAACGATAGATCGGATGGCCGCTGACTATGGCACTCGATCTTCAGCAAATTCCAATTTGCTCGCCTTGCTGAGTCCGAGCCTGCGAGACTCTCCCTATGGACGAGATCTGGCCCCTCATCGCCGCCGAACGCCGCGGCATCGCCGACATGCTGGAAGGACTCTCCGAGCAACAGTGGAACACCCCGAGTCTCTGTGGTGAATGGACCGTACGCGACGTAGCTGGCCATCTCACCGCCGGATTCAACCTCTCATGGAAGAAGGTTGCGGTCGGCCTGATTAAGCACCGGAGCTTCGATAAGTACAATGCGGTCGCAGCACGCGAGCTCGGATCGCGAAGCACCGGCGAGATCGTGGCCGATCTTCGCGACAATGCCGAGCACCGCTTCACACCACCCGGCGCTGGCAACATCGCCCCGCTCATCGATGTGGTGACCCACGGGGGTGACATACGACGTCCGCTCGGCATAGCCTCATCGACACCGGTAGCAACGTTTCGGTACGTCCTCGATCGCCTCGCCAAGCCAGACCGACTAGTTCGGCTTCCGCTAAGCGACGTATCAAATCTTGAGTTTCGCGCCACCGACCAAGACTGGTCCAGCGGCTCGGGGGCCTTGGTGGAGGGCACCAGCGAGGCTTTGACCCTCGGCCTCGGCGGTCGAATGGTCGCTCTCGACGATCTCAGCGGAGCTGGTGTGGCCGAAGTACGCCGTCGCCTCATCTAGGAACCGGCTCCAATGCACGTCGCCATCGCTCACTGTCGGCTCTCGCCTGAAGGCCCCGCTGACGAGCTCTACCCCGATCCCGATTCTGAGCTGCTGTGCATTGCGCTCGAACAACGAGGGGTTACCCCATCAACGGTGTCTTGGGACGACCCGTCGCTCGATTGGGCCAACTTCGATGCGGTCATCATCCGCAGTACGTGGGATGGAGTCACGCGACCGTCGGAGTACCGCCAGTGGGTGCACAAAGTCGAGGCCGCTACAAAGCTCCTACCGTCTGCCGCGATCGTCGAATGGAGCCTCGACAAGGTCTATTTGCGCGACCTAGCAAAGCTTGGCGTTCCGACCATCCCCACCACTTGGGTACGGCCAGGCGGTTCGTTCGCTAACCCGATCGGCGAGTTCATCGTCAAACCAACAATCTCGGCTGGGGCGCGCGATACCGCCCGTTACTCGCTGCATCAGCTGGAAGCAGCCCGCGACCATGTGAATTCCTTGGGCGCCGATGGCAGAACCGCGATGGTCCAAGACTTTGTTCAGTCGGTCGAGGACGAAGGCGAACTGTCGATCATCTTCATCGAGGGCGAAGTCAGCCACGCGATAGGTAAGGGGTCGTTTCTCGAACTCGATCGCGGAGTGATCGATAACCCTTGGGAACAGATAACCTACCTCGGTCTGACCGACCCGACGATCGACCAGGCCGACCTAGCCCGCAACGTCGTTGCGGTTATCGAGAAGCTGCTCGGTGAGGTGCTGCTGTTCGCCCGAATCGATGTGGTGATGAGCGACAACGGCGACCCGTTCGTGCTGGAGGTCGAACTGTTCGACCCGGTTCTGTCACTGGGCTCGATGCCAGTGGCGGTTGAGCGACTAGCCGACGCCATTGTGGCAAGGGTTGGCCCCTCAGAATGAGGCGGCACACAAGGTCTCGAAATTGCTATAGGTCAACTATTCGTTCGGCCGGGTCAGAACCCTTTAGGTAACGAATCTGTAGTTTGCCGTGAGCGACGTTTGTGTCGGGCTCAGGACATGAGTCAAGGTCGCTTGTGGCCGAAACGAAAACGCGTGAAAAGGCAGGAATGTAGACCTGCGTCGGGTTGACGACAACCTCACTTGGTTCTTCGATACTCATGTCGATGATTTCGATGTCGGTCTCCGACACGTTCCTGAGTTCAAGGTTAACTCGCCAGCGACAACCCTCAGTCACTTCGGTGATCCTTTCAAATCGCGAGCTGATTTTGAGATCTTCACCCAATATCCGAACAACTCCGAACACCCCAAATCCCAGAATTAGCAGTGTGAACACAACAGCTAACTTGCCGATTCTCGAAGTTCCGCCAGTTCCGAACCCCGGCTCGACCCATTCTGTGGTCGGTGGATCGATTCGGCGAACGCCGTCGCACGCACGGGCGACACCGACAACGGTCCGCGCATCTTCGAGCTCAGCACGCTCGGCCG
>CBERPN010000237.1:0-7124 GCA_965524675.1 uncultured bacterium
CCTCCTGGCCCTGCACCGAGAAGCCGAGTGGGAGCGAGCCAACACCGCAGCGCTGCTTTCGAAGTTGAGCGGTCGCGAGATCCAGGTGCTAGCCAGCCTCGTCAGGGGCTACAACGTGCAGTCGATAGCCGACACCTCATTTGTCTCCACCAGCACTGTGCGCAGCCAGGTGAAGGCGATCCTGCGGAAGCTAAATGTCCGGTCTCAGCTCGAGGCCGTGGCGCTAGTTCATCGCTTGGGCTGGAACCCGCCCACCATTGATGAGTCACCACAATAGGTGGTAATTAGGGTGTGAAATTTGATGAAATGGGTCGATTGGCCCCTTTCTGACCACACAGAGTGGGAATTACTCTGGAGCTACCCCACATCTAGCTCAGGACTCTCCCCATGCTTGCTCTTCATACGAGAACTCTGCTGGCAGCGCTACTCGTTGCTCTGCTCAGTGTCGGAGCGGTTGCCATCAACCCGACTCCCGCCGCCGCGCATCACGACTCGAACGTGACCCAGACGGTTGAGTCTTTCGATACAGCGTGGGAGTTGCCCTATAAGGGAACTCAGGCACAGCAGATCGCGTACCTCGATCACATCGCAGCGGCTGGATTCACAGGGGTTTGGTTCGCATATTTGACCTCCACTGGTCAGGCCTTTGACACCACCACCGTTCTCGGTGAGCAACAGGCATCGCTCGATGTCGACGGCAACATCATTTTGAACCAGGGCTACGCAGATGACATCACCTGGCTGCTCGACCAGATGAATAGCCGGGGACTCAAGGCTGGCATCGTCACCGCCTGGGGCGTTCGCTACATCCACGGCGAATGGACGACTGGGTTCTGCGAGAACCTGCATCAAGGGCCGCTCAATGTTGATACGTCATATGATGTTGGCACGCAGTTGGCTGGCGACTTCGCAACCCACCCCGCCGTTGAGTATTGGGTACTCGGTGGCGACAACTTCTGTGGGGCGACCGTAGCCGAGCGCGCCGATCCTCAGATCTGGGCGAACCTTGCGCAAGGGCTTCGCGATGGTGGCGCCACCCAGCCCATTACGTTTCACTCTTCACCGCTCGTAGCTTTCATGCTGGAGTTCATTGACGAGCCTTGGCTCGACTTTTTGTCGGTTGAGACGGGCCACTGCATGCCGCCAGCACAAATGGAAAGCCTGCTTGCAAGTGCTGGTAACCATCCGAGTGGAAAGGCTATCTTCGCCGCCGAAATGCGCTACGAGGGATTCGAGCCCGAGTGGAGTGGTTGTCAGGAGCACGGCCCCGGCGACCCGGTTCTGCCCGCCGACGTCTACGACGACACCACCGCTGCGATGAGAGCGGGCGTCACAGGCCTCCTCTACGGACACGATGACAGGTGGCGTTGGGCTCCTAACGTCGAAGCCTCCTACGGCGCCCCGGGCGAGACGATCTTCATGAGCCTGGTCGGTCCGCATATGGCACCGCAGATCTACCCAACTACGACAGCGTGGACGTCGTCGACCACCTCATCGACCACAACCACTTCGACCACTATTCCGCCCACGACTATTTCAACAACATCTACTACCTCAACCACGACGACTAGCACCACTACGACGACGACAACCACCACGACTCCACCTCCGACCGAGTACTGCGAAGGCGAGGTCGCGACCATCGTTGGCACCAGTGGGGCCGATGTCCTGATCGGCACAAGCGGGAGAGACGTGATAGTCGCGAAGGGCGGCAACGACATCATCCGTGGGCGGGGCGGCAACGACCTGATTTGCGGTGATGGCGGTAAAGACATCATTCGTGGTGGCTCGGGGAGCGACGTACTCGTCGGGGGAACCGGACGAGACGTTCTAAAGGGCGGTTCGGGCAACGACGTACTGCGAGGCGGGACTCAAGCCGACAAGCTCAACGGCGGCCGCGGCAACGACTACCTCGAGGGTGGCGGCGGGAACGATCGCCTCAAGGGTGGCCGCGGGCTCGACATTCTGCAGGGCGGAAGTGGCGCCGACATACTCAAGGGCGGGCGAGGCATCGACACGTGCTATGGCGGAACCGGCATCAACTCCATCAACGGCTGCTGATCACCCACAATTTCCAACCCCATCTCGTTCTGCCAGCGAAAACCGCCCCTATAGGGGCAAGCCTCGCTGGCAGAACTGGTTTTGCCCTACGCTGACACGCTCATGTGTCGGCTCGAAGGTTTCTGGATTTAATGAGTCAACCCACCAATGGTTCGAACACCATGAGCGACCAGGTCGCCAGCGATTCGCTGTCGGTCGCCAAATGGACCTTGGCCAGTCGACTAACCGGATTCATCCGGGTGGCATTGGTAGGGGCCATCCTCGGCGCCACACACTTCGGTAACCTTTTCACTTTCGCCAATACCCTGCCGTGGATTACCTTCGAATTGGCGATTGGCGCACTGCTCGCATCGCTGGTCGTGCCTCCCTTGGTGGAGCGATTCGACGAAGGTGATCTCGATGCGGTTAGCGAGTTGGCCGGCGGATTCGCGGGGGTTGTGATTGTCGCGTTCGGAGCGGTGTCGTTGTTGGTTGTGGCGTTGAGTCCGTTCATTGCGCGGCTCTTCGTTTTCTTCGCCGACGACATCGACCCAGGGCTTGCCACCGACAATTACCTTGCGGCCGCTGTTCCAATGCTGATCATCACAGCCCCGCAACTCGTCGGCTACGGCCTTGCCTTCACCGGCGTGGCTGTGCAGAACGCGATGGGTCGCTTCGCTTTTCCGGCCGCCGCACCAGTTATCGAGAACGTCATCGTCATCGCCGCGCTCGGGCTATACGCAGCGGTGTTTGAAACAGGAACCGAGCTCACCCAAATCAGCACCGGCCGTTGGCTGCTGCTAGCGGTCGGTTCTTCGCTCGGCGTGACCTCCCATGCTGTCCTTCAGCTAATGGCGGCCAAACGGATGGGTGTAAGCCTTCGCCCGCGAGCCGGTTGGAAAGACCCCGCCGTTCGCCAGATAATCCGACTAGCCGTTCCATCGAGCGGTGTAGCGGTTCTCAATGGCGTTCGGATGCTAGCGCTCGCGCTGTCGACCTCGGTCGTGCCAGGTGGCTATGTGGCATTCCAAATGGCTCTTAACTTTCTCAATGTGCCGGTGGCGCTTGGGGCGAAACCAGTGGCCCAGGCCATGCTGCCGCAACTGACTCGCCACGAAGCCAGCGGCAACGACTCAGCCTGGCGCGAGGAATACCAGAGAGGCTTGGGCCTAGCCGCACTGATCGCTATTCCTGCGGCGGTGGCCATTGTTGCTCTCGCCCGGCCGCTGGCGCTGGCCACAGCATTCGGCGCTCTAAGCGAAGGGACGGGGCCGGATCTGCTCACGGTCGCACTGATTGGTACCGGGCTTGCAGTAATCGGCGACACGCTCTTTCAAGTTGCAACCCCGGCCGCTTATTCGCGCCGAAATGCCAACGATCCGTTGCGAGCATTCGCGCTACGAACCGCTATCACGCTCACGGCGATCGTCGCATCATGGTTCGCTTTCGACGGTGTCGAACTGGTGCTAGCCGTTGGTTTAGCCGTCGCTCTCGGTGACTTAGTCGCTGGCGTGTTCCTCCATCGTCGAATTGGGGCGGGAGAGATGTTGGGCGACTATCGACTCGATCAGAGCTTGCTGCGGTCGCTGGCCGCGGCACTGGTCGGCTTCATCCCGGTGGCGGTGGGAGCAGGCTTCGCGATCGGCCGTTTTGAGGATCCACCACTTTCGACCTTGGTGGCCGGGGTGTTTGGGCTCGTCGGGCTCGCCAGCTACTTTGTAGTTCGCCATCGCCTTGGCAGCGAAGAACTAGACGCTCTTAGAAACTCGCGCTGAGCCTCTCAGCTCAAGTTTGTCATAGACGCCTAGCAAGGCTCGCTCGCTGGCTTTCCAACTGAGCGGACCAGTTATTCTTTCGTACCCGATTGCTCCCATACGAGCGCGGCGGTCGGCGTCGTCGATCAGTTCGATAATGGCCATCGCCAAAGACTCAGCTGTGTTCTCGGCCACAAAGACTGCACTATCCCCGGCGGTGTGACGCGACTCCTTTAGATCGAAGGACACCGTTGGCATCCCCATCGACATGTAGTCCATGGTTTTGGTCATCGTCGACACATTGTTCAGTGGGCCAAACAGATCTGGGGCTACCCCGATATCGGCTGTGGCCAGGTAGTCGAGCATGTCGTCGTCGCTGATGAAACCAGTAAACCGCACGCCCTCACCAAGCCCGAGACGGGCGTGCTGTTCTTGCAGATCACCGAACTGATCGCCGGTTCCGACTATGGCGAACAACACCTCGGTTCGGCCCAGTTTGTTGCGAACATGATGCGCTGCATCGATTAGCACGTGTACACCATCCTGATAGCCCATTACCCCAACGAACATCACCATGTGTTCGTAACCGGCTTTCAATTCGGGTCGAGGCGGTCGGCGTTGGTACACACGCGGGTCGGGCGCGTTGCGAACGACTACTACCTCATCGGCTGGTACTGAGTGCTCGCCAATCGCCCTCTCTCGGTATGAGTCGTTGGTCGCGATGACCATGTCGGCCGCCCGGTAGCTGCGGGTCTCGCAAAACTGAAGCAGCTTGTAAACAAGCCCGCCGCCGCCCTCCTCGGTTTCGCCAAACTTCTCGCGGTAGGTCTCGGCCGCTAGATCGTGCTGGTCGAAGACGAAGCGGACCCCGAACGGGCCAAAGACCCATTTGAAAGGGAAGTAGAAGTCGGGTGGGTTGGCGACATGAATCACATCGAAACGCTGCTTGCGCCAGATCCGGAGCGCTAGCGCGAGCGTTGCCAGCATTGCCCAGCCGTACTCTACGACGAAGTCCTGTTTACCTTTTCCGCCAAAGGGCATCGAGAAGCGATAGATATCAATGTCGTCGATTCGCTCGTAGCTACTCGTGTCGAGATCGTCGCCCTCTGGGCTGATAATCGATACTGCGTATCCGGCCCGGCGAAGGGTCGAGGCTTCGTTCCAGACGCGGCGATCATGGGGGACCGAACAGTTCTCGACGAGGAGTAGAACGTGGCCGAGCGAGGCGGGCGGTAAGTCGAGCCCTGGTTGATCATCGCTAGTTGGGTCGACGGCCGAGGACATTACCAACAGAGCCCCTCGTACCAGTCGGCTTCGATGCGGGTCGGTACGATCCGTGCCAAGTCGACCACGCGTTGGCCAGGATGACGCCGGTCGAGAACCTGGCGATATTCGGGAGTGTTGTTGGCCACGACTATCACATCGGCGTGCTCGATTACCTCCTGCATCGTGCTGGTTAGCAGTTTGTCGAGATGAGGTATCTCTTGTTCGATGAAGTCACGGTTCGAACCAATCAGTTTGCCCGTGCTTACCTCGGGATCATAAATCCGACAATCGAAGCCCTTGCCGAGCATTCGCTCGATCACCTCGACAATAGGACTTTCACGTAGATCATCGGTCCCGCTCTTGAAGGCGAGACCACAGAAGCCGATCTTGGGTTCGCCCAACTCGATCAGCAGGTCGATTACACGACGCACCTGAAACCGGTTCGACTCGAGCAGACTCGACAGCATCGGTGTCTCGATGTCGAGGCTCTTTGAGCGAAACTCCAGCGCCCGCACATCCTTGGGAAGGCACGATCCGCCAAAGGCAAACCCGGGGCGAAGATACGCGGGTGAGATGTTTAGCTTGGTGTCGGCACACACAAGTTCCATCACCCGATGGCTATCGATACCCATGGCTTTTGACAGGTTCCCGATTTCGTTGGCGAAGGTGATCTTGGTGGCGTGAAAGCTGTTATTAGCATATTTGATCATCTCGGCGACTTTCGTTGGCTCGCGATAAATCGTCGCCGGAATTCCGTCGTATAGCGCTGCCACAGCGTCGAGGGCCTGAGAGTTTGTGCCTCCGATCAACACGAGTGGCGGGTGCCGAAAGTCATCTACGCCCTGTCCCTCTCGTAGAAATTCTGGATTGACGGTGACCGCAAAGTCGACGCCGTTTCGCTTTCCGGAGGCTTCTTCTATCGCCGCGGCGGCGCGATCGGCGGTTCCGGGGAAGACGGTGCTGCGGATGGTGATGGTGTGAAACTGCTCCTTGTGTCGAAGGGTTGAACCAATGTGATACGCGACATCGATGATGTGGCTTGTATCGATATCGCCGTTCGGGCGGCTCGGGGTGCCGACGCACAACAATGAAATATCGGTCCGCAGTACTGCATCGTTCCCGTCCAGGGTCGCTCGCAACCTTCCGTCGGCCACCGCTTCTGCGATCATCTTTGGAAGGTGATCTTCAAGAACTGGGGTTCGGCCGGCGTTGATCGTGTCGACTTTGTTGGGATTCAGGTCGACGCCGATGACGGTGTGTCCGGAATCGGCAAGGCACGCTGCGGACACAGCGCCGACGTATCCTAGTCCAAAAATGCTGACTCTCATCGCTAGAAACTGTCCTGTTGTTGTAACGAAATCATGTTGTTGCCGCCGATAAATCGCCGCTTCTTAGAAACTGACGAGACCACATCTCAAAGCCGAGAAGTGTGCTGAGTTGGCGCCGGTGGTTCCGTTCGCCGGTCCGGTGTTCGCTGAGAAGTCGGTCGAGTTCGGCTCGATCGAATAGCTCTGAGCACGCTGAGTCAGCGGCCAGCATCGTGTCGTTGAGGAACGAATCGAGTTCGCCCTGGAACCATTTGTCGACCGGGGTGGCGAAGCCGCGCTTCGGTCGTTTGATTACCTCGGAGGGAAGCCATCGCTCGGCGGCTTGCTTGTGGACGTATTTGCCCTGCGTCCCCCGAAGTTTGAGCTTTGGTGGCAGCGTTTCCACGAACTCGATGAGTTCAACATCGAGCAGCGGCACTCGTGTCTCTAACGAGTTAGCCATCGCTAGTTTGTCGCCGTAAAGCAGCAGATCGTCAGGCAGCGACATGCGGGTGTCGATATAGAGCAGTTGGCTAAGGCCATCGAGATGGGCAACATCTTTCTGCCAGTAACGCATTGGGGTAGCCGGGTCGGAATCGATAAATGGCTCTACTAAGTCCGGGTGCATTAGCGAGGCTGTTTCGGCCTGGCCGAAAACGCTGTGAATGTTTACAAAGCGGGCCAGATCATCGCGTTCGCCAAGTGACGTTGTTGCTCGGCGGACCCGTTCGGTGTGAATACTCGAGTCGGGTAACGC
>CBERPN010000238.1:0-7082 GCA_965524675.1 uncultured bacterium
GTGACGACGCCACTTACCGGGTCGATCACGACCGCTATGGTCAATTCCCCACCACCGGTCGCTTGCAACCTTCCCGGGACAGCGGTGTTCTCAGCGCCAGCCATTTCAGTAATACCGATGATCTCAGGCGAGGCAGGTTCGGCGAACGCAACCGCGGGCGGCGGGGGTTCCGGTGGGGGTGCGTTGACCCCGATCGCACCAGTAACCGCCGCGCCGATAGCCGCAGCGGTTGTACCGACGGTGGTTGCAACGTTGGCAGCTACCGGGGTCACGGCATTGCCGAGAGGTAGGTTGCGGATTCCGGGCAGTCCGCCGAGCCAGGCGAGTGGACCCGTCGCCTGGCGAAGGTCGCCTAGCCCAATATTGAGAAATGCACGGGTCACCACCGGGTCGAACTGGGTGCCGGCGTTCTTGGCTATCTCTTGGCGCGCGACCTCGGGTGGGAGTGGCTTCTTGTACGACCGCGCCGAGGTCATCACGTCGTATGCGTCGGCTACAGCAACGATCCGCGCAGCTCTCGGAATGTTCTTACCCACTAGGCCCTGGGGATACCCGTTGCCGTCCCAGCGCTCGTGGTGGCCGTCGGCAGCGTGTCGCCAATCGCCCAACCACTCCGCAATCGGTTCGAGGTGTTTGTTGGCCGCCGCTGGGTGCCGCTGCAAGATTGCCCATTCCTCAGCGTTGGGCTTGCCAGACTTGTTGAGGATCTCGGCGGGGACCTCGAGTTTGCCCATGTCGTGCAGTAGCGCCGCCCAGCGCAGCTTGCCCGCATCCTCGGGGTCGAGGGCCAACTCCTCAGCTATTAGGTCTGTATAGCCGCGAACTCGCTCGGCATGGCCGCGGGTCATTCGGTCGTGTTCAGACAGTAAGGCGATCAGGTCAAGCATTTGGGCAGCGACACTGTCGTCGCCCGACAGCGCTTCGCCGCCGTTCTGTATCGCCTCGATTCGCTTCTTGACTTTGGACGTGTTGCCGCTGCGCAATGCCATCGAGAATCGGTTGGGGGCCTGGTCGGGAAATATCAAGCTGAGCCTAAGCAGCATGGTTATCGGCGCGAGCCGGCGACTGAGCTGTTCGACTAGGCGCAGGATCGCGGTCGCGAGAATCGATAGTCCCACCCACCAAAGCCAGCGGTTTATGCCGAGCCGCGACGGCGGAAAGGTACGCGACGCCCAAATCCCGAAGATCAGCGATGCAGCGATAGGCGTCAGCCAGAGTACGAGTCTGATGGCGCGAGCTAGCCCGGGGCGACCCTTCCACTTAGGAGAACTGTCGGCTTGGCGCTTGGCGGCGTCGTAGTCCATCTGGGTGGGCCCAGACGAAGCTTGCATCTGGCATATATCGACACTGACGACCTATCTACTTGAGTGGATTCGACAATTTCGGCGATCATCTCCCAGCGGTGTTTGGTGATCGTTCAAGGGATGGATCTACGATCTCGACATGAGTGACAATATTTTCGGGATTGAGGGTATTTGGCAGCTACTTGAGGAACGTGCGAATCGCTCCGGCGACCGCACAATGCTCATCGATCCCAAAGCGGCGCGTCAGTTCAGTTTTCGACAGGTCAGAGACTGGGCCGAGCGGGTAGCTGCGGGTCTCGCAGAGCTTGGGGTTGTTGAAGGAACCCCGGTTACGTGGTTGCTTCCCACCCGAGTAGAAACCGTTGTTGCCTCGTTTGCCTTGAGTCGACTCGGAGCGGTGCAGAACCCAATCATTCACATCTACCGCGACAAGGAGGTTGGCTTTTGCTTGCGGCAGACGAATGCGCAGATGGTGCTCGTTCCAGGCGAGTGGTCGGGGTTCGACTACACGGCGATGGTCGAGCGGGTCACGGCCGATCTCGAGTTGAGGCCGACGATCATAGACGCTTACAAATCATTGCCCGAAGGGAATCCGGCGACTCTTCCAGAGCTGCCCACGCCGCCGAAGAATCCCGATGAAGCACCCATTCGCTGGATCTACTTTACGTCCGGAACAACCAGCGACCCAAAGGGCGTCAAACATAGTGACGCAACGCTAATCGCTGGCGGCGTTGGCCTGGCGAAGGCGCTCGATATGTCGGCCGACGACGTTGGTTCGATCGGATTTCCATATGCGCATATCGGTGGACCCGACTACATGATCACCATGCTCACGTCTGGCTTCCCCGCGATCTTGATAGAGAAGTTTGTGCTCGATGATGTCATTTCGGCGCTCAAGGAGTACGGCGGCACTATGGCTGGAGGAAGCACGGCTTTCTATACGATGTTTCTGGCAGAGCAGCGCAAGAACCCCGAGACCCCGCTTATTCCGTCTTTGCGCATGTTGTCTGGTGGCGGCGCGCCGAAGCCCCCGGAGGTGTACTTCGAGGTTAAAGCCGAGATGGGTATCCCCGTGGCTCACGGGTATGGGATGACCGAGTGTCCAATGATCGCCCAGGGTTCACCTCATGACAGCGACGAACAGCTAGCAAATAGCGAGGGCCATCCGGTTCAGGGCTGTGAAGTATCCATAGTTGGCGACGACGACGAACTGTTGAGCCCGAACACCGAGGGTGAGATCCGGGTGGCCGGACCAATGCTGTTCCGTGGCTACACCGATGAGTCACTTATGGAGGGCGCCTTTGATGATTCCGGTCGGTTCAGAACCGGTGACCTCGGTGAAATGGACGCTGATGGATACTTGACTCTCACAGGGAGACTAAAGGATGTCATTATCCGCAAGGGCGAGAACATCTCGGCCAAAGAAATCGAAGAAGTGCTCTACGCCCACCCAGCCGTTGCTGGGGTCGCAGTAATTGGATTGCCAGATCCCGAACGCGGCGAACGCGTGTGTGCTGTGGTCGAGTCCAACCCAGAGGTCGATCGGTTTACCTTTGACGAATTGAGGCGCACCTGTTCCAACGCCGGGTTGATGCAGCAGAAGATCCCTGAACAGCTAGAGATAGTCGAGGCACTTCCCAGGAACGCCACGATGAAGATTCTCAAGCATGAACTCCGAGACCGCTTCGCCTAAGAGCCTGCTGATTCCTGAACATGGCTCTCCAGTTCAGTTCCTGAACAGTGCTTTCAGGTTCAGTTCCTGAACAGTGCTTTCAGGTTCAGTTCCTGAACAGTGTTCTAGGCCCTTCGGATCAACGAAGTAGGTATTTTTACCTAGAAAACCTACTCTAGGAGGTTGGAATCTCACGGAGAGTGGCTAACGTACTCGGTGGGAGATATGCGCGAATAGAAAAATGCGGGCTGCTTTGGCGAGCAACTCGCGCAACCGGACTGCTTTCCCTGGGGGTCCCTCATATGTCATCAACCAGTGCTCTTGCGCGCAGCTTCACAAGCGGCTCAGATGCCTCAAAGAACCACAGCAATGCGGTCCCAACAGCAATAAGGCAAAGCCAATCTACAAGCGAGCAGCAGCACGCCCAAAGCCTACGAGAGGCTCAGTCGCAAGCCAAAATTGCCTCGCCGACAGTCGCAGTCATTGGACTCGGCTATGTCGGGTTGCCGACCGCTTTGGCGTTAGCGCAAGCGGGTATCGACGTCATCGGGGTTGACAAGAGCGCCGACCGGCTCGAGTCCATAAGGCGTGAGCGCGTCGACCTCACGCCGGCCGATCAGCAGCGGCTCAGCAGTGAACTAAAACGAGACAAGCTAATTCTCACCGCTAACGCCGACGAGATAGCTCGCGCAGACGGCGTGATCGTCTGTGTGCCGACACCGGTAGACGATCATCTTGTGCCCGATCTCGGCCCGCTGCGAGCGGCTTGTGAGGTCGTAGTCGAGAATGCCACGGCGGCCCAGACAATCATCCTCACCTCAACCTCGTTCGTTGGAACCACTCGGCGCTTGATCGTCGAGCCGCTCGAGCAGCGAGGGTTCGAGCTTGGGAGCGATATCTGGGTGGCGTACAGCCCCGAGCGAATCGATCCGGCGAACGTCAGCTTCGAACAATCCGATGTCCCGCGAGTGATTGGCGGGTTCACCGCCGAGTGCGAGCGGCGGGCAGCCGACATCGTCGGAGCGATTGCGCCTGTGTGCAGGGTCGGAAGCCTTGAGACCGCCGAGATGACCAAGCTCTACGAGAACACATTTCGGGCCGTCAATATAGCGCTGGCCAATGAGATGGCCGAGATCGCCTCGGTGCTCAATATCGACCCTGTCGCAGTGGTCGATGCTGCCGCGACAAAGCCGTTCGGCTTTATGGCGTTCTATCCAGGACCGGGGGTGGGTGGGCACTGCATTCCCTGCGATCCGCACTACCTCCTGTGGCAGCTGCGAGCCGAGCGAAAGGCCGCACCGCTAATTGACCAGGCGATGAGCAACATTGCCGAGCGGCCTGGTCGCATCGTGGACATGATCGAGCAGCGACTGGCCCAGCAAGGGCGCGCTGTCGACGGCGCCAAGATCTTGATTCACGGGACCAGCTACAAACCAGGTGTTGCCGACGTTCGCGAATCGCCAGCACTCGAGATCATGGAACGGCTGCGCAAGGCCGGGGCGCGGGTCGCGTATCACGATGAGCACGTCCCAAGCCTTCGCCTCGGGAGCGAAGAATTCACCAGTCTGGTGTCGCCCGAACGATTCGAATTCGACCTCATCGTGGTTCACACCGTGCACCCCGAAGATCAACTCGAATGGCTGAGCGAGCGCGAGACCTTCGACGCCACTTTCCGCCTTGGCGCAACCCTGAGGAAAGCAGCGTGAACCAGCTGGATTTGTTCGGCCCGTCGGACGAAGCAACATCTCGAGTTGGCGAAAATCGTCTCGACGCGATTCTCGCTGGTCGCGAACCTGAGCCAGACCCGGAACCGGTGGTAGACCCCGCAACTCGTCATGCGATTCGGCGCACGGCCACGCTCTTTGCTCTGCTTCCGCTTTCGATAATCCTCGGCGTAAAGGCAGCCAACCTGGTCGGCGACCCGTGGCTCAACGCATACGGAATCGGCGTGCTCGCTACAACCATGGTCGTGATGTTTGTCTCGTTTACCTACTACGAGGATCCGGCCGAGCGTCAGGTCTTGTCCGATGACGAGCCGTTAGTCAGTTTCATGTTGGCGGTGAAAGACGAGGTGGCGATCATCGAAGTCTGCGTGAGATCGATTCTCGACGGCAGCTATCGCAATGTGGAGGTAATCGTCATCGACGATGCATCTAGCGACGGCACCTCAGAAATCCTCGCGAACATGGCTGCGCAGGAGGATCGCCTAAGAGTGCTAACGATGGACACCAACGGTGGCAAAAAGCGAGCGCTCACCGCGGGAGCGCGCACCGCCAAGGGTGATCTCTTGGCCTTTACAGACTCCGATTGCGTATTGGCGCCTGATGCACTCGAGCGGTGTGTGAATGCATTTCTCTCGACCCCTGACCTCGGTGCATTGTCGGGCCATGCGCGAGCACTCAACGCCGACCGCAACCTCTTAACTCGAATCCAAGACGTCTGGTACGACGGTCAGTTCGCGATATCGAAAGCAGGAGAGTCTGTGTTCGGCGCGGTGTCGTGCGTGTCGGGACCGCTCGCCGTTTTTCGTCGTGAAGCGATACTCAGCTACCTGCCGGCTTGGTCGAGCGACCAGTTCCTCGGGCGCGACTTTCCTTTCGCGACCGACCGCCAGCTAACCGGCTATGTGCTGGGTCAGCGCTGGCGCGGGATGGATCTGCTCAGGAAGTATCGAGATGACCCGCTAGTTGCTAGCGAGGCGCAGCCTCCCCGCCGCTGGCGGGTCGAGTACTCAAGGTCAGCCCGGGTGTGGACCAATGTACCCGCCACCACATCCGGGCTGTTTCGCCAACAAGTGCGCTGGAAGAAGAGTTTCATACGCAACCTCTTCTTTACTGGCACGTTCTATTGGCGTATCCATCCTGTGACCACGCTGTTGTATTACGCACACGTGCTCTGGGTGTTCGCTGCGCCAGTGATGGCATTTCGTCACCTCGTGTGGCTGCCCCTACACGGCGCATGGCTGGTAACCGCTCTCTACTTCGCCGGGGTATCGCTCAAAGGGTGCGTGTGGGCCGCCGCCTACGCCATTCAGAACCCAGGCGATCCCCGCTGGGTATACCGCCCGTTGATGAACGTGATTGGATCGCTGGCACTGTCGTGGCTTTTGCTTTGGTCGATTCCGACCCTTCGTCGCGGAACGTGGAGCCGTGAGGTTCACGTCGGCGAGATCGGCTTGCCGGTGACGAGCATATGAGCCAACCCCCTGACTTTCGCTCAAAGAGCAGTACTCGTTCGCAGCTTTCGTTGGCAGCGATCGCAAGTTATGTCGGGTTGTTCATCGTAGTGCTCACATTATTTGCGATCGTCTCGTCGCGCGGGGAGGTATTCGAATGGGTTTGGCCGTAACGAAAGCTACGAAGGGCAGCACGACGATCCCCTGGGGATTGATGTTTCGCCCAATGCTCGCGCTGCTCACGGCCTTGGCGATTGCCGCGCCTTTCGGGGTGTACACCATCGTCAGCCAGTTCGAGAATACTGTTCTCGACCAGCAGGGGCTGACACCCTCAACGCTGACGGCTGCAGAGGTAGATCGCTACCGAGAACTTGCGGCAGCGGGCGGCAGCGACGTCCCGCTGCTGCTGAGCTATCACGACGTACGTCCCCCCGACGCCGAGGATCTCGTCGAGCAGGACGAACTGCTTCGCCTCGAAGAGTTGGGCGACGATACCGGCGCTGAGGACATATACACGGTAACGCCAGACCTGTTCGCCGACCAGATGGCGATGCTTAGGTCGGCCGGTTACACGACCATCACCACAGCAGAATTCGTCGCCTGGCTCGACGGAGAACCACTGAGCGACAAGAGTGTCCTGCTGACCTTCGACGATGGCACGAGCGGGCTTTGGCGTTACGTCGATCCGATTCTCGAAGAACACGGCATGGTGGCAACCGCGTTCATCATCACGGGTCGGGTCGGAACAGCAAGGCCCTATTACCTGAGCTGGGAAGAGCTTGACCTAATGGCTGAGAGTGGGCGCTGGGATATCGAAAGCCACACCCACCTCGGCCACGATCGAATCGATATCTCCGCTCAGGGGGAACCACAACCATTCCTGATCAACCGTGCCTGGTTTGGCTGGACCATTGCCGTCTACTGGCCCTGG
>CBERPN010000239.1:0-7070 GCA_965524675.1 uncultured bacterium
AAGCTCAAGCGATAGGAGCAGGTGAGAGGCAGCAGCAGCAACCGACGGTGGGCGACCTGCAGAAGGCATAGCGTTGACCCGATTGATCCAGAAATCAAAGTCGCGTGAGAGATGCAGTTCAGCTACAGCATCGTCGCCGACATCTACCGGCGTGACCGCGACCCCGCGCCTGCCGATTCTTTCGATAAGGTCGATTGACCAAGTTGGGTGTTCAAAAAGTACAGCAATGTTCATTAGACTGTCTTCACCTCCAACCTGAGTCGGTAGGTACTCTAGAGACGCGTTAGCCCCCTCAGTAAGCCGGGACAGATGAGCAGTCAAGCATGCAACCGGATTCTCGACGCAGCGCGCGAGCAGATCCTTGAATCAGGAATTCACTCGCTATCGGTCCGGTCGATCGCGCGACGCGCCCACTACTCCCCCGCTGGCATTTACCGCCACTTCGAATCCATCGACGAAGTGCGGTCCAGCCTTACAAATCAAGTGGAACACAACCTGATCGAGACGCTAATTCAACACTTCGAAGGCGATGAAGTGCCTTCCGGCCGAATTCTGGCTCGCGTAATGAGGCAGTGGATTGCACAGAACGGCGCCCTCACCGAACTGCTGCTATCTCAACCGGCGAGCGAGTTTATGCCCCCAGACGCCGACTATTTGTGGATCAACACGGTGGGCGTTCACGACTTGTCGCTGGAACGCCGTCGAGCGGTTGCCGTATTCAGCTGGGATGGTCTACGGTCGATTCTTCACGTGCACAGCTTCAGCCCCGGGATCGACCTAGAAGTAATCCTTGAGGAGTTCATCAGTTTCGTGTTGGGACTCATCGATTCAGAAACGCTGTAGCAGGTTCGACATCGCCTAGCCTGTTCAGGTGAACAATCCCCGTAGAATTCACCTGCTCACCATCGCGTGCGTTGGCATCGTGTCTTTATGCTTGAGCGGCCTTGGCTTTAGTACCGTTGCCGACGCCCAACCACCTTTCCCGGTGTGGGATACGGCATGGGAACTCAGCAGTAATGCAACGCTGGACGAGGCCGATACGTACTTCGCATACATCGCCAGCCGCGGCTACGACGGTGTTTGGATGTCGTACCTCAGCCAGGAGGGTATTGAGGGCACCAGCGGGTTGGGTAACCGTATCGCCCAACTCGATAGTGCCGGAAATATCGTTCTCGACCCGAACCACGTGCGCCACGTGCGCGGGATTCTCGATAGAGCTCAGAAGTACGGGCTCGACGTAGTCATGGTGGCGGCGTGGGGTTCGGTTTACCTAAACGAGATAGTCGACTCGGACGGTGATTGTGTCCTGAACAATGGGATTCTGAATCGTGGCAACGCGAAGGCTTTTGGTCAGGAACTCGGTTCAAAGATCGGATCCCATCCGGCCCTCGAAACCTGGGTGCTCGGTGGCGACAACTGGTGCGACCGAGACTCGCGTTCGGAAGACCCACAGGTTTGGATCAACATGAAAGCCGGCCTTCGAGCGGTGGGATCAAACCAATCCACCGGTTACCACACCGGGGGCTGGGAACAAGCCATTCTGAAGTTCATCGACGAACCGTGGATCGACTTCTTTGCAGTTCAGACATCGCATTGCCGCGAGAGCGACGAAGCGGTTGAGCTACTCAACAAAGCGATGGCAAGGACCGATCGCCCAGTCTTAGCTGCCGAGATGCGATACGAGGCAATCGCCCCACCGTGGTGCGACGCCGACGACGCTGGTCCGGACAATCCCGTCAAGCCCGACGCAATTCTCGACGATGCTAGCTCCGCACACCAGGCCGGATTGGCTGGCTATGTGTATGGCCACAACGAACGCTGGCTCTGGGGCAGTGGCGAGCACGGAAGTACCGGAAACGGTTTTGCCAGCGTGCAAGCCTCATTCTTCGCTCCCGGCGAGCAACTCATGCTCGACTACTTCGGTCGAGGCCGTCTCCCGAACGTGACCTGCAACGGTCATCAGGCAACTATCCTCGGATCGCCATCGGCCGACACGCTATTGGGAACTCCAGGTAGAGATGTGTTCGCTGGCGCTGGCGGGAACGATTTACTACTCGGTTTCGATGGCGACGATCTGATTTGTGGCGGTCCGGGCGACGACATCATCAATGGCGGACCCGGGACCGATGTTCTGTTCGGAGATGCCGGGAACGACGTACTCCGTGGCGGGCCTGGAAACGATCCGCTTCTGCGCGGCGGTGTAGGTAACGACACGGTGACCGGGGAAGGCGGCAACGACACGATCTATGGCGATGCTGGCAACGACAAGCTCAACGGTTCTCGAGGCAACGATGTCATCTGGGGTGGCGCAGGGAACGACAAACTTAAGGGCGGCAGCGGCAATGACGTTCTCGAAGGCGAAGCCGGGCGGGACCGGCTCGTGGGTGGCCGCGGCGACGATCAGCTAAACGGAGGACGCCATCGTGACTTGCTAAAGGGTGGGTCCGGAACCGATCGTTGCACCGGAGGCGGCGGCAAAGACAAAATCCACCGAACCTGCGAACGTTAGGACCCGCTTGAGTAGCTGAGCGAAGCGAACCCGGGCAGAGAACTCTACCTACCCGCTAGGCCCGTAACCCCGAGGTTGGCGGAGGTGGACGGGAATCGAACCCGCCTGCGATGGATCACACCGCACACCCGCTTTGAAGGCGGGGGAGCCCACCAGGTACTCATACACCTCCACACCCAGGAATCTAGCGGGTTTCGGTGGTGGTTAGCTCGCGTTCGACCGAGAATCGGCTCGAATATATGGACAGGTAATGGCGAATCGTCGTGAGATCGGCCGCCCGCTCAATGCGCCCGACGGACAGATCGTCGCCATAGCCCGACGACACAACTATCAACTCGCTACTCGAAACATCAGTGACTTTGAGGAGTGCGGCCTAGCCCTGGTCGACCCATTTGCCTAACGACCCGCGGCGGTTGGTGAGCGGAGCCGATGTCCGTGGGCCTAACGGCCCCGTCGCATGGCGACAGGAGTGGAAATCAGAGTTCGACCGAAACGTCGCCGTAGTGAACAACTCCGTGCTCGATCCCAGCCGCGTTCGCACACACGGCTGTCAACTTATGACTAGCTCTTTCAAGGTCCACGGTAATCATCCAGAGTCCGTCAAGTGAGGGGTCGACTCGCTCGCCCTGCGACACAGCCGAGATTAGGCCCGCGCTAAGGTGTCCGCCCGACGGGTCTGGCTGAACGATCCGAAACCCTGAGGCAGCCGTAATCGAGTCGACCTCAACATAGACCGAGAATCCCTCGCCCCATGCGGCCGCAGGTGGACACATTGTTCCCGAGATCGTTACAGAAGAATTACTCGACGCAGAGACTGTGATTTCGGGTCGACTCTCCGACGATGAACTCGCAGACCCGTTATCACTGCATGATGATGATGACAACACCCATAACCCCAGCAAAGCAATCAGCAGCCGACTAGCGCTCACAACGCGAAGCACTCTCCGACGAGCCGGTTGCGACTGGCTTACGAAGGCTGCTCACGTCATCGATCATTAGGCCTGAGAAGGCAGCGCTTTTAGCGCCACCTACAGTTTCTAGACCGCTAGAAGGTCGCGGGCACCGGTATCGCTCGATGGATGACGAAGCTTCGACATCGCACGAGCTTCGATCTGGCGAATCCGCTCTCGGGTGAGACTGAAGTGTTCGCCTACCTCTTCGAGGGTTCGTGGCTCGCCACGGTCTAGACCAAAGCGAAGTTTGAGAATCTCGCGCTCGCGTTCGTCGAGCGGCGCTAGCAATCGAGCAATCTCCTCGGGCAACAACGCCGTGGCTGCCACCTCGAAAGGCGAGTCGGCCGAGCGATCTTCGACAACGTCGCCAAGCTCTGCGTCGCCGTCTTCGCGCAACGGCTCAGATAGCGACAAAGGCTCAGCGGCGAAGCGAAGTGCTTCGGTGACCTTGTCTTCGGGCATCTCGACCTCTGCCGAAAGCTCGACCAAGGTGGCGGGACGACCGAGTTTGAGCTCTAAGCGCGAGCGAGCCTTCTGCAGCCGAGCCAAGGTGTCGCCAGCATGAACTGGCAGTCGAATTGTGCGACCAGTGTTGGCGATACCGCGGGTAATCGCCTGACGGATCCACCAGGTGGCATAGGTGGAGAACTTAAAGCCCTTACGCCAATCGAACTTTTCGACCGCGTGCATGAGACCAAGGTTGCCCTCTTGTATCAGGTCGAGCAGCGGAAGGCCCGAGGCTTGATACTTCTTTGCGATCGATACCACCAAGCGAAGGTTCGACTGCACGAAGGTTCGCTCGGCGTCGTCACCCTTTCGTTTGGCACGCTGGTTCTCGCGTCGTTTGCTCGGTGTGAGATCGACATCGGGGTCATCGAGTAGGGCGCGAGCCTCCACACCGCCCTCGATGGCCTGCGCAAGGCGGACCTCGTCGTCTTTGGTGAGCAGTGGATACTGCCCAATATCGGTTAGGTATAGGCGAACAAGGTCTTCTTCGTCACGTTCAACTCTCTCTTTGGCCAAGAGGCACCTTCTCGCAGTATTTGAAGCGGGCAAACGGCTTCGGCTGTGGTATCGCGCCTACCTGAACAACCAGCACGTAGAGTTTACTGGTTTGGCAGACGGAAATACCCGTCGAAGTCATTCTTTGTTGTTTGGTGTCGGAGCACCGGAGCACAACCGACGTTATCTAGTCGTCGACGCTCTCAGACATCGACATTAGGATGTTATGTTTGCTTTAGGGCTTACATTTTGTCCGCCCCACGATGTTGAACGTCGCCGAGGCTAACGTCAAGGGGCATTTCGGCCCCTTTCAAACCGACCTATCGGAATCGATTAACAATCGGAAGTCGCCTGTCGCGTCCAAAACCTTTCGTAGTGACGCGCGGCCCGACGGGTGTTTGACGGCGTTTGTACTCGGCAATATCGACTAATCGTACGATTCGATCCACCACTGCAGGATCAAATTCTATGGCTAACTCATCGATGGTCGCGTCACCTTCTATGTAGGCCTCAAGCAGTGGATCGAGCTCTTCATAGGGCGGGAGCGATTGGTCGTCGCGCTGATCGGGACGAAGCTCGGCCGAAGGAGCTTTGGTAATCGTTGACTCAGGAATCATCTCTCGACCCGCCCGGTCGTTCACGTACCGAGCCAACCTATAGACATCGAGCTTGTAGACGTCCTTGATGCATGCATAGGCACCAGCGGTATCGCCGTAAAGCGTCGAGTAGCCGACAGCAGCCTCGCTCTTGTTGCCTGTGGTGAGCACCAGCCAACCAAACTTGTTAGCCAACGCCATCAACAGAACTCCACGGATCCGAGACTGCAGATTCTCCTCGGTGACGTCGGGTTCGAGCCCATCAAAGGATGGTTCGAGCATCTCCAACAAGGCTCTATGGGCAGCTTCGATCGGGATAGCGCGATGGTCGACACCGAAATTCTTAGCCAGAATCTCCGCGTCGGTGACACTGTGATCGCTCGAATAGCGCGACGGCATTAGAACTACATGAACATGCTCGGCGCCGAGGGCATCGACTGCAATCGCTGCGACCAGCGCCGAGTCGATCCCACCAGAGAGGCCGAGACAAATATCGCTAAAGCCGGTCTTGGCTATGTAGTCGCGAGTGGCAAGCAAAAGGGCTTCGTAGAGTTCAGCCATCGGGTCGAGCCACTCGACGAGCGTTGTCTCGACGCGAGATCGCTCGACCTGCCTGGGCGTAACCTCGAGAATTGGGAAAGGCATCGCGATTGGAGATGGCTCGGCGACCTCGATGTCGACCACCACGAAATCCTCTACGAACTGGTGAGCCTTCGCGATCAATACGCCTGTGGAATCCATGACCATCGAGCCACCGTCAAAGATCAGCTCGTCCTGGCCGCCGACCAGGTTCAGGTACACGATCGGGCAGGCACCCTCGTCGACCAGATCGGTAAGAACCTGCTTTCTGAGCGCCATCTTTCCGCGCCGATAGGGCGAACCGTTGATGTTGATTGCCACCTGGGCGCCGCCTGCCACACTTTGGGACACCGGCCCTCCGGCGATCCAGGCATCTTCACATATCGACACACCGACGTTGATTCCAGCTATCCGAAACAGGTTCATAGCTTCGTTTCCCGCGCTGTGGGTCCGTTCCTCGTCGAAGACGTCGTAGTTCGGCAGGTGGCGCTTGTGGTATGTACCCACCACCGTGCCACCGGACAACACCGCCAGCGAGTTATAGACATCGGAGTCACCGTCGGCGAAGCCGACGATTGCTGCGCAGTGTCCATTCGACTCTCGGGCGATCCGCTCGATCTGGGTACGGTTTTCAGCGATGAAACCGGGTTTGAGCAGGAGGTCTTCGGGTGGATAGCCGGGGATGGTCATCTCGGGGAAAACCGCGACATCGCATCCTGCTGCTTCAGCCGACTCAATCCATTCGAGTACTTTGTCGGCGTTGCCGGTCAGATCGCCGACCGTGGTGTTGATCTGGCAAAGTGCTACCCGAAGACTTGTCACAGCAAAGAGGCTATTGGACAGCGTGCGATTCTAGCTCGTCGAGTGTTACCCATTCGAGGGCCAACAGGTGACAGGCATCGAGCACTACCGGAGGTGCCGCTCCAGCCTGGAGCGCATCTTTCCAACGGGTCACGCACAAACACCAACGATCACCGGGCACCAATCCAGCAAACCCGTACTGCAACATTGGCGTCGACAGGTCGTTGCCTACCGACTTGCTGTACTCCAAGAAATTGGCATCGACCTGCACACAGACAAGATGAAGACCCAAATCCTCGCCGCCGGTGTTGCAGCAGCCGTCGCGGAAGAACCCGGTCATCGGCGCGGTACTACAGGTCGTTATGGCATCGCCGTACACATTGGCAGCTCGATTGGACTCATCACCCATAGCCAGACTCTAGGACATAGAACCTGCGCTAGGTAGGTAAGCGGAACGAGCCCTGGCGCTGGAAAGGGAGGGCGGTGACGATAGCCAATCGCGATCCTGTGCCTGGTTCAGCCTAGAAAAGTGATGGGTTTGGGTCGTGCGCTGGTGGTAGCGGTTGACCGCCCGCGGGTTGGGTGTTCCAGGCGACGGTGTCGGTGAGGTCGGGTTCGAGTTCGCTGGGT
>CBERPN010000240.1:0-7038 GCA_965524675.1 uncultured bacterium
GTTTGTGGGCGATGCAGATCGTCGAGGGCAATGTCGGCGGTGCGTCCACTGGCTAAGGCGACCAGGATTTGGGTAATCCAATCGGGATGAGCCGGGCAGCCCGGGATATTGATCACCGGCAGGCCAGCCTTGGATACAAAGTCGGCTCCCAAGAAGCCACCCTTGGCCCGTTTGTGAAACTGAAGGCCGGTTGAATCGGTGGGATTCGGAGCGGTGGCGGGGATTCCGCCCCAGCTCGCACAATCGCCGATTGCCACCACGATGCTCGCCGCGTTGGCTAGCTCGATCACCCAGTCCTTCATTGGGCGATCGGCGAAGATGTTGTAACGACCCGACCCATCGGGGCCTTCGATGACGGTGCCCTCGAAGACGAAAATGTCGAGATCGCGTTCGCCGTTTACACAGTCGTAGAAGATCTTCTGTGCGTTATCACCTAGCTCCATTCCGAGCGACGGGTGCCAAATGATCTCCAAGCCGAAGTCGACGATGAGGTCGACCACATTTGGTTCCTCGGCGTTGAGGAACGACATTGTGTTGCCACTGCACGCCCCTCCGTGAAGCCAAAGCACTGATGCCATGGTTGTATCCCTTTCGTTTTCGTTTTCGTTTTCGTTTTCTCGTCTAAGCGACGTGTCGAATAGATCTCAGTCCAAGCGGCGGCCGAGCGACCGCGCAATTTCCACCAACAGTCCAAGGCCCTTTTGCACCTCGGGATCTTTGAAACCTCTCAGCGCGTCGCGCACCCCTGTGACCTTGGTGTGGTTGGCGCGTGCGCTAGCGGCTCCCTCGGTCGCGGCCTCACTAATGTCGGATAGCAGAGCGATCATTTCAGGCTCTACCAAAGCCGAGTCGAGCAGCTGGCTAAGCACCGGGGTAGCGGCGGTTAGTTGGCTGGCCAGCGAGCTCAGCTCGGTTACCGAGGGCATACCGTCGGGGGCTCTAGCCGCCCCTGAAGACTTGAAGTCGTTCATACCTTCGGCGACCGCATCCATGATGGTGTCGCTGCGCTCGACGAAGCCGCTGAGACCAAGAACCAAGGTCGACAAGAGTTCGGCGTTGTCGAGCAGCGTCACGACGGACGCTGCGACCGCCGGGTCGTTCAGCCGTTCGGTGACAGCGTCGATCGGTTCATGAGTGGTGGACTCGGTATTAACCATCGCGCCAGCTTCCCCCTTGGTTCCCATTGTTCGTTCCGCGTTGGAACGTTGAATCTTCTACAGGATGAACCTAGGACGAATTACGAGGCAATACTATCCTCTGGGCGAATCGCCTATCCGAAAGCTGTTCTTTTTGCGAAATCTTCCTATCCAGTTTACGCTAGCTCCATCCATGTGACGAAAGACATACCATGACGCCTGGACGGCTAACCCGACTCAACACCCTCAACACCGATCGCACCACCGAGGCCCCTAAGCCTCGGCTCAAACCACGTGGCCTTCCCCCCGCACTCGAAGCCCACGGCATCTACACCGCGAACAATCCGGTCGAGGCCGCTCTCTATGGCAACGACCTACTAGGGCCCCACGAGATTCACGTCGACGACTCCGACCTGGCAGACTTTCAGTCGACATTTCATGGCGTGCTGATTCGCGACGTAACCCTTGGCTACCTCGACTACTCCACAGCGGTGATGGTCAAGGTTGAGATCCTTGCCACGAACCATCTCATCATTGTTCCCGCCGCCGGCAACTCGACCATTACCACCGCGGGAGTGACGGTCGAAACGTCGCCAGTGCTGGCTGCAGTCCCAACACCGGGCAAGCGAATGACACTCGAGTGCAAAGCCGATGCAGCTCATCTCGTAGTTCGTATCGAGCGTCGAACACTAGAAACTCATCTCAGCCGCTTGATCGGTCGCACCGTCGATCGCGCAATCGAATTCAAGCCATCTTTCGACCTGTCGACCGGAGCCGCGAACCGCTGGAACTTCGCCGTACAGATGCTCCATGCCGAACTCTACGAGCCCGAGTCGCTGCTGCACCGAGCCGCCGGGCTTAGCTCGGTGGAAGAGTTCTTAATGAGCGCGCTGCTGTTTTGCCAACCGTCGAACTTCACCGACCAGCTATCGGCTAACGCAAAACCGATAAGCGTTGCTGTGCAGACTGCGGTCGACTACATCGAGGGGCACTTGGCAACGCCGCTAGCCGTACAAGATGTGGCACGAGCTGCTGGCGTGGGCTTGCGTACTCTCCAGAACCAGTTTGGCAGCGACCTCGATCAAACACCTACCCAGTTCATCCGTAACCGTCGCCTTGAACGGGCCCGTTCAGATCTTGCCGATGCGTCGAGTTCAAATCGCATCACGGTTACCGATATTGCAACCCGATGGGGATTCACACACCTCGGACGTTTTGCGGTCGTCTACCGAAGCCGCTTTGGCGAGTCGCCATCACAGACGCTACGAAACTAGGAGCGTCTACTGGCTAGTGTCCCGAGTTGCGCTCCCGACCCACACGGATCTCGCCTATGCACGAACTGTCGCTCTGCCGAGCTATCGCCGATACCGCAACAGAACACGCAGATGGTCGCCTCGTTCAAAGAATCAACCTGCAGATCGGACACTTCCGCCAAGTGATCCCCGAAACGCTTCAGTTCTGCTGGCAGATGCGAGCCGAGGGCACAGTCCTCGACGGTTGCGAGTTAGCCATCGACCACATGCCGGCCACGATCGAGTGCCGCGCTTGTGGCAGTCTTACTACCCTGACCCACCCGATCCTTCGGTGTGCCAAATGTGATAGTACCGAGGTCGAGCTAAAGAGCGGAGAAGAATTCTTGATCGTGTCGATCGACCTCAAACCCGAGCAGACTTCCAGACAGGTCGACTGAAATGGGCCGCTTCCACCGTCACCGCGACGGTACAACACACACCCACGATCACTCGGGCGACCACGATGATCATGACCATCGCGATGTCGGCGATCACACGGGCTATGAAACCGGTAGCGAACGGGTGATGGTGCTCGAACAGATTCTCAGCGAGAACGATCGTATTGCCGATTCGAACCGTGCCGAGCTTTCAAGTCACGGCATCAAGACCATCAACCTGATGTCGTCACCAGGTGCGGGCAAGACCACGCTGTTGGCCAAGACGATACCGATGCTTGCGGGTCGAGTTCGGCTGGGGATTCTCGAGGGAGACATAGCGACAAGCCTCGATGCCGATCTACTCACCGGGCTGGGTGCCCAGGTTTCGCTGGTGAACACCGACGCCGGTTTTGGGGGCGAGTGCCATCTCGATGCCATCATGGTGCGATCGGGCCTAGTCCGTCTCGATCTCAAAGATATCGATCTGTTGGTAATCGAGAACGTCGGCAACCTGGTTTGTCCTGCTGAGTTCGATGTTGGCCAAGATGCTCGAGCGATGGTTTACGCGATTACCGAGGGCGAGGAGAAACCACTCAAGTACCCGGTCATGTTCCGAGCCGCCGACGTGGTGGTGGTCAACAAGATCGACCTTCTCCCCCACCTCTGCTTCGACATGGACGTGTTTCGTCACAACCTCGAACAGATCAACCCGAGTGCCACGGTCATCGAACTGAGCGCCGAAACCGGCGCGGGAATCGATGCTTGGACCGACTGGCTAGAGTCCGTTTCGACAAGCTGAGCGGTAGCCGCTACGCCGCATGGGCTCCGCCCTGAAGCTCCAATAATATCCCGTGTGCGGGAGCGTGGTTATTCGCCAGTTTCCAGCGTGGCGAGTATCTCGTCCTTGAGTCGGCCTATGGGGTCGTCGGAGGGCCCTTGCAATGGACCCTGCTGAATGGCGAACAGAACTAATGGCTGGCCACCGTCGGCCACCGGAATAAGGCGAAGGCTATTTAGATCGAATCCGGCCTCTAGCGACAGTGTTTCTCCCGATTTCAACTCGGCGAATGCGATACAGGGTTCGCCGCGCCGACAACCTCGAGCGTCAACCGCTGAATCGGGAACCACCAACGACCAAGCCTCAATCAGTTCACCTTCGAACCTCGCCAGGACCGGCTGGGCTTGGATCCCGTTCTGCTCGAACCAGTCTTCGGGCTCCAAATCACTGAACAAGGCGATCGGACGTGCCAAGACGACCTGACCACCAAGGCTACCGGGATCCTGTGTCGCAGGCTGGACCGAATCGGTCGCGCGTAGGACGACGAAGTCCTCTCCAGATCTAGACACCACCGCCGGCTCGGCGACCACAAAGCTAACCGGAAGCTCTCCAATGGTGGCCGAGAATCGAACCTCGGGACCGCCCTCCCAAAACTCGATCGTCGTGCCCTCATCACCGCTTGTGCCTATTGCGATTGACCCGACAACAACAAGAAGGACAGCCGCCGCAACGGCCAGCACCCTTCCGCTCAAACGCCGAGACTTAGACGTGAGAGACTCGAGCAGGTCGAGGGGAACCAACTCCACCGAATCATCATCGTGTGCATCGGGACGGTAAGCACTAGGGGTGTCGACGGCGTCCCACATCTGTTGTTCGATACGACGGCGCTCACCAATTGTCGGTGGCTGAGTCTGATCGACTCGCTCCAATAGTTTGCGTACCGGGTCGGCGGGCGAACTCATTGGGCACTCCGTTCGTAGGCGGCGAGCAGACTTTTTCGGGATCGAGCCAAAAGCGACTCCGTCGCCTGGTAGGAAATCTCTAAGGCCTCTGCAACCTCGCTGACCGAGTAGCCATCGAGGTAACGCAGCATCAACACCGCACGCTGGCGGTCTGGAAGTGTCTCGAGCGCTTCGACAACACCGGGACCCTGGCCATCGCTCGACTCAACGGCAGCCGCACCGGGTTGAAACTGCAAGAAACGTTCGAGCCGTAGTCGATGTCGCTCGCAGCGCCGCCAATAGTCCACCAGTCGTTTTCGGGCGACATCTAGCAGCCAGCCCCGTTCGATCTGGTCGCCGCGGCCGACCGAAAACATCCGTGCAGCCTCGGCGAAGGTATCGGCCGAGACTTCTTCGGCCACCTGTCGGGAGCCGGAACGGGCCAAGAGAAAACCGAATACGGTGTCGACGTGAGCTTCGAATAGTGCCGCTAGCCGTTGCGGATCGGTTGGAGAGAGCTGAGACAAAGAACCCCCCGCCTTGGAAATCAATCTCAGGTACTTTGTCACAACCAATGATCGACGGTTGCCAGAAAATTCTGTCGAACACCGACAGATTATTCACAGACCCATCGAATAACAGCCACACTCTCACGAGGCGGTTCAAACAATGGCACCAATCACGGCAGCGACTTTCACCGAGAAGGTCGGAGCGACGACAAACCCCTCTAATGAGCGGGTGAATCGCTCGCGCTTCACCTTGTTGGCGATTCTTTCATTACTCATCGCCAGCTGCGGTGGAAGTGCCGGCGGGCGTTCGGAGCAGCAACAAGACAACCCAACAGCCGTCGTCAGCGGCCCAACCGACACAACCGAACCCGGCGACTCAGAGGCGACCGATTCTGATCCACCAGACCTAACCGGTTTAAGAGTTGTGTCGTACCCGGCACTGGGAGGAACCCGCTTAGGCACCGAGGACGATGTCGTCTTCGTTACCGAAGGCGACTACATGTCGCTCAGCGAACCGGGTTCTGATGCCCGAGTGATTCTGGCCAGAGTAAGCCAGACAGGCGACGGGAAACAGGTCGTCACAATTGACGATTTTCTCGCCGAGGTGGACTCGTATGCGAATCCCTCGGTGACCGTTAGCGACGAGACGATTTCGATATTCGGAACCGAGCTGACTCTTCACGAGTTCCGCGATGCCGCGCCTCCGCCCGGTCCGGGCCTTTTCGCGGCTCGACCTTTCGAGTACTTCGGTAACGTCTGGTGGACTCCTGCTCCGCTGGCGGACGTTTTCCTCGGCGAGATCGAGGGCGGAGTGATTGCGTTCGGTACGGTCGGGAGCACAAATGAAGGACTCAGCGATGCCCGGGAGTTACTCGACGACGTTGCCACAACTCTTTCTCTCACCACGGCGAACGGCCAACCATCAGCGCTGCCAACACCCGATGATCGTTTCGGGGTAATCGCCGAGCCGCTCGACTTCAGCCCGGCGACCCTCGATCCTGACGGCGCGCCGGAGTTCACCCAAATGATTTCGCCGGTGGAACCGAGCGAGTATCAGATTGGCAATCTCTCGGTGCCGATCTCTTTCACGGCTGGCCCGGGCTGGTTTGTGGCCGTCAATGTCCCCACCTTCTTGGTGTTCACAGAACTGCCGCCGGTCGGTCCCGGCTTTCGCGACATCATCTTCCAACAGGGCGTCAACGCCATCGCCGGTGTCGACGCCGGGCCATCAAGAAACACCGACATAGTTGCAATAACCAACATCGAGGACTTCCTCGCCGATCCTCCCGGTCAGCTAATCATCACCGACGTCGACATGTCGGCATCGATTGGAGGCAAAACTGCGGTTCGATTCGACTTAGTCATCAACCCGAGCGCCTCATGTCAGGCCGATGATCCGTGCCAGTTCCTGCTCACCAGCGGGGCACCCAATGTCGTCAAGAGCATCAATCCCGGTGTCGTGCACCGATTCTGGTGGATCGACGATGTGCCAGCCGGTCCGCTGGTAATCAGTACGTCAACTGCGGAGGCCGATGCTGATTGGCTCGACACTCGGGCCGCTGAGTTCTTCGAAGGAATCGAGTTCGCGAAGCCCGCTCCCATCGAGGGTCTGCCAGAAGGAATGCCGAGTGAGTACACCGGACCGGAGCTCGCCCCGGGAACTTACGATGCACCCTATGAGGCGATATCAGGTGGCAAAGCCGTCAACGTTTCGGGCGATCTCATTTCCGAAGATGGAGCGGTCGCCGACGTAAGGCTGCGTATTCTTGACCTGCGGGTGGAGGGCGGCTCGGTCGAATGCGCTGGTCAACAGTACGACGGGCCATTCACAACCGACACCGACCAGTTAGCCACCGGGAATCGCATCTCGATCGCTGGGTGGGGTACCGCCAACGTTGTCATCACCCAAACCTCATCGGTCTTTGCCGCCGCCGGCGGAAAACCGCTTTGCAATGAGCTAACCGGAACGTGGGCGGGAACCGGCGGCCAACTAGAGGGCCGAACC
>CBERPN010000241.1:0-7035 GCA_965524675.1 uncultured bacterium
CGACAGCGGCCTGATGATCGGCCACTACACCGCAGCTGCGATGGCGTCGGAAAACAAGCGCCTAGCTGTCCCTGCGTCGGTCGACTCATTACCCACCTCGGGGATGCAGGAAGACCACGTATCGATGGCTTGGGCAGCAACCCGAAAGCTGCGCAAGGTAATCGACAACGTTCGACGCATTCTCGCTGTGGAATACGTGGCAGCAGCGCGGGCCATCGATTTTCGAGCACCGCTAATGCCAGCGAAGCCAACAGGGGTCCTGTTAGATCTGTTGCGCAGCGAGGTCGCCGGGGTAGGGCCCGACCGCTACCTATCGCCCGAACTCCAAGCCGCTGAGCTTCTGCTGGCAACAAATGCGCCAGCAGAAGCCCTAGAAGCGGCAGGAATAACCCTCTGACACTCTGGTGTCAGACACGTCCCTAATCAGACGTCTCTAATTGATCGGCGCTTTTACTTATAGGCCGATGCTGCTGTCGATGAATTGGTTGGTGAAGACGTCATCGGCGGTTACGCCCTCTTTGGCGCGATCGTCGAGGTCGGGGGCGATGATGTCGATCATTGTTTGGATGCGGTCGGGATCAAAGTCGCCGAGCGTGTCGGGGGTGTAGTCGCCATTGCCGACCAGTCCGTCGGCCAACATTACCTCTGCACCTGCTTCGTTGAGGCCGAGCGGAGTCTTCCAAAAGCCCGCTCCGTAGCCGGCATCGTTGAAGTCGGCGAGGACTTGGTTAACGGTCCCGGGGCTGTTGATGTAGTCGATTTGGGCTTGTTGCACCATCGGGACGAACACTTCAAGACATGGTGTCAGTTCGTCGAGACGGTTAGCGGCAACCGACACTGCTGATGGGTACTTGTCCCAACCCAAATCTGCGACGTAGACGTACTCGACTGGCTTTTCCCACTGGCGGCCGTTCTCGAAGTCCCATACCTCGTTTGAGGCGTAACCTTGGTTGAGCCATTGCCCGCCGTTGGTCACGAAGTTCTCGCTGTCGCCTGCATAGCCCTCGACGAATACGTCGGTGGGAACGCCGGAGTCGACTAGGTATTTGCCGTAGCTTCGGCTGGCGTTACCGATATAGATCTTGCCTTCGCCACCTTCAGCGAATGCCGCTAGATCGTCGACCGAGCCGAAACCGTCGGGGTAGATCGACGGATCCCAGAACAGAATCTGAGGATCTTTGTCGAGTGGTGTTACCACCGCAACCACTGGGAACTGTTCAGAAAAGATGATGGCATCGTCGGTGCCGACGTATGCCAGGTCTGGGGTGAGGTCGGCTTTTGAGTTGCCGGTGTAGAGCGACGAGAACGGTGCCTCGCCATCGCCCATTCCGAGTCCGCCACCACCTTCAAGAATCACTAGGTTGACGCCTGTGTCGCCAATCGGGCCCTCGAACTTGCCCTCTGAACCGGTTCCGGCGTCGCCAATCAGCTGGTAGAACGCAGCGTGTTCGGTCTCGGCCAACCAGTCTTTTTGCAGTACCAACTGCTCGGGACACGCGGCGGCAAGGTCGCTTCCGCCACCGCCGCCTTCGTCGGTCTCGCTAGCCGGGGTGCTGGTGTCTTGCGCATCGTCGGAGCCACACGCCGCTGCGAGCAACGTAAACGCGAGCAGCGCGGCTACAAGCCTCCAGAGTTTCGATCGAGTCATCTAACTTCTCCTAGGTTCGGTTGGATACGAATTTCATACTACAACGATGTCGTTCCCGGCTACCTGCAAGCCCTCTAGGTGTGACGACAGGGGAGGTTGCTGCTAGCCCTGCTCGCCCGATTCGTGCCAGGAATTGAACAGCCTCGCCCCGATGTAGTTAAAGACGAGGTACACCGACACGGCGAACGCTGCTGAGGCAAACATCGCGGCATACATCTGCGGATACTGCAGCTCGATCTTGCGGTTGATGAGCATCTGGCCTAGCCCGCCCGCTCCGGTACGAAAGAACAATTCGCCAACGATTGCGCCAATCACCGATAGCCCCGCCGAGATACGAAAACCGGCGAACAGCGACGGCATCGCACTCGGAATACCAACCTTGCGAAGAATCGTCCAGGAACTAGCACCGCGAAGCCTAAAGACGTCGATCAATCCCTGAGGCACCGATTTCAACCCGAGCAGCAGCGTTGTCGGAATCGGAAAGAAGCTGATGATGAAAGCAACGATGATCTTGGGAGCGAGCCCAAACCCAAGCAACTGTTGCAGCAACGGAGCAACAGCCAGGATCGGAACCGACTGCAGGGTTACCAAGAACGGATAGAACGCTCGCTCGGCAAGATTGAAGTGAAACATGATTATGCCGAGCAGCATGCCCAATGCAATCGACGCCATTAGGCCCAAAATCGCTATCTGGGCCGTGATCAACAGGCGGTCCCAAACCTCGCCGAGCACAGTCGGGTTACCAATGCCATCGCTCCAATGCTCCGCCAACGATGGCAACAAGAAACGCTTGAACTCGTCCATGCGCGCACGTTGCAACAAATACATCACAACGAAGACGGCGCCCAGCACCAGCGGTGGCCACAACGCCAAAACCTTCGCAGCGACACCCGGGCCGGTCGTTTCCTTCTTTAGCGAAGCCATCTCGACAGCGATCTGGCCTACCGCGTCACGACTCGCCGCTGTTTCGATCTGATCGTTCATTTCGACACCCCCTCGCTAGAAGCCCGCAGACTCTCCGATACCTCACCTGCGAGCCTCGCGAAATCCGGGTCATAGCGAAGCGCTGGCGTCCTCGGGTACTCGAACGGGATCTCGTATTCTGAAACGATCCGACCAGGACGAGCCGACATCACCAAAACGCGAGTCGACAAGAAGATCGCTTCGTTTATCGAGTGGGTAATAAACAACCCAGCAAAGCCTTCCTTAATGAACAGATCGAGCAACTCATCGTTTAGACGCTCGCGCGTAATCTCATCAAGAGCGCCGAACGGTTCGTCGAACATGAACACCTCAGGCTGGGCGGCCAGCGAACGCGCTAGTGAAACCCTCATCTTCATCCCACCCGAAAGCCGCTTCGGGTAGTGGTTCTCGAACCCCGTCAGGCCCACCAAATCAATGTGTTCCTGCGCAACCTTGGTGCGTTCAGACTTAGACACCCCCTCCAACTCAAGCAACAGTTCAACATTGCGCAACACCGACCGCCAGGGCAGCAAGGTGGCATCCTGAAACGTGTATCCGAGACTCTTGCGGTCGACGTCGACATCGCCACTCGTGTGCTCCAACAGGCCCGACGCAACCTTTAACAGAGTCGACTTGCCGCAACCCGAAGGCCCAACCACCGTCACGAACTCGCCGCTAGCAACGTCGAAACTCACGTCGCGAAGCGCCTCGGTACCGTCAGGAAAGATCATCCCCAGATTCTTGAAAGAGAGCTTTGGCCCGTCGGAACTCGAAGAGTTAGTCACCGTCGGAACTTAGTGGTGTTACCTAGGTCACGTCCACGCCGAGCAGCTCGCCTATTCGCTGCCGGCGGCAACCAGGTATAGGTTCGCTCGACATGAGCGACGATAAAGCTGGCGACGGCCGGGCCTATGGAATCGTGCCCGGAACTCACGACCCTGAACTGACCGAGGTCGGCGCTGGCACCCCTGCCGGCGAACTTCTACGCCGCTACTGGCATCCGTTTGCTCGCTCGTGCGACGCATCGTCGACTCCGGCCGATGTCCGGATCCTCGGCGAGGATCTCGTTCTATTTCGCAACCTCAGCGGAAGCGCTGGCCTGATCTCGCCAAGGTGTTGTCACCGTGGAACGACCTTGTTTTACGGCCGGGTCGAGAACGACGGGATCCGCTGTCCTTATCACGGCTGGCTCTTCGCCACCGATGGGCGCTGCTTAGACCAGCCCTGTGAGCCCGACCGGGGGCGCAACCGCGAGTCGTACCGGCAACCGTGGTATCCGGTGATCGAGTACCACGGGCTGATCTTCGCCTACCTCGGGCCAGCCGATAAGCAGCCAGTGTTCCCTCGCTACGACATCTTTGACGGGCTTGACGAGGCCACCGAAGAGGTTGTGATCATCGACCATTTCGCATTCGGCGGACCGACCGTCGCTCCATGCAACTGGTTCCAAACCCACGAAAACGCCATGGATCCGTACCATGTGTTCATCCTTCACGCCACCAATAGCGGAGCACAGTTCGATCCTCGACTCGAGATCTGGCCACGAATCGATTGGCAGAGTAGCGACTGCGGCGTAACCGCAACCCAAGATCGCGACCTGCCCGATGGCACAACCTTGCACCGAATCACCGAGATACAGATGCCCAACATTCGCGTGATTCCCACACCGACCCTGACGGCGCTCGGCAAAACCAACAACCTGTCGTGGGCTCTGCCCATCGACGACACGCACACACGGGTATTCGCGATGGTCCGCAAACCCAAAGATCGGCCACCGCAAGGTCTACCCGTGTACAACGGCGACAAGAGCTGGTTCGAACTGTCCGACGAGGAGCATCAGATCTATCCAGGCGACTACGAAACCCAAGTGGGTCAGGGCGCGATAACGCTGCACTCCAGCGAGCGCCTGTCATCCTCGGACCGAGGGGTTTCCATGGTGCGACGTCAGTTCAAAGAGCAGGTGCGTTTAGTCGCTGCGGGCAATGATCCGGTGGGGGTCTCATTCGACGAGGCACAACCGCTGCAAACAGTGCTTGCAGGCAACTACATCGTCGAACCCGAAACCGACCTCGCAACCATCCCGTTCAGCGAAAGCCTCCGGCGACCCTAACCCCCCCCTATTCGTACAACAAATAGGGCCTGCGAGCCTCAAGATAATCCGCGTTGCCCTCCGCCCAAGATCCTATGATTTCCTCAGGCGAGGCTCCAGATTCGAGTTGAGATCGAAGACTACGAGTGCCTGCCAGCAAGTCGAAGGCCTCGGGCCGATCGATGATGTTGTCGATTCCGAGTTCGACTGCCTGGCGTTGAAACGCGGCCAGCACATAGATCGCGGTGGAAACGCTCTGGAACTGGTGCGGGTCGGTGAACTCAAAGCGCACCCCCTGAAGATGTTCTCCCGCCAGGCGCGGATCAGAGGTGTTACGAGCCAGGGTGCGCGGGGTGAAGCGCGAAGGCCAAAAGACCACTCCCGGCAGATTCTCAGCGTTTAGCTCTTGCGCCAGCCGCACCCCGTCGGCCCACTCAGCGCCAAATCGGTAGAAGGGTTCGTCGGTGCCCCCGCCATAACTCAGCTCGGTCGCCTCGAACAAAACCGTACCTGGATAAGCCAGAGACGATTCGAAGCTCGCCAGCCCAGAGCTGGGAGGCACCCAAGCGAGACCGGTGTCGGGCCACAGCATGTTGCGGGTCCAGCCGTCTAGTTCCACCACATCGAGTTGTAGGTTCTCGAGACCTTCGAGCCAGCCCTCGGATACGATCGCTCGCGCCAACTCCCCCGGGGTCAGCCCATAGGCAGAGGGCACCGGATACTGCCCAATGAAGGAGATGAATTTCTCCTCGAGCACAAACCCATCGGCCGACACACCTCCAACCGGGTTCGGCCGGTCGAGCACCACAAAGCGGGTGTTAGTGCGCGCAGCCGACTGCATCGCTAGCCCCATTGTCGAGATGTAGGTGTAGAAGCGCGCTCCGGCATCTTGAAGGTCGTAAACCAAAACGTCGATGTTGGCTAACTGCTCATCTGTGGGCTGACGGAACTCTCCATAGAGACTCAAAATTGGAACGCCCGTGACCAAGTCGACCGTGTCGCCGAGTTCCTCACCCGCTGCGCCCTTGCCCCTGACCCCATGCTCGGGGGCGAAAATCGCAACGAGATCGACGACGCTAGCGGCCGCAAATAGATCGATAACGTGATCGGGTCCAACCAGCGAAGCTTGGTTGGCGATAAGGCCCACCCGTTGGCCATCGAGTGCCGCGAAGTTCGAACTGACGAGGCGCTGCGCACCCGTGGTCACCGCTGGACGCGCAATTGTGGTTGTGGTGGCAACGGTTGTCGGCGCTGCTGTACTCGCTGTTGTGGAACTACTCGACTCGACCAACCCGTTCGACTCGGGCGAAGCGACGATCGATGAGCACGAGGCTGCCAAAAGACCCACCCCGGCTAACGCCGGCCGGAGGTTGCCGATCCGGTGACGGGGCATGAACACCTAAACAAGCTAGCTCCCCGCGATCCCCTGCGGACGGAGCAAGTCAGCGAACGTTCGATCCGCGAGGTTCGGGTTGAGTCACCTAGTTGTCTGCCGACTGGAATCTCAGACCTCACTGCTACCCTCTGGACGAAGATGCACGAATCGGCACGATACTTACCAATACATACTGTCGTGCTGGTCGTACTCGCGCTGTTCTCATCGTTGTTGGCCCAAGTGACCCCAACCGCTGCGGGCGCCCAAGACAAAGTCGACGCCTACGGCTGCGACATCGCTCGATCACCCGGGCGCGACGTCATTGTGCGAAGTAACGACGAGTTGAGCAATGCCATACGCTCGCGCCAGCCAGGTGACGACATCCAGATCGCCACCAATCGGCGCCTGCGCGCCATTAGTATGAACAGCGGGACCGCTGGCCAGCCTAAGAACTGGATCACCGTACGGGCCGCAGACGGCTTCAAGCCGCGAATTCGGGCGCGCGGCCATCTTGGCGTCGACGTTCGGGTTCCGTATGTGCAGATCTGTGATGTCGAGGTGGTGGGGCGTTCTCGCGCCCGCAAGGTTGACGACACCACCCGGACCGGAATTCTTGTGCTGCAGACCCATCATGTCCGGATCGTCAATACGAATGTCCACAATTTTTCGGTTGGCGGCATCGCTGTCAACCACTCAAACAACATCGAAATCGTCGGTAACGAAGTCGCACGAAACTCATTCTGGGGCGCCGAGCAGGGCTCGGGAATCTCGGTCTTCAAACCAGATAGAAGCCTAGGAGATTTCGAAGGGCGCTACCAGATCGTGATCGCCGGAAACCGGTCACACCACAACCGCAACCGCGTCGTAAATCCGTATCGCGGCAAGGCTACCGACGGCAACGGCATCATCCTCGACGACTTTCGTAATGTCTTCCCAGGGGGACACGGCGAGTGGCCGGGC
>CBERPN010000242.1:0-6986 GCA_965524675.1 uncultured bacterium
CGGGCACAACCCAAAATTCGGCTTTGTAGCGGCTAGATTCTATGCCGATAACGTCGTCAATACGTTTCAGTAAATATCACTACTATTCGTGATTCTTCGGTTCTTATTGTACCGTTGGCTCTCATGATTGAACGGTTCAGCGACGGGACTCGTCGCGTCTTGGCGGTGGCCCAAGAAGAGAGCCGATTTCTCGGTCATCAGCGTTGCGGTAGCGAGCACCTCTTTCTCGCCTTGCTGCGCGACCCGGGCGTGGCTGGCCAGCGCCTGGCCGCCCAGGGAATACCGCTAGACGCTGCCCGCCGAGCGGTTGTCGAGGTACAGGGTCGCTATCCGCTGACCCGTGCTGTCGATGGCGAGACACTTCCGTTCTCGCCAAACGCCAAAGCAGCGCTTTCCAATGCGATCGACGCGGCCGACGAGGGTGGCAAAGATGCTGTCAACACCGATTTTTTGCTCAGCGGCTTGCTAAAGGCCAACAGTGAAACCCTTTCCGCTGTACTAATGGCTATCCCCGGTGTCACCGCGCCGACACTGCGAGATCCGTCCTAGCAAGAAGCGACGCTCAGGTTCGAGCGAGGTGAGGCTCAGCGCTTGCTCGTAGTGCGGGATTGCTGTGGAGAATTGTTCTAGCTGGCGATGAAAGTCAGCAAGAGTGCTGTGGAAATACTGGTACTGCGAAAGCTCGGCGGCTAACGGCATTAGTTCGTCGATGGCGGACAGAGGGCCGAGGGTCATACTGATTGCGACGATCCTGTTGAGCTTTGCAACGGGTGATGGCTGAAGGTCGACCAACCGGTCATAGAGTTTGATGATCTGGGGCCAATCGGTTCCGCCCGTTTGAGATCCGCTCGTATGGAGTTCGGCAATCGCTGCCTGAAGCTGAAACGGCCCAATAGGTCTTAGTCGCATTGCGGACTCCAGTGCTGTCCGGCCTTCTACAAGCAACATGTCGTCCCATTTGGAATGGTCTTGATCGGCCAACAGCACTAAGTCGCCTGCCGCAGAAGTGCGAGCGCGACGGCGAGCGTGTGAAAGGCACATCAGCGACAAGAGCCCCAACAACTCTGGGTCATCAGGCAGCAACCGGGTCAGCAGCCGCCCCAGTCTGAGCGCCTCTTCGGCTAGATCGGCTCGGCTCAGTTCTTCGCCGGAGGTTGCTAGGTAGGCCTCGTTGAAGATCAGATAGATGATGTGGCGAACCGCTGAGGTTCGTTGCAGCAGTTCGGAATCGACCGGAATCACGAAAGGGATTGCGGCCGTTGAGATCTTGTTCTTGGCGCGACTGATCCTTTGACCCATGGTGGCGGGAGTGGTGAGTAGAGCGCGCGCAATTTCTTGTGTTCGTAGCCCGCACACACATCGCAGTGTCAGCGCGACCTGGGCCTCGATCGACAACGCTGGGTGACAGCAGCCAAAGATTAAGCGAAGCTGATCGTCGCGCAGCGCTGTCTCGGTCAGTGCAGCCTCGTGGGGATCGCGCTTAATCAAGCGTTCGAGCAGTCGTGCATTCTCCGCAGCTTTGTCTCTGCCGACTCTTTGTCGTCGAAGGTTGTCGATCGCTCGACGGCGGGCAACGGTTGTGATCCATGCGCCCGGCCGATCGGGAACTCCCTCGAGTGGCCATTGTTTAATAGCGGCTTCGACGGCATCTTGGGCAGCATCTTCGGCCATCGTCAGGTCTCCAAGGCTTCCCACGAGAGTGGCCACAACGCGTGGCCACTCCCGTCGAACGGCCGCTTCGATCGGGTCGAGCGGATCCTGCGAAAGGGTCAATCGAACTCGATTACCGGCCGCACCTCGATCGTGCCCAAAGCGGCATGGGGAATCTTTGCAGCCAACGCGATCGCCTCGTCGAGGTCGGCGCATTCGAGTACGTAAAAGCCGCCGAGGTGTTCTTTGGTTTCGGCGAATGGCCCGTCGGTGGTTGTGATCTCGCCGTCGCGGACTCGAACCGACGTAGCCGTGTTGGTTGGGCTCAGAGCTTCACCCGCCTCAATCTTGTCGCCAGCGTCGTTCCCGAACTGGAAGTAGCCAGCCATTATTGGCTCAAAGGCGGCCGATCCGGGTTCGGGACTAGCTTCGGGGTTGTTCTCGTCGGCGTAGATCAGACATGCATACTTCATTTGAATAATCCTCTTCGTTGTAGGTTTCATCTCTAAGTCGAATTGAGTGCCGCAATTTCGACAGCTTTGCAAGGATTTCTTGGCGATCGCGTGGCAAATCGTTTCACCTATCTCTATACCCCATAGGATCGTTGTCTATGTTCGAGACGCTCTCCGACCGATTCGACGGCATCTTTTCACGGATGCGGGGCAAAGGACGCCTGTCCGAGGACGACGTCGACGAAATCCTGCGCGAGATCCGGCTCGCATTACTCGAAGCCGACGTGAACTTTGAGGTTGTGAAGAACCTCCAGGGTCGGATCCGCGAACGGGCGGTCGGTGAGGAGATCTCAAAGTCGCTGAACCCAAGCCAGCAGGTCATCAAGATTGTCATGGAGGAGCTCACCGTGAGCCTCGGTGGCGAAACCATGAAGGTGATCCCAGCTAGCAAGCCGCCGACGGTTGTGTTGATGGCTGGCCTGCAAGGCTCGGGCAAAACCACTAACTCGGCGAAGCTTGCCGCATGGTTTAAGAAGCAAGGCCGAAACCCACTGTTGGTCGGAGCCGACCTTCAGCGTCCGGCGGCGGTTGAGCAGTTACGAACTCTTGGCGGCCAGATCGATGTACCGGTCTTCAGTGAGCCGACCGACCCGGTGGCGGTTGCCGCGGCTGGATTGGTGGAGGCTAAGGCGCTGGGTCGCGACGTGGTTATTTGCGACACTGCCGGACGCTTGGCCATCGACGCCGAGCTAATGGACGAGGTCCGCCAGATCAGCGAAGCGATCTCGCCCACGTACACCTTCTTGGTGGTCGACGCCATGACCGGCCAAGACGCCGTGACGGTTGCCGAGAGCTTTCACCAAACCCTCGAACTCGATGGCGTCATCCTTACCAAACTCGATGGCGATGCGCGCGGCGGTGCGGCCTTGTCGGTCAAAGAGGTTGTGGGCAGGCCCATAGCCTTCGCCTCCACCGGCGAGAGGCTCGAAGACTTCGACCAGTTCCATCCCGACCGTTTGGCCCAGCGAATTCTGGGTATGGGCGACGTGATGACCCTGATCGAAAAGGCCGAAGAAGTCTTTGAAACCGATGAAGCTGAGGCCGCCGCAGCCAAGCTTCTCGAAGGCAACTTCACCCTCGACGACTTTCTCGTACAGATGCAACAGATCAAGAAAATGGGGCCCATCGGAAATTTGATTTCGATGATGCCGGGAATCCCCAAAGAGGTCAAAGATGTAGAGATCGGCGACAAGGAAGTTGGTCGAATCGAAGCCATTATCTATTCGATGACGTCAACCGAGCGCGCCAGCCCTGAAATTATCGACGGATCGCGCCGGACCCGCATCGCTGCAGGTTCAGGAACCTCGCCTGCGGAAGTCAGCCAACTAATCGATCAGTTCAAGCAGATGCGCAAGATGATGAAGCAGATGGGTGGCTTCGGAACCAAGAAGCGAAGCAATCGAAACAAGGGCAAGAAGGGCAAGAAGGGTGGCGCACGCAAAGGCGGTCGCACCACCGCTAAGGGTGGGGCCAAGATTCCTAGAGATGCGCTTGCGCTGCCCAACCTCGCCGAGCTTGAAGCGATGCCCGGTTTTCAGGGACTGCCCGATCTAAACGAGAACAAGCTAGAAGCTGAGTAACCACTCAAAGGTCGCCGGATGTGAATCCGTCGAGAAAAATCCGCCTCCAAGGCCTGTTTTCTGACCATCTTCGGGCAGACTGTTCTCTTCGCTCGGCCGGTCGGCCGCGCTCATACATCTTGGTAGTGGCACGATCGAATCGTTTCCGCCACGCCTCTTCAAGGAAGTGACGAAGTCTTGGCAGTAAAGCTCCGCCTAATGCGCATGGGCAAGAAGAAGCAGCCGACGTATCGCGTCGTAGCCGCCGACAGCCGCTCGCCCCGCAACGGTCGATTCATCGAAATCATCGGAACCTACGAGCCCCGTCAGGATCCATCGGTTATCAAGATCGACAACGACAAGGCGGTGAAGTGGCTCGCCAACGGGGCACAGCCCACCGAGCGTGTCGAGAAGTTGCTAAAAATCTCTGGTGCATGGGAAGTCCATACCGGGGAAGCGCCGCGACCTGTGGTCACATTGGCCGCTAGCGCCAGTGGCGACGATGCGGCAGAGGACACTTCCACTGCTAGCGCTGTAGCCGAAAGCGAAGAAGAATGAGCGAAGACACAACCGAAGACACAACCGAAGACAATGACACCGAACAAGCGGGCGGTGCTGGTGCGCCCACCGCTCAGAGCGTCCTGACCTATCTCACCAAGTCGATAGTCGAGAACCCCGACGAGGTCGAGGTAAGTGTCAACAACTCCGGAGACCGACCGACCCTCGAGGTCAGCGTCGCAGCTGGCGACATGGGTCGAGTCATTGGTAAACGCGGCCGAGTCGCCACCGCGATTCGAACCGTGGTTCGAGCCGCTGCAGTGCGCGATGGCGCCGAGGTCGACGTCGAGTTTCTCGACTGAGCATCCACCGGGCCCATGACTGAGCCCTCCGCCCCTCACTTTCTTGAGGTGGGTCGGATCACAAAGCCGCACGGTTTGCGCGGCGATCTGCTAGTGGTACTAACCACCACCCGCGACGATCGGGTCGCGGTCGGAAGTGTGCTTCGAACCGAGCAAGGCGACCTAGTGGTCAAAGCCTCGCGGGTGCACCAGGATCGATTCATCGTGTCGTTTCGCGATGTCGAAAGCCGTGAGCGCGCCGATGAGCTACGGGGCCTTGTGCTTCAAGCCGAAGCAGTCGAAGACCCCGACGAGTTGTGGGTGCACGAACTCATTGGCTGTCGACTAATCGAAGCGAACGGAACCGACCGTGGTGTCGTCGAGTCGGTGCAAGAGAACCCGGCAAGCGATCTATTGGTTACCGACACGGGCATATTGGTGCCGGTGCTGTTTATCACCTCTCACACGCCGGGCAGCGAGGTCATAGTCGACGCGCCAGAGGGGTTGTTCGATGGCTTCTGACAGCACACTTCAGATCGATGTCTTTTCGATTTTCCCCGCGATGATTAGCGACTATGTGGCTCAGAGTTTGTTGGGCCGAGCCATCGAGAAATCACTGTTGATGGTCAATGCCCACGACCTGCGATCTCACACCAGCGATGTGCACCGCACCGTCGACGACTCTCCCTTTGGCGGGGGAGCGGGGATGATCCTGATGCCCGAGCCAGTATTCGACGCAGTCGAGGCCTCGGACGCTCCGCGTCCGCTGTTTTACCTCGGCCCGGCAGGACGAACCTTCGATCAAGACATGGCTAAGGAGTTAGCCACGCTCGACGGGTTTTCGCTGCTGTGCGGCCGCTACGAGGGAATCGACGAACGGATTCGCACAGAGCTTTGCGACGACGAGATATCGATAGGCGACGTGGTGTTGGCCGGTGGCGAGGCGGCTGCGCTAGTGGTGATCGAGGCGGTGGCGCGACTACGGCCAGGGGTGCTCGGAAACTCAACCTCGGTCGAGGACGAGAGTTTCTCGAATGGCTTGCTCGAATACCCCCAGTACACCCGCCCGGCTAGCTTTCGTGGTCTTGAGGTACCCGCAGTGCTGCGGTCGGGTAACCACGGCCTTATCCAGCGCTGGCGTCGTGCCCAGTCTTTGTTGCGAACGCTGCAGAGTCGGCCCGACCTCATCGAGGTCATGGGTGGTCTGAGTCCAGAAGACGAGCAGCTTCTTAGCGAGTTCGACCACTAATTCTTGCCCCATTGATGGGAACCATGCTTAAGGGTCCTATGCTAAGTCGCTGGCCAGCGTTGGCCTCTTCTTCGCTGCTTACGGAGCGCTTTCATGAACCTCACCGATGCTATCGACCAAGCGAGTTTGCGCGACGACGTGCCCGACTTCTCGCCCGGAGACACGTTGAAGGTCCACATACGGGTGGTCGAAGGTAGCCGCGAGCGAACCCAGCTGTTCGAGGGTGTTGTTATTCGCCGCCAAGGTGGGGGAATTCGCGAGACCTTCACCGTTCGCAAGGTAAGTTTCGGCGTCGGAGTCGAGCGCACACTGCCGGTGCATTCACCAATCATCGAAAAGATTGAGGTCTCAACCCGCGGCGATGTACGACGCGCCAAGCTGTACTACCTGCGCGACCGCGTGGGCAAGAAGGCCAAGATCAAGGAAAAGCGCGACCGCTAACGCCCGGGCTCAAAACACGCCCGAATAGATTTCCACTTTTCCGGCCAGTACTGATGCCACGTCGAACCTGAACCTGCGGGACCTGATGCTGTTTTCGGTCCGCCACTGGCTGGCCAAGCGATGAATCCGCTGCTGTTTGGCTTCGGTTACCGCCTCTAGCGGATGCCCGAAGTTTGCAGTGCGTCGAGTCTTGACCTCGACGATTACAATCTGGCGGCCCTTGCGAGCAATAAGATCTAGCTCGCCCGAACTGCACCGCCAGTTCCTGGCGAGTATCTGGTAGCCGCGCCGCTCGTAGGCACGCGCTGCAACCTCTTCGCCCCAGTTGCCGAGTTCGATGTGTCTAGCCATACAGCCAGAGTAGATAGAGCCTGTGACACTATTTCCTTTTCTCCGCCTTCGGCTCCGGCGCTTCGCTATGTCTCTTGGCTTTGTGAACTCGCCCTTGCTAGCGCGGCGGGCTACTAGATCGCTTTTCTCCGCCTTCGGCTCCGGCGCTTCGCTATGTCTCTTGGCTTTGTGAACTCGCCCTTGCTAGCGCGGCGGGCTGCTAGATCGCTTTTCTCCGCCTTCGGCTCCGGCGCTTCGCGTTGCTTGCTGGCGTTCTCCGGTCACGCAGGCCGCCGGGCTCAGGCTGCGGGCTGGCGCCCTGCGCCTTACAGCGCTCGGGACGCTCAAGCTCCAGCCGGTGCGCTGCGGCGGTCTCCGTGACCTGAACGGCCTGCACGGAGTGCAG